>CAYHXN010000006.1:0-27183 GCA_964360605.1 uncultured Candidatus Saccharibacteria bacterium | reverse complement strand
TGATGCGGGAAAGTTTCATGCCCTCGGCGGGTTTGAGGGTGTAGCGAGTTACTTTCGGACCGATGTTAATTTCGCCCATTTCCACCGGAATGCCGAAACTTTCCAAAGTACGTTTAATAATATTGGCGTTGGCGCGAAGGTCGCCGGGAGTGGGCTTTTCAACCGTGGATTTTAAAAGCGAGAGCGGCGGCGGAGTATAACTTCCGAAAGACCCCGGTTTTATTTTTAGTTTAGGAATTAATTCTTCTTCATCAGTGTCCTGTTCCTTTTCTTTACCCTCCGCTTTTTTGGCGATTTTATTTTCCGTGGCGGCGGGGGCGGGGATCGGTTCGGGACTTTTAATAATTAACGGCTTCTCTTCGTCTCCCGAATTCTTAATGGTCGCGAGATCCTCTTTTTTTCTTTCCCCAAACCGGATAGAAGCATTTAAAGAAAGGAGTAGGCCAGACACCACTAACGTCGCCGACAATATCAAAGAACCGGTGTAACCGAGCAAGCTTTCTGTAGAGCCAATAACAACACCAACCAATCCAGCTTTTTCCGGAAATAAAATATCAATCAATCCTAAGCTAGCTGTTAAAAATAAAGCGGCACCGATGAGAGTGACGCCGAAAAGATTTTTATGGGAAGAAAAAAGGAAAGCTACCGAAATTAAAAGAGCGCTGATTGGGAGAAGATAATAACCAATGCCGAAAGCGCCGCTGAAAATTTTGTAAATAATATCTCCGGCGGGGCCGGCTTTCTCCGCGCTGGCGAGAAACAAAATCACGGCAATGCCGATAAGAATGATGGCGATAACGCTGTTTTTAGTTTCCGGTTTCACCCAGGGCTTTTTCTCAAAACCCTTTTTAAATTTACGGGACATTGTTTTTATTTTACTCCTTACGCAGGAAATAAAAAAGACGGCGGTTAGCCGTCAATGCCGAGATATTTAAGGTCGCGGAAAAGTTCTTTATGAAGATCAAAATAGCGATCGCGTATATCGGCTGGTTTTTCATTCAAGCTGATTACTCTGATTTCCTGCCAATTATGACCGGAACAGGGGAATGGCGTCTGGATGTTGCGAACTAGAATCGCGGTAATGGTCGTTCCAACTTGTAGAGTAATATAATTGCGATGGATACCGTCCATAATTACCAATTCGTCTTTGTGCTGTTCCACGATTGGCGGGAGATAGTACGCAAGAGCGGAAACGCCGTCGGCGTCTTCTCCGAAAATCAGGAAAGCGCCCAAATTGGCGGCGCCGGAATTAATCGCGTATTTTTGGCGGAAGATATCAGAAAGCTCTTCCAGTAGTTGAACGTAATTCTCGCGATAGGCGAATTTCTGCCCGATTCGCAGTTGTTGAGGATCCAGTTTCAGCATTTCTATTTTAGCTTTGGCAAAAGGCAGTTCGCCGGAAAGAGTTTTAATGTTGGCGATAAGGTAGCCCAGTAATTCTTGGGAAGCGGGGATAACGGAATGAATTTCTTTTAATTCCCGGAGCGGTAGAACCTTTTTGACTTGCCCGATCATTGGCAATCGCAGCCGTTTTCGGAAATGCCGTTCAGTAAGGTGAAGCCGTTCCAGATATTCTGGAAAATCAATTTGCCATTCCGGTTGAAGCATTTTTTCCTTTCAAAGAATCTGAATCAATTGTAAAATAAAAGTATAAAAAGCGAAAGAATGAAACTCTTAATTTCATGCGAGAAAAAATAGTTATAGGTTTGGATATGGACGGCGTGATAGTGGATAACACTGAAAATAAAATCCGGCACGCGGCGGAATTAGGATTCGCGTTGGCGGCCCATCAAACGCCATCGGATGTGATTGAAACCGTTGTGCCGGAGCTTATTTTAGAGAAGATGCGTTTCTTTTTATATAATAATCCGCCGACGGCTTTAGAGGCGGCGTTAGTTCCGGGCGCCGCGGAGGGTCTGGCTGTTCTCCAAAGAATGGGGATTCCGTTTTTTTTGATTTCCCGCCGCCAAAAGCCCGAGTTGGCGCGGGAGCTTTTAAAAAGACACGGTTTATGGGGAAAATATTTCGACGAAAACAACGCTTTTTTTGTGGAGACAGCGGAAGACAAAAACATTAAGGCGACGGAACTGGGAGTAAATGTTTATTTAGACGACCAACCGAGTGTTTTAGAAAAACTGACGAATGTACCGCAAAAATTTTTAATGGATCGGTTTAAATGTTTTACAAAGGCTTCCTATCAACGTGTTCGCTCTTGGGAAGATTTTCTCGGTAAAATTTTACATAAAAATTCTACTAAAATTGGCATCTTTAAGGCTTACGATATCCGCGGGAAGTATCCGGAGGAGATAAACGAAAAAATAGCGGCGAGAATTGCCCGGGTGCTGGCGTGCAAATTTCTTAAGGTAGCCCCTCGACAAGCTCGGGGAATAAATATCGTAGTAGGGCATGATGCGAGGTTAAGTTCAAAATCACTTTATAAGGCAATTTTGAAAGGAATTGGGAACCCCGCCTTCGCTAAAGCTTCGGCGGGCAGGCAGGAATCAGGAATTAGAAGAACGAAAAAAATACTCACGATTCATGATTCAAGATTCAAGATTCACGCCGTGGGAATGATAACGACGCCGATGCTTTATTTTTTGGTAAATCATTTCAAGGCGATTGGCGGAATTATGATTACTGCTTCCCATAACCCTCCGGAATTTAACGGAATGAAAGTGGTGGGGCCGAAGGCAGTTCCGATGAGCGGGAAAGAAATTCAGGCATTGATAGCTGTAAAATAGTTTGTTATATTTTTATCATGAAGCAAAAGTTTACGGCGGTTTATAAGAAAAGCGGAAAATGGTACGTCGGTTGGATTGAGGAGATTTTGGGCGCCAATTCACAAGCCAAGACCAAAAAGGAATTAAAAGAAAACCTTAAGGAAGCGCTAGGTTTAGTTATAGAAACTAATCGTTTAATAAATAGGCGCGAAACTTCTGATCAAAAAATTACCCGAGAACCGCTAGAAATTTCTTTATAATCGCAATGAAACGAACTGATTTGACCAGATATCTTTTACGCGAAGGTTGCGAATTTATCCGTGAGGGCGCTAAACACAGCGTCTTTTTTAATTCCGAAACGAAACGGGTTTCTACTGTGCCGCGGCACAGGGAAATCAATATTTTTTTGGTTAAAAAGATTTGCCGCGATCTCGCGATTCGCGAACCGTTTTAGTAATATGGATTATTCTAAAATTTACTCCGATTTTTTAAAGAAAAAATTAAATCTAAAAAAATCTTTGCGGGTTGTTTTTGATTGCTCAAATGGAACTACCGGAATAATTCTGAAAGAATTATTCCGGAAATCCAAATTTCAAAATCCAAAATCCAAAAAGACTCATCAATCCATCAACTCAAAACTCATCAACTGGCGGCCGGACGGGCGGTTTCCGGCGCACGGGCCAGATCCCTGGAAAAAAAGAGCGATGGATCAACTCTCGCGAGCGGTTTTAAAAGAAAAGGCGGACTTGGGAGTGATTTTTGACGCGGATGGCGATAGAGTGTTTTTTGTAGATGACGAAGGGCGGCCAGTGAGTCCGGATATTATCGCGGCACTGATTAGTAAAAATTTTCCCGGATCGGTGATTTTAGATTTGCGTTCCGGTTATTTGGCGCGCGAATTGATTAGCGCGGATAGAAAGAAAATTATTGATTCACGCGTGGGCCATTATTTTATAAAGCAGACGATGCGGAAGAAAAAAATTTCTTTTGGCGCGGAATCATCCGGTCACTATTATTTCAAAGATTTTTATTATTGCGATTCGGGAATTTTCGCGGCGATCCAATTTATTAACCAAGTTTCCGTAATGCGGAATAAGAATCTTAAATTAAGTGAATGGGTTAGCGAACTTCCGAAATACTACCGTTCGGGAGAATTGAATTTTGAAATAAGCAATAAAAGCGCGGCGATGAAAAGAGTGGAAGAGTTTTACAATAAATCAGTTGGCAAAATTTCTCATTTGGACGGAATTAAAATTGAAGGAGAAAATTGGTGGTGCAATGTCCGGCCCTCCAACACGGAAAATTTACTTCGTTTGAACCTAGAGGCTAAGAATAAGAAAATTTTTGACCGAAAACTTAAAGAATTGACTCGTTTACTAAAAATTGATAGTATCTAGCTGGTTCTTCAAAGGAGCTGGTTATGAAGCTTTGGTTAGCGGTACTTCTTGCGCTCAGCCTCTTTTCTTTTGTCGGCTGTCAAAGCGGTGGTGGTGGAGGAGGCCGATCCAATGATTCCGGTCATGGCCACGGAGACGATGATGACGATAATCGGAACGATTGTGGCAATAAAAAGTGCAAGTGCAAGAAATGCCACTGCGAGGAACACGGCCACGGTCATTGCCGATGTGGAAAATAGTGCCTAGGGTTATCCACAGATCCTCGCTTGCTTTCAAGCGAGGGTTTTTTATTATTATTCTTAGATCATTGATACCATCTCTTTAACAGAGCTAAGCTCTATATTGATTAGGAACATAAAGCATCCGCCAAAACTTCAAAAGCGGGAAACAAGATTCCCTGACAATACAAAGCTTAACTGCTCATCTCACAATATTTTCCCCAACTTGCCCAGTTGGGGATTTTTTCTTATAAGAGGGTCTGCGGGAAGCTGACCTCGGGAAAGTTAAAGTTCACTTTTGTTAAGACGCCAGTGTAGCGGTCGGGGATAGAGAGATGCTTTTGTTTTTTAGCGAGCTCGTAAAGGTCTTTAGTGATTTTTACATCATTAAGACAGTAACTTTCTAATTCGTTCCAATTTTTTTCTTTATAAAATCTAATTGCTTCCAGGCCGTGATGGGTTTTACCGATACCGAGATTAGTTTTAGCAAGGACGTCCAAACTGACTCGGTTGCCGAAACCGATTTCTACTTCTTCCAGAAGATCTAAACGAGGAACGGACCAAATATCAAATTTAAAATACTTTTCCATTACCGGAACATCAAAACGATTTATGCTGAATCCGATAATCAGGCCGGCGGTTTTCCAAAGCTTTTCTAATTCGGCAAATTGGCCTTTATTTCCGGGCGCTAGTTCGCATTCGTCGGAAAAAAACGAAAAATATTTATTTTTATTATAGGAATATACGCCCACAAAAGAAGCACTCAATTCTTTGAGGTGTTCTTGCCCGCCGACATCGGCGAAGGAGTTTTTGGTTTCTATATCTATTACTAATTTATCCATTTCATTAAATCCAAATTTCAAAATCTAAATGACAAATTATTTTGACATTCGGCATTTTCTAAACATGCCTATCCGCGACTTTGCTTGCCGCGTAGCTTTCCGGTTTGGTTTTGGCTTCAAAGTTGTGGGCGCGGACCATACCGACTAATTCTTGAATCATCACTCGCGTGGCCCCCTGTTCGCCGACGTCCACGTGAATTTCAAAATCAAATTTTGGAACTTGAAAGTTTTTCATTGCCGTTAAAAGTTCGTGGGCGATTTCCAAAGAGATTAAAACTTCGTTGGTAATGCGATCGCGGAGGGTGTGATATTTGGTTGTTGGCTCAATTCTCCTCCAAAAATATCGCCCGCCGTTTCCAAGGCGGTGAACCACTATCGCTGTTACAAAATCAGCGGTATTGTCGTTGGCCTTTTCCGAATCTGTTCCGATAATAACTTTATAATACCGGTGCGGATCGGCATTCATAAACAAAATCAGCTGCTCAATTACCTGGTCAGGATTTAATTTGACGCCGTTGGAGTCGTTGAATAAAAGAGTGTTAGTTGACATCAAGCTATAATTTATATTATTTTTTTGTTCTTGTCAAAAATACATTAGGTTTATAGTTATATAGTATGAAACGTATCTATCTAGATTACGCGGCGTCAACGCCAGTGGATAAGCGGGTAAAAGCGGCAATGGATCCGTATTTTAGCGATGTTTACGGGAATGCGGGATCGGTACACCAGTTTGGCCAAGAAGCGTCAGCCGCTATTTTTAAAGCTCGTCGGACGATAGCTGAAACCGTCGGTGCTAAATATGACGAAGTAATTTTTACTGGGTCGGCGACAGAGGCGAATAATCTCGCTTTGCGGGGCATTATTAAAAATTTAACATTAAAAATTAAATCGCCACGAATAATCATTTCCGCTTTTGAGCACGCGTCGGTTTTGGAGACCTGCCGTGATTTAGAGAAAGAAGGCGTAGAAATTATTTATATTCCGGTATCTCGTGCCGGTCTCGTGGATTTAAAAAAAATAAAAGCCGCTCTTAATGACCAAACGGTTCTAGTTTCCATAATGTATGCGAATAACGAAGTAGGGACGACACAACCAATTTTTGAAATATCAAAAATCATTAAAGATTTCAAAAATCGGCAAGCCCAAGGCTTTTATCCGGTTTTCCATACCGACGCTGTTCAAGCGTTTCAATATTTAGATTGTAATGTTGACCGGCTTGGAGTGGATCTAATGACGCTTTCAGCGCACAAAATTTATGGACCCAAGGGAATCGGAGCGCTATATGTCAGGAAAGTGTTTAATGCGACAAGCGACCACCGCCAAGGCGGGGCAGGCCACCGCCAAGGCGGGGCAAGATTAAACATTTCACCTATTATAACCGGCGGGGAGCAGGAGCCGCACGGTTTGTGGTCTGGAACTCCGAATACACCGTCTATTGTCGGATTCGGCAAAGCGGTGGAAATCAACGAAGTAATTAAAGAAAAAGAAGCAAAACGGGTATTGACCTTGCGCGATTACTGCTGGAAAAAAATAAAAAAAGTTTTTCCCAGCGCGCAATTAAACGGAGACGCGAAAAATCGCCTGCCAAATAATCTAAATATTTATTTTCCCGGGCAAGAAGCGCATGAGCTGGTTATAAGATTGGATCTCGCGGGGGTGGCGGTTTCTTCGGGAGTGGCTTGTTCCGCGCGGATAGTGAAGCCATCAGCGACTCTGACAGCGATGGGTTTGCCAAAGTCACGCGCCTTAGAAAGCTTGCGGATTAGTTTGGGTAGGCAAACTACTAAAAAAGAAATTGATTATTTTGTGAAAACGTTGGAATTAGGAACTAAGAACCAAGAATTGGTTCATCGTCATTAGCACTCTTGTAATTAGAGTGCTAATCTAGTATAATTAGAATAATAAGTAATGAAGAATTTTAATCGTTTTACTATCAAAGCCCAAGAGGCGTTGCAGAATGCTCAAGATTTAGCGACACAGAAAAATCACGGAGAATTTAAAGCCATTCACCTACTCTCCGCTCTTTTAAGTGACGGCCAGTCGCTGGTTCAACCGCTTTTGATAAAAGCCGGAGTCAATTTAGACGCTTTAGATCAAGAAATTGAGGAAGAACTAAAAAAAACGCCAAAAGTTTTATCCGCCACTTCTTCGGTTGGCCAACTTTATTTGTCTCATGAGTTAATGCAGGTTTTGGATCGGGCTGGCAAAGTAGCGTTGTCTCAAAAAGACGAATTTATTTCTTGCGAGCATCTTTTAATGGCTTTACTGGATACGCCGTCTAACGCCCGGCGGATTTTAGAAAAGTTTTCTTTACGGCGGGATTTGGTCTTTCGGGTGTTGGCTCAATTACGTGGTTCAACTCGAGTGACTGATGAGACTCCGGAAAGCAAGTTTCAGGTCTTGGATAAATACGCAGTCAATCTCACGAATAAAGCCAAAGAAGGCAAGCTAGATCCGGTAATCGGACGCGAAGAAGAATTACGCCGATTGATTCAAGTGTTATCTAGGCGAACTAAAAACAACCCGGTTTTAATCGGGGAGCCCGGAGTGGGAAAAACCGCTATCGTGGAGGGATTGGCCCAGCGGATTGTTTCCGGCAACGTTCCGGAAACCTTGCGTGATAAAGAAATCATCGCGCTGGATTTAGGTTCGTTGATTGCTGGCACAAAATTCCGCGGTGAATTTGAAGATCGTTTGAAAGCTTTTATTAAAGAAATTCAAAACGCGTCCGGCCGATTGATTTTATTCATTGATGAAATTCACATGATTGTCGGCGCGGGAGCGGCGGAAGGAGCGGTGGACGCTTCTAATTTGCTAAAACCTCCACTGGCTAGAGGAGAACTTCACGCTATTGGGGCGACTACTATTAAGGAGTATCAAAAATATATTGAAAAAGATTCGGCTTTAGAGCGGCGTTTCCAGCCGATTATGGTGGAAGAACCCGGACCGGAAGATGCTCTGGCGATTTTGCGTGGCTTGAAAGAAAAGTATGAGGTTCATCACGGCATGAGAATCAACGACGAAGCCTTAGTGGCGGCGGTGAATCTTTCCGCCCGCTATATCAGCGACCGATTTTTACCGGACAAGGCGGTGGATTTAATGGATGAAGCGGCGGCGGCGAGGCGTTTGGAAACAGAAAGCCTGCCTTCAGAGATTGATCGGATGCGTCTAGGCATTACCCGGTTGGAGATTGAGAAATCAGCACTTTCTAAAGAGGTCAGCGTAAAATCAAAAAATAGGATCAAAGAAATAGACAAAGAGCTGGCTGAATTGAAGGGCCGCAATGATGAATTGTCGGCGGTTTGGCATTCCGAAAAACTGGCTTTTGAAAATCTTCACAACTTGCATAAGAAAATTGACGATCTTAAGAGGGAAGCGGAAATGTCGGAACGCAATGGAGATTTGGAGCGGGTCGCCCAGATTCTTTATGGAGAACTACCGCAATCCGAGAAGGAATATAAAATTTTTGAGAAAAAACATTTTAACAAAAACTCAAAATCAAAAATTCAGGGCCAAAAGTTTTTGAAAGAGTCAGTAGATCAGGAAGACATCGCTTCGGTAGTTTCTCGTTGGACTGGAATACCGATTACTAAAATGCTGGAAAATGAAAGCGACAAACTTTCCAAAATTGAAGATATTTTAAGCCATCGGGTAATCGGACAAAAGGAAGCTTTGAATGCCGTGGCCGACGCTTTACGAAGAGCCAGAGCAGGTTTGGCAGACGAAAATCGTCCGTTGGGCTCTTTCCTATTTTTAGGTCCCACCGGAGTTGGTAAAACTGAATTAGCCAAAGCCCTATCAGAATTCATGTTCAATAATGAAAACGCCATGATCCGGATTGATATGTCGGAATATATGGAAAAACACGCGATAGCGCGATTAATTGGATCGCCGCCGGGGTATGTCGGTTTTGAAGATGGGGGCCAGTTGACCGATGCCATACGCCACCGCCCGTATAGTTTGATTTTATTTGATGAAATAGAAAAAGCTCATCCGGAGGTCTTTAATATTCTTTTGCAGATTTTGGATAACGGCCGTTTAACTGATGCCAAAGGACGGACAGTTAATTTCAAGAACACGATTATTATTCTCACCTCTAACGCTGGTAGCCAGCACTTCAAGAGTGCCATGAGAATGGGATTTGGCGTTTCTGAAAACGAATTACGCCAGAGGGAAGAGGGTATTAAAGAAAAGGCGATGGAAGCGCTGAAAAGCCTCTTTAAGCCGGAATTTTTAAATCGTTTGGATGAATCGATTGTTTTCCATTCGCTACAGCCTTCGGATATTGAGAAAATCGTTGACCTTCAGTTAGAGTTAGTTAAAAAGAAATTGGCTAGTCGTGGGATTAAGATTAGTGTGGATAGTGCCGCGAAAAAGCATATAGTAGAGAATGGCTATGATCCCGATTACGGTGCCAGACCCATTAAGCGATTAATCCAAAAAACAATTTTGAATCAACTAGCAGACCGTTTAATTCGCGGACAAATTAAGGATGGCGATAACGTTAAAATCAGTTTTATTGAATCTGCGTTCAAGATTAGCGTTTAAGACGCTAGTTTTTGGGATCTCTTTAATTATTTTAAAAACATCCGGATTTTCTATTTGGTCGGTTATTTTATTTTTAGTATTATCAGCCGCTTTATATTCCCGCCCGATTTTCCAGACCTTTTTTTATATATACCAATTCGCGATTTTAATCAGCCTCATTCTTCTTTTATTGCCCCACTTTTCCGGATTTTATTTTTGGGGCGCTACCCTAGGATTTTCTCTTCTCTTCTATTTCCTTCTTGGATTAAAAAATTTGGTTTTTATTGATCGCCTTTCACCTAACTACCTAATTCATTTCGGACTTATTTACGGAGTTTTACTCGCTTTTTTTCTGGAAAATTTTGAATTTTTTATTTTTAAATCCATTATTTTATTTTTCACGATCGGAATTTTGTTAAGCGGGATTTTAAAAGGGAAGCTAATTTGGGGGTTTTTGCCCGCTCTACTTATAAGCGAGGCTGCGGTTTTTGTTAGCTGGCTGCCGTTAGGATTTTTACAATCAGCTAATTTCGTTTTTGTTATATCTTGGTTTTTGGCAGATACTATTACGCAATACAGACAAAAAATTCTTACCATCAAAACGGTATTCCGAAGTTTATTAATTTCTATTCTTCTTATCGGGTTGATTTTTCTTACAAGCGGATGGTCTTTTTAAGTATTGCTAACTAATATTTCCGTAAATTTAACCCGACGAGCGCGGGTCTTTTTTAATACCTAATTTTTTTAGATATTTTTTAAATTCTGAACCTAATTGAGGATGGCGCAAGCCAAAATAAACCTGTGCTCCAAGGATCCCCATCTTAGATCCGGTGTCAAACCTTTTTCCTTGAAAATGCCATCCATAAAGCTCATGACCATCTACTGCGTAGTTTTTTAAAGCATCTGCTAGTCCAGCCTCCCGAATTTTTGTAGGGCGAAGAGCTTCAATATATTCTAATAACTTCGGAGTCAAAACATATCTGCCGATAATAGTGAAATTAGAAGGCGCTTCTTTAGGAGAGGGTTTTTCAACCACATCAAGTATTTGATACAAATTTTTATTGATTTTTGTTTTCTCAATTTTTACCACTCCGTAGTGTTGAGCCAGATTAGAAGGAATTGAATCAAGCATAAGTACCGGCGATAGCGTTCTATTAAATAAGGAGATTAAAGTTTGAATCGGCGGTTTTGTGTCGTCTAAAAGATCGTCGCTGAAGGACACTAAAAATGGGCTATTTTTTATAAATTTTTTCGCTAAATATATAGCATCTGCGTTACCAACGGGTTTTTTTTGCAAAACAAAATCAAACCTTATTTTTGGCCACCCGCCCTCTTTTTGGAAATGCCGGACATAATTTTTGAACACCCGCTGTCTTGGGCCATGAATAATAACAACATGATTTATACCTGCGGATGAAAGTTCGTTTACCGCATAGTGAATCATTGGTCGATCGACAATGCCAACCATGGCTTTTGGCTGATGCAATGTTAGCGGCATTATCCGAGTTCCTAATCCGGCAACCGGCAAAACAGCAGTAGTAACAACTTGACGCATTATAAACAGTTTATAATACTTATTATCATGTTTGTAAATCAGAAGAGTCAGGAGACGTCTTTGCTTATTCTTAGAATAGCAAATCAAGTCAGGAGAGAGGCTCTTAAAAATCAATTAGAAAAAACAGCTTTACTTCTTGCTGAGCGGATAACCGAGAGGAGTTATACTTTCGCGCTAGATTCCATCAGCTACCTTATTAGTTTAGTTTCTTTATCAAAAGCTCTTTATGAAATAGGCCCCTCATTTGCTGAGCGTGCTAACAGCCAACTTTTATCTCTAAAATCAGATTTAGAAGAAATGACTTCATTAACTTTTAATCTAGAGCGTCAAGCCGAAGCGGAGAATAGCGAAGTCTTAAAATCCCGTTCTGCGGATACGCGGATCTCTCAAGGAATTAGTCAAATGATCGGCGGCCAACCATCAGAGTCCGTGGTAGAAACAATAGGCAATGGAAACGGCAATGGAGCTAATTCAATAATTAGGCAATCGGCAATTTGTAATGTTATTCGGCAATTAGGCAAAGCATCAATGAAAGATATTATTGCCGAATTTCCGGAAGTTAGCGAAAGAACGATAAGGTATGACCTTCAAAAACTGTGTAATCAAGGTTCTTTATCAAGAATTGGGAACGGTGGACCTTCAACATACTATACTTTCAGTACTGCCGATAATCCGGCAGTTTAGTAGAAAAGATTGCCGAATATTTACCAAAAAATCCGGCAATTTTTATTAGATTTTGCCGTGTAATGAAAGACCGTTTAGTTCGTTGTAATATGCAGAAAAATCAATAGTTTTCTCCGGTCATTTCGGAGAGGTTCGGTGTGAGGCTGAGCCGCACAAGTTATAAGCCGTTTAGGCTTTTAAGCTTGATTTTCAGCCTCAAACGGCTGATTTTTTACTTTAACAGGCAATTTAGGGGATTATACTCTAGCTCTTCGCGCAATACCGTCATCCTCACTAGACGGTAAGCGATAAGGTCGACAGCGGGGGGGATAATCTTAAACAAAGTTTATCGGTCGATTCTGGTAAACTTTAAAAACTTAAAATAAAAACAATTTAATTTTTAGTCGAAATTAATAACAAAAAAAATGAGTAATTTAACCAAAAAAATTTCGTCTGTTGTCCTTTCTGCGACAACGGCGATATGGCTTTCTGGTTCCGCAATGCTTATTCCTGTTGCTTACGCGAAATCCACATCGGATTTGCAAGCGCAGATTAACGCTTTGTTGGCCCAGATTACCGCATTACAGGCTCAGCTCGCTTCTTCTCAAGGGCCAAGCTCTTCCGTTTCTTGCAATTTTACTCGCGACCTCACCGTGGGTAGTAAAGGCGATGACGTAAAGTGCTTGCAGCAATACTTGAACGGTTCCGGTTATCCGGTTGCCGCTAGCGGTGTTGGCTCTGCCGGTAATGAAACTACTTATTTCGGTTCTTTGACCGCCGCGGCTGCTGCCAAGTGGCAGGCTGCCAATGGCGTTACGCCATCGGTCGGTTATTTCGGATCGAAATCGCGGGCTAAGTACGCCTCTTTAGCGGCGGCTTCCCCAACTCCATCCCCGTCTCCAGCTCCAGCCCCGACTCCGGGTGTTGGCAGTGGTTTGACTGCGACCTTAGCTTCTGATCAACCGGCACCAGGCTTGTTCGGTGAATCATTCTCCTCCAGACCGTTTACTAAATTAGTGCTTACTGCATCGGTTGATGGAGATGTAACCGTCAAGTCCTTAACCGTTGAAAGGACTGGTCAAGGTAACGACGCCGCTTTTAGCGGAGTTATTGCGGTTGACGAAGATGGAATTCGTATTGGCGACTCCAAGACCTTTGGTTCCGACCATCGCTTGAGATTAACCGGAGCGTTCAACGTCAAAGCTGGTCAATCTAGGACGATCACCCTCGCTGGTGATTCCGATGCTGACCAGAATGACTATCAAGGACAGAGGGTTAGTTTGAGCTTAGTTGGCGTAGAAACCAACGGCGCGAGCGTCAATGCAAGTTTCCCATTAGTAGGAAACTACATGGATGTTAACAGCACTCTTTCTATCGGTAGCGTAACTTTGGATGTTGGAGCGCTTGATCCAAGGCAGAATATTACCAAAGAAATTGGTACTGCCGGATACACGTTCTCTGCTCTAAAACTTACTGCCGGTACGAACGAGGATATCTTGTTCAAATCCATTAGCTGGAACCAATCGGGTTCCGCGGCGGTAGCTGACTTAACAAACGTCAAAGTTTATCTTGATGGTGTGCCGTATGACACCAAAGTTAGCTCTGACGGGAAATATTTCACTGCTAGCTTCGGCAGCGGCGTAAAGATTGAAAAAGGCCTCAATAAAGAGGTTTGGGTCAAGGGCGATATTGCCAGTGGCTCCAACCGAACTGCTGACTTTGATCTCTATCGCTACGCTGACGCTCAAGTTGTCGGTTTAACCTACAACTATGGTATCTTGCCTAGCGCTACTGAAACTAGCGATGCTAATGACGACGATAATGACTTCCAATCTTCAAGGCCAAGCTATGATGCTTCCCAAGTTACTATTGGCGCTGGAAGTATGACGGTTGAGCAATCTACTACCGTAACTGCTCAAAATATCGCTGAAAACTTGGCTGATCAACCACTCGGCGGATTCTTGGTAGATGTTAAAGGCGAGCCCATTAGCGTTGCGGCTATGAACTTTGACGTTTCCACAATAGAAGCTGCTGGTACCGGCGGCTCTATTGATACCAACGACATTACCAGCATCAAATTAATTGATCCTAATGGTAACGTAGTCGCTGGCCCGGTAGATGGTCTAGTTGGTGGCAATAATGCCATCCGTATAACTGATACCGTAATCTTCCCGGTCGGTCGCAGTGTTTACCTATTGAAAGGTAAATTAGGCACCGATTTTAGCCAAAATGATCAAATCGCGGCTTCCACTACTCCGAGCAGTGACTGGACCACGGTTCGCGGTCAGAACACTTCCCAGACAATAACGCCTGGAGGTGGAACGGTTACAATGAGCACGATGACTATGAAGACTGGTTCGTTGACGCTTTCGTTGTCAACTAACACCGCTTCTTCATCGCCAGACCAAAACATTGTTCGTGGAACTAGCGCGTATCCGTTTGCTAATTACATTTTGAACGCAAGTGAATCAGGCGAAGATTTGAGGATTACCTCAATGCAGCTTGATTTAACTACTTCTTACCCTGCAAACACTGCGGACGAATTGACTAACTGCTCTTTGTTTGATGGCGCAACAGCCCTCAACACTGGCACTAACATTGTTAATCCGACCAATGCCCAAACCGATGGATCTGATCATACTTTCACCTTTGACGCGAGCTTAATTATTCCAAAGGGCACTCAGAAGAGCTTGACGCTCAAGTGCAATCTGACTGCTGGTGGAACAGCTGAGTACGTTGGTTGGGGTGCGGGTGGTTTGACTACCGCGGCTAATGCTGTGGTTGTAACCGGCGTTACTTCAGGAACAACTGTAGCCGAGACCGTTACCACGGACCTTGGCCGAACTATTGTTCCGCAAACAGCCGGTACTCTGACTCTGGCACTGGATCCTTCCAGTCCATCGTTGAAATTGATTCAGGCTGGCGCAACTGATCAAACTTTGGCTATTTTCCGTCTAGATGCTCTATACGAAGATATCCGATTGAATGAGATTGGTTTGCAGTTAGCTACTTCTACTGCTAGTGGAGACCAAGCTAATGCTTCTAACTCTCCATCTGACCTCACTAAAGTTACTTTGTGGGACGGCGCTACTAAAGTTGGTGAAGTATTATTTACCAATGATTATGCTACTGCCACACTGTCCAACTTTGTGATTCTGAAGAATGCTCAGAAGTTATTGACTGTTAAAGCGGATATTGCTCCGGTTGACGTTACTTTGTCCCAAGCTGTTTCCGGTCACTTAATCAATGTTGATTGGGATGGTGGATGGGGTGACGCTCCAGACGATGATGCCGCGGAAGGCGAACAGGGCTTTAAAGGCACTGGTCAATCTTCCGGTCAGACCGTTTACAATGGTTCTGACGATGACGTGGTAGATACTGATACAGCTTCCAATGGCGGAAGAATCGTAAAAGCGATTCCAACCCTGACGAAGCTTTCCACTTCTGGCAAGTTCACTAACACCAGCGATCAGGTCTTGTACAGAATGAAGATTGAAGCTCCTGCTGGAACCAATGGTGTTGGCTTGTATAAGTTCAGCTTCAATATTTCTACTACTACGACAGCAGTTCTTGATTACGGTGGTACTGCAAGCGAAGTTGATGACGCAGTATTCAAAGTTACCAACTACCGCATGTACTGCTACAGCGATGCTGGCTTCAGCTTGGCATCCTGCGGCAGCTCTACCGGCCAACTTAACCAATTCGGTTTGGTGGTTGCCGATGGTAATGCGGCGAATACGGACTTTGAAGAGGGCGTGACCACTGCTGACCCAGACGCGGATTTCTTTATTACCTTCAACCCGACCGCCACTTCTGGCGCGACGGCTGACGCGATTAGAATCCCCTCTGGCGAAACTCGATGGTTTGAATTGAAAGCGGACGTGACTGGCGCTTCCAGCACCCCGTCCATTTCTACTAAACTATTGGGTGACGACGCATGGCAGAGCTCAATTTGCAGGACTGACGCTGATAGCACGACTAACAGCGGTAACAGTGTAGTGTCGGCTTGCGATTACACAGCTAATACTACGACTGCTAACACCAACGGCGCCGCCGCGTTCACTAGCACGGCTAGCGTGCTTGACGCGGATGCTGGTGCTGCCGAAGATGACTTCATTTGGTCCGATAACGCCACAAACACTTCGCAATCTATTGCGTCGTGGGATTGGCTGAACGGATTCTTGGTACCGGGTGTACCAACGGTTTCCACCGGAGCTGAAGTCTTGACCTTTTAGTAGGTAGTATCCGTCAGTTGACGGAGAACTTGAGACCACTAGATGGCGTCCCGCCCCTCTTACGAGGGGCGGGATTGTTTTTTAGGGCAAAATTTGGTATTTTTCAGAATATGAAAATAAAGATTTTTCTTACTATTATTCTTGTTTTAGTTTCGTTAGCCGGAGCGTTTTTAGCTTTTAGATCTATAATCGGTATTAACGAAACCCCGATGATTGTTGAAAATAACACTACTAATAACGAGACGGAAGAATTTTTAGCCACAGAAACTGTGGGAGCAACTTCTCCGAAATACATCGGCCAACAAATAAGCTTTATTGGTAATGATCCGATTATCCTTCAACTCCCCAAGGAAGCAATAGAGAAACATAAGAAATATCTTGAGGAGCTCGTGGCAGCGATTAAAAAGAATCTTGGGGACTTTGAGTCCTGGATGGCAGTCGGGATCCATAAGAAGTTTTTTAATAATTTTGTGGGCGCACGAGATGCTTGGGAATACGCAAAGCTTATTTCTCCAGAAACCGTTTTACCGTATCTAAACTTAGCCAACCTCTACGCCTACTATTTGCACGACCCAAAACATGCCGAAGAAAATTTTGTAGCGGCGGCAAAGCTGGATCCCAATAATATCTTCGGATCGGTTTATCAAGCCGCTAATTTTTATCGCGATTTCGGAATTAAAGACCGCGCCCTCGCGTTCTATAAAGAAGTGTTGAAAACTAGTCCGAATGATGTTGCCATAAAGACAGAAATTGAAAGATTAATGGGTCAATAAAATAAGCAACAGTTATTGCCAATGACCAAAATTTTATTTGTCCTGACAAAGGATGATATTGGCGGAGCGCAGAAATATATTAGGGACTTGGCGAGTGGGCTAGATCCTCAAAAATTTTCAGTAAAAGTTTTATATGGTGGGCAGGACCTTCGTTTTTTGTCTAACGCTTTTTATCCCCACTTTGTTTTTTTTAATGATATTTTAGCCCTAGGAGAGTTATACCGCTTTTTTCGACGAGAAAAACCAGATATTGTGCATTTAAATAGTTCCAAAGCCGGAGTTGTCGGCGCTCTTGCCGCTTCTATTTATAATTTCACAAATAAACTCTTCAACTCTTCAACTCCTCAACTCAAAACTGTCTTTACGGCGCACGGCTGGGTTTTTAACCCTAATAATAACCTTTCTTATCTTCGCCGAAAATTTTACATACTACTCCATAAAATTGCCGCTAGTTTTCAGGATAAAATTATCAATGTTTCCGAGTACGATCGTCGGTTGGCTTTTGATAAAAAAATTGCTCCGGCAGAGAAATTAGTAACTATTTATAATGGAATTGGACACATCGCTTTTCTGTCTAAAAAAGAAGCTCGCAGAAATCTTAAAACTATTGCCGGTTGCTTCCTGGATCCGGAAGGGATTTGGATTGGCTCCGTCGGCCGTTTAGTCAGCGAAAAAGACTACCGCACTTTAGTTGAGGCGGCTCAATTAGTTCCTAATGCCCAATTTATTATTTTCGGTTCCGGAAACGAGCGTTCTAAATTGGAAAGAAAAATCAAAAAGCTGAATTTACAAAACCGGTTTTTTATTGCTTCTGGTGTTGCTCCAGCGGCTCCTTATCTAAAATCACTGGATATTTTTATTCTCTCTTCAATTAAGGAGGGGTTGCCCTACACAATGCTAGAAGCGATGGCGGCGGAGTTGCCTATTATTGTCACTCGAGTCGGCGGTATGACGGAAATTATTGAAGGTGCCGCTGTCGGCGAGCCAAAGCGGGGTTTAGTAATGCCGCCTCGCGAGCCGGAAGAATTAGCCCGGGCAATTAAACATTATATAGACAATCCCCTAGAAGCCAAAAAGGCCGCTGGGTCAGCCAACCGGTTTTTAAAGGAGCATCTTACATTAGGACAAATGATTCAAGCAACCGAAAAATTTTATGATTAAAAAAATCGCGATTTTTAGTCTCGCTTATTTTCCATTTGTCGGCGGAGCGGAAATAGCGGTTAAAGAAATTACTGATCGGGTTCCCAGCCGCGATTTTTTTTGTTTTACTCATAAATTTAAAAAGGAATGGGCGGGACAAGAAAAAATCGTTAACATGAAAGTTGTCCGGGTCGGTGACGGCGGTTACGGTTTTTGGCAGAAATTCTTGTATGTTTTCCGCGCGTGGCGAGCGGCAGAAAATGAGCATCGGCGGGCCCCTTTTCAAGCTATTTGGGCAATGATGGCCGCTTACGGCGGCTTGGCGGCTCTTTTATTCAAACTACGGCACCCCGCGATTCCAATGCTTTTAACTCTTCAAGAAGGGGATTCGGAAGAGCATATTTTGCGGCAAGTAGGGATTTTTTATCCGTTTTGGAAACTTATTTTTAAAAAAGCTGATTCGGTTCAAGTCATTAGTAATTATTTAGCGGATTTTGGGAAAAAGCATGGAGTAAAAGCACCTATTGAGGTGGTGCCGAACGGAGTTGATATAACTAAATTCAAAATCCAAAATCCAAAATCCAAAAATACAACCCAAAATCCAAAAGTTATTATTACTACTTCTAGATTAGTATACAAAAACGGGATTGATACTTTAATTCAAGCCTTTTCCTTGATTCACGATTCCATGCCTACAGGCAGGCAGGTAGGTTTCAAGCTTCAGGTTTTAGGCGCCGGGCCGGATGAAGAAAAGTTAAAAAAATTAGCCACAGATTTAGGCGTGGCCGATAAAATAGAGTTTTTAGGCCACATTGATCCAGAAAAGATCCCACAATATTTGGTTAAAGCCGATATTTTTGTTAGAACGGCCCGTTCCGAGGGCCTAGGAAGTTCTTTTTTAGAAGCAATGGCCGCGGGCTTGCCGATTATTGGCACCAACGTTGGCGGGATCCCAGATTTTTTAAAAGATGGCGAAACGGGTATTTTTTGCAAAGTTGACGATCCTAATGACGTAGCTGAAAAAATAAAATTATTGATGAAAAACGATAATTTACGCGATAAAATAGCGGAAAACGGACGGAAATTAGTTTTAGAAAATTATTCTTGGGACAAAATTTCCCAGAAAATGTCCGATATTTTCTCGTCCCTTATTTCTCGTTGCTCGTCGCTCTTATTAGCTACCGGCATTTATCCTCCGGAAATTGGCGGACCAGCAACTTACGCCGCTTTAGTAGAAAAAGAATTACCCAAGTGGGGTATAGCGGTACGGGTTTTGCCTTTTCGGACGGTACGAAGTTGGCCGACTGGGATCCGACACCTATTATATTTTCTAAAATCGTTTTTTTTAGCATTTGGCCGAGACGTTGTTTTCGCGCAGGACACTATTAGCGTCGGTTTGCCGGTGATGCTAGCGGCAAAGTTATTAAGAAAGAAGTTAATTATTCGGGTACCCGGTGATTACGTTTGGGAACAGGCCGTTCAGCGTTGGGGAGTCAAGGAGGGTATTGATGATTTTCAAAATAAAAAGTATGGCCGGCGCGTTGAGTTAATGCGTAAGATTCAAAAATGGGTGGTTGGTTCCGCTGATTTAGTAATTACTCCCAGTAGATATTTTCAGAAATTGGTTTCAGGGTGGGTTCGGAATAAAGAGAAGGTGAGGGTGATTTATAATGGTATTGATTTACAGTATCAAGTATCAGGTATCAAGTATCAGGAAAGAGGAAAAATTATTTTGTCGGCAGGACGGTTGGTGCCGTGGAAGGGGTTTGATACTTTAATTGAGTTGATGAAAGAATTACCGGATTGGAAGTTGGTGATTGCGGGAGACGGGCCCGATCGGGAGAGGTTAGAATTGGGAATTAGGAATTTGGAATTAAGAGACAGAGTTACGCTAATTGGATCAATTTCGCGTGAAGAGTTATTACAATATTTGGGAGGCGCCAGGGTGTTTGTATTAAATACGTCTTTTGAGAGCTTTTCGTTTCAGATTGTTGAGGCAATGAACGCCGGAGTACCGGTGGTAACGACGAATATCGGGAATCTGGCCGAAATTATTGAGAACGGCAAAGAAGGAATTTTGGTGGAGCCAAGCAATAAAGAACAGATTTTGGCGGCTATTAAAAAATTGGACGGGGAGGAGGTTTTTCGTCATGAGATTATTGAAAGCGCCCGTGAGAAAGCCAAGCAATTTTCCGTTGAAAATACGGTAAGCCAGCTTCTGGGAGTCTTAAAGGGTTTATAAAAAGGTGGTATATTGAGTCCAGTGGCCCACCCAGCTGATACTGGGTTTTTTCTTATGAAGGTTTTAATGATCTCAACCGACCTCAAAATTTTTGACTCCACGAGCGAAGTTCGGCGGCGTGTTTTAGAATACGGCAATTTAGTTGAAGAATTACACGTGATTGTCTATGCGGGCATCAAGCATCAGATATCAAGTATCAGGGTTGGCGGGAATATTTTTCTTTACCCGACTAATACTTGGTTTAAGCCTCTTTATTTTTGGGATGCTTATGAAATCGGAAAAAATATTATTCAAGATTCAAAACTTTCGCATTCAGTAATCACTACGCAGGATCCTTTTGAAACCGCGTTGGTAGGTTATTGGTTGAAAAAGAAATTTAATATTCCGTTGCAGATCCAAGTCCACACCGATTTTTTAAGCCCTTATTTTTGGCGTCAGTCTTGGAAAAATACCATTCGGCGGTTTTGGTGGGGGACACGACTTTTAAAAAAAGCCGATGGCATACGTGTTGTGAGCGAGCGAGTTAAAAATTCTTTGGTCCAAAAAAATATTCCGGAAAATCGTATTGTTATCCTGCCAATTTTTGTTGACAAAGAAAGGTTTGCCCGAGCCACAGCTATAAATGAGTATGGTAAAGATTTCCTAATTTTGACGGTCGCTCGCCTAGAGCCAGAAAAGAACTTATTTTTAGCCATTGACGTTGTGGCGGAGGTTTTGCGCCAATACCCCGAGACTCGTTATACAATTATTGGCCAAGGTAGTTTACTAGATCGTTTGATTATCAAAATAAAGTCATTAAGCGTTGGTGACCGAATTACAATTAAACAAGTTAATATCAATGACCTACCATCATGGTACAAGCGCGCAAATTTATTTTTACTAACTTCAAATTATGAAGGATATAGTATGGCGATTATAGAATCGGCGGCGGCTGGTATTCCGGTCGTTACGACCGATGTCGGCGTGGCTTTGGGAGAAGTGCTGCCGGTAAAGAATAAGAGCCGTTTAGTAGAAGTGACTAACGGTTTAGTCTCCAATCCAGAAAAATGCAAGGAATTAATTGAAAAGCAAAACGAATTTTTTAAGAATTGGCCGACCAAAGAAAGGTGGCTTGCGGCAATTAAAGATAGCTGGGAACAATGCTCTAATGAATAAAAAAATTCTTTTTATCACGCAAAAAGTTGATAAAAACGACGACATTTTGGGAGTTTATCACGAATGGATAAAGAACTTGGCCTCCAAGGTTGAGCAAGTATCTGTTATTTGTTTATATCGCGGCTACGTTGAATTACCCGCAAATGTTCAAGTTTATTCATTGGGTAAGGAACAAGCATCAAGCGTTATAAAGGCGATTTCAAGGCTTTTATACGTTATTAGGTTTTATAAATATATTTGGCGGTTGAGGGGGGATTACGATACGGTATTCGTGCATATGAATTCGGAATATGTTCTTCTCGGAGGATTTTTATGGAAATTGTGGCACAAGAAAATAATATTTTGGTACAATCACCCGATAGGAACATGGAAGGCGCGCGCGGCCATTAGCTTCTCGCGATTTGTTTTACACACTTCGCCGTATGCTTTCGCGGCGCGTTATAAAAAAGCCAAGCAAATGCCCGTGGGTATTGATACGGAGTTTTTTCGGCGGAGGCCCGAAATACCTAAAAAGAAAAGATCTATCCTATATATCGGACGGATTTCTCCCATAAAAAATATAGATATTTTGATTGATGCCCTGCGTTTCCTTGACCAAAAGGGGATTGATTTCATGCTTACCATTGCCGGTGAACCCAGTAAGTCCAGTGAATATCAATACGCTAAGAAAATAAAAGAACAAGCCGCGCCGCTGGTCGGTCGGGGGAAGATAAAATTTATTGGGTCGGTTCCTAATCAGAAAACGCCTGAATTGTATAATGAGCACGAAATTTGCGTTAATCTTACGCCAACGGGTTCATTTGATAAAATGATTATTGAGGCAATGTCTTGCGAAACGCCGGTTTTGGTTAGTAATCGTACTTTAGCCGATATATTTGACGCGGATCTTCAAAGCCGCCTTATCTTTCAAGAGAAGAACGCTACTGACTTGGCAATGAAATTAGGCGCCCTGCTTAGAAGTTCGGCTTCCACCGAGCTTACCGAAATTGGCGCGCGGATGCGTCAGCTTGTCGTGGGGAAACACGATTTAAAAAAAATGATAGCGGAATTAATATTAATTATATGATTATCGGTTCTCAAGACCAACAAAAACAGCTATCCCATTACTTTTTGAAGGGAGAAGCTTTAAAAAGATTTTTTGACATTATTGCGACTAGCGTTGGGCTAGTGAATTCCTTTTTCATTATTAGAGCTTTAAGTGTTTATCAATTTGGTTTATATCAATTGATTTTGTCATTCATTGCCATCGCTTCTAACTTCAATATTGTGGAAATGCTTAATGAAGTTGTTGGCGTGGATATTCGCCGTTTGATAAGTACTAGCCAGTTGTCTATGGCCAAAAGACTGTTTTGGGAATCGGCTCTGCTTAAAGTTGGATTAGGATTACTATTAGCCGCGGCGATTTTTTTAGGATCCTCGATTATTTCCGACAGCTACAGCCAAGATATAGGAATTTTTATTAAAATCTCCAGCCTGCTTTTAATTATTCGGGCCTTGGAGTCTTCGGCCACGGCTTTTTTTAAATCCGTCATTTCCTTCGTCTATTGGAGTTTTCCGGCTATTAGAGAGGTAGTTAAGTTTCTATTGATTATTTTAGCGATTAACTTTTATTATTTTGACCTACCCGAGTTAGTGGTAATTTATGTCATTACCGAAGCAGTCGCAGTTTTTGTTCTAGTCTCCTTTTCTTTTTTGTGGAGGTATAGAAAGGTCTTTGGTTCGGTAACCATGACTCGGGAATGGATTTTCCCTGGTCTTATCAAGAATTATGGGGGGTGGTTGGTAATCCGCTACAGTGTTTCTAGGATAACTAAGGGCGTCATGCCGTGGCTAGTTAAAGTCTTTATCAATACGGAAGCGGTAGCCTTTTACGCCCTAGCAGTCAATTTAATCGCTTTTATAGAAGGCACTCTTCCGCTTAATGGATTAACACCGATATTATCTTTAAAAATGGAAAAACGTTCTGAGCTTGCCTATATTTTTAAACAAGCGATGAAATACGCTTTCTGGTTAGGATTGGTGTTGGCGGTTGTAAGCGTGATAGCGGTGCCTCTGGTGGTAGTATTAATTTTCCCAAACTACGCCCCAGCCATGCCGATTTTCCGTTTAATGGTTTTGGCATTACCATTTTACGGGGTTTTTAAGGTCTTGAAATCTACTTTAACCGTTCTTCGTGAGCAGAAAATTTTGGCGATGCGTTTTGTCAATGAGGTCTTAGTGATACCAATCGCTTCAGCGGTTTTTTTGCCAACCCTTGGGATTGTGGGTTCGGGCTTAGTTTATTTATCAACTTATATTGAAAGAATTGCCTTTTTCTATTTAGAGCTGAAGAAGCAATACCCAGAATTTACTTTAAAACTTAAGCATTTTTTGTCTTTTGGGCGCAATGACGTGGCTATGATAAAAAATTTTTGGCGGTCCGGCCTTGGCTTGTTTCTAGGAAAGATAATTAAATAACATGAGTACTACCCAAAACAACAAAACGCTTTTCATTTCTTGCTTTTTCAATTTGGTAATCCGGAATTTTTTGGAAACCGAAGCCTTTACTATTTTGAAAAATAATCCCAATTTGCGGATTATTTTACTGGTGCCGGAAAATAAAGGCGATTTTTTTAGCGAAGAATTTGGCGGTCAAAATGTCGTGGTGGAGGAAGTGCCGTTTAAAAAAATGTCCAAATTAAATCTTGTGTTTCATTTGCTGTCTTGGAATTTACTTTTTAATCACAGTAAGAAAATTCATAAAATGGTTCAATTAGGCAAATCCAGAAATCGCTTGCGTTATTGGTTTACATCGGTTCTTTCTTGGTGTGGCCGGTTGCCATTGGTTCGGAAAATTTTTCGTTGGCTTGATTATCGGTTGATGCCCGGCGGCGGTTACGACGATCTTTTTAATAAATATCAGCCCGCCGCTGTTTTTGCTTCCGATATTCAAGATTTGCGTATACAGGAATATAGCGACACCTATCTTGTACGTGAGGCGCGGCGGCACGGTATTCCCAGTATCGGCATGAGTCGGTCGTGGGATAGCATGACCACCAAGGGCCTATTAAGGACGTTGCCGGATACTCTAGTAGTTCAGAATGAATGGATTAGGGCGTGGGCGTTTGAATATCACAGCGTGCCAGTTCAATCAATTATGGTAGTGGGACTTCCTCATTACGACCATTATCTAAAAGGAGTACGAACCCCACGCGACCAGTTTTTTAATAAGTTAGGCTTGGATCCGAATCGGAAAATGATTTTTGTTACTCCGCCAAGCGATATTTGGACCGGCGATACCTCTTTCAATACCTATTTGTTGAAAGTTTTGGAAAGCGTTGATGAGCAGGTAGTGGTACGGTTTCCAATTTTCGGTGGTGCGGAATTGGGCGGATACAAGCCGCCTGGACATATAGTTTTTGACACGCCCAGCCGCGCTTCACGTCTTGAGGAATCATTGTTACGGCGGAGTGATGATGAACATTTGGCTGACCTGTTGTATTATAGCGATGTCGTAGTGACCAGCCCATCAAGTATTGTTCTAGACGCGGCTGTTTTCGGTAAACCGACGATTCTAATTGGTTTTGACGGAGTAAAACTAAAACCATTTTGGGACAGTTTAAGACGATATTATGATTACGAACATCAACAGGCGGTTATTAAAGAAGGATCTCTCAAAATTGCTGAAACGCCCGAAGAAATGACAGCTTTTATTCGTCAATACTTGATTAATCCAGAAGGCCAGAAAGATAATGAAAGGCGTATAGCCGAGCGCGCTTGCTACCGGCTTGATGGCAAATCAGGTGAAAGGCTAGCAAATCTTATAATCAAACATTTAAACACTTAACTATTACTTATGGAATACCTAGATTCTCAAGAAATACGCGAAAAACACAATAATTTGCGCGAACGCCAGCAACGTTCTAGTTGGGATGTTCGCAGCGGAAAATTTTTGGATTTAGTAAGGCGTTTTTTGCCAGACAAAACCGCTGCGATAACTGATTGTGGTTCAGCAGACGGTTCGCTAATTTTACAATTAACCGAGCATGGTTACCGGAATCTTTTTTGCGTGGATATTGACGATTATCGTCAACTAGCCGCAAAATCAATACCTTTTTTTAAGGCCGATCTTTGTTTTGACCAATTACCGTGGCCGGATAATTCATTGGACGGCGTGCTTTCATGCCAGACAATTGAGCATTTGGAAAACCCATACCATTTTATACGGGAAGCCCACCGCGCTTTAAAGCCCGGCGGTATTCTAATTATTTCTACGCCGAATCCCTTTCATCTGCTTAATCGGCTGCTTTTTTTTCGGCACGGCAATTTGTATCATTTTTTAGAGGGCGATAATCACATTACGTTTTTTACCCGCGCGATTTTTAAAAAAACGTTTTTGAAATATTTCCGTTTATTATCTACGAACTATGGCAAGCCGGAGTTCAAGCTCTTATTTTTAAATCCGTTATTAAAAAAAATCCTTCCCGCTAATCAATGGTTCGCCCGATATATCTATTACGTTTTACAAAAACCAAAATAACCATGCAATATCTTTCTCCAGAAGAAATCCGTAGCCAGCGCGATCAAGTCAAAGAACGTCTGATTCAATATACCGGTCCGACAATCCGTCACGGTTTTGGCCGCGCGGTATTTGAAAAATACGCCGGTCAGAATAAAAACATTGCCGTATTGGATTGCGGCGCGGCCTCCGGAGGATTCTTGAAAGATATTGCTGGTGCGGGATTTAATAACCTTTATGCCGTTGATATTGACGATTATTTGAATTTGGATACAAAAAAAATTGTTAAAGAGTTTAAAGCCGCCGATTTAAGTTTTGATAAGTTGCCGTGGCCAGACGGATTCTTTGATGTACTCACTGGCTGGTGTTTGATTCCGCATTTGGAAAATCCACATCATTTTATCCGTGAAGCTTATCGCACGCTCAAGCCGGGCGGTTTGCTGATTATTTCGCTAATTAACGTTGCTTCGCCGCCCAACAGGGGGTATTTCGCGGCGCACGGCGATTTTCCGGCTTATCACGAACGCAATAATCATATTGCCATCATTACACCGGCAATTTTTAAAAAAACCATTTTGAAGTACTTTACTCTTGTCGGAACGGAATATTTTATTACACCGAGAATTTTCAGCGGCTGGCGCGGCAGCATCAGAAAAATACTTATGGCCGTTGCTAAAAAATTAGGCCGGCAGACGGCTTTGGAAAACCGATGGGGCGCAAAAGCGGTCTATATTTTGCAAAAAAAGACTTAATTTTATGAAAGTCATTTATTTAAACAATGACTCAAGTATGAAGACCGGCGCGGGGCGGTTTTATAATTCCTTAACCGGCGCTTTAGGGAAAAACGTTCCTGACCTGAAAGCTGAAATTTTAACTCATGAAAATGGTTTACCGAAGAGGTTTTGGCAATTACCATTTTATTATTTCCCTGTCCGTAAAACTATAAAAAATTGCGAGATTGTCCACGCTTTGGACGGCTGGCCTTACGGATTTATTGCCGTTATTGCTTCATTGTTTCTGAAGAAGCGGGTTATTATTACCGCCATTGGCACGGGATCAGTAAAGCCGCTTTACAATTGGTGGAAGCGTCCGCTGTTAAGGTGGGCATATAAAAAAGCCGATATAGTAACGGCAGTCAGCAATAATACAAAAAAAGAAATTTTGAAGGTTTTACCGGATTTGAATATTGAAGTGATTAATCACGGAGTAGACTTCAAT
>CAYHXN010000005.1:0-40516 GCA_964360605.1 uncultured Candidatus Saccharibacteria bacterium | reverse complement strand
GGGGCGGGTAAAACCACTTTTGTCCAAGGATTTGCCAAGGCGTTTGGCATTAAACACCGAATGGTTAGCCCAACCTTTCTGATATTCCGCAGTTATCCACTATCATCGTCATTGCGATCCCGCTACAAGCGGGAGAAGCAATCTTACAGATTTTTTTACCACGTTGATTTATACAGGATTCACAATATTAAGGAATTAGAGGTTCTAAATTTTAAGTCCATTCTCCTTTCTCCATTTAACATTGTACTAATTGAATGGGCGGAGAAAATAAAAAAACTTTTACCAAAAGGCACAATTTGGGTAAACTTGAATCATGGCCGAAAAGAAAACGAACGTATTATTACTTATTGACGCTAACGCGCTGATTCACCGGTTTTTCCACGCGCTCCCGCCGCTGACGACGCCGGATGGCCAGCCGATTCAGGCGATTTACGGGCTCTGTGGAATTTTGCTAAAGATTTTACGGGAACAAAAGCCGGAATATGTCGCGGCCGCGTTTGACCGGCCGGAACCGACTTTTCGGGACGAAATTTTTAAAGACTACAAAGCCCACCGACCGCCGACCGCCGATGACTTAGTGCCGCAGATTATTCGGGCGCGGGAAGTTTTTGAGGCGTTTGGAATTAAAAGCTTTGATGTGCCGGGTTTTGAGGCCGACGATATTATTGGGACTTTAACGGAACAGTTTCGGGGAGAGCCGGATTTTAAAATTGTTATTCTTTCGGGCGACAACGATCTTTTACAGCTAGTAATTGATGAAAAAGTAGTCGCCCAAATTGTGAAAACCGGACTTTCCGAAACGGTAATTTATAACGAGAAGGGTGTGGAGGAAAAATATGGACTTAAGCCGAACCAGCTTGCCGATTATAAGGGAATGGTTGGGGACACGTCCGACAACATTCCGGGAATCAAGGGCGTTGGGCCAAAAACC
The DNA here is from genome assembly GCA_964360605.1 of uncultured Candidatus Saccharibacteria bacterium. Taxonomy (GTDB): domain Bacteria; phylum Patescibacteriota; class Minisyncoccia; order UBA6257; family WO2-44-18; genus CAYHXN01. Next base: position 39,585 of record CAYHXN010000005.1, on the reverse strand, counting down.
GCCCAACCGCTTTTAAAAGAGTACGGGAATCTGGAAGAAGTTTTTGCGAGTATTGGAATCATTCCGGAAAAGATTTCCAAAAAACTGGAAGGCCAAAAAGAAATCGCTTTAATGTCTAAAAAGCTCGCCACCATCCGCCGTGACGCGCCAGTTGCCGTGAGCGGCCTTAGTTCGCTCGCGATGGAGGAATTAAATAAAGAAAAATTATCAAAATACTTTACAGAGCTCGGCTTTAAAAGTTTGGTAGAAAGATTGAATAAATAGTTATGGGCTCAATTAAAAAACTAGAAATCGCCAAGTGGCTTTTGGATCCGGATAAGGAACAAGGTTTGGCGGACAATTTAGAATTTTTAGAAAAGCGGATTGTTGAGCTTGGGTTGGAAAAAGTTTACAAGGAAATTGAATTGCCTCTGATTCCGATTTTAGAAGAAATGCGGAAGATTGGCATTAAGGCGGACCTAAAGCTTTTGGGGAAAAAATCTAAGGATTTAGCGAAGGAGCTGGCTGAACTAGAAGAAAAAATTTATAAATCAGCCGGAGTTCCTTTTAATTTAAATTCTCCAAAACAGCTTTCCGAGGTTTTATTTCAAAAACTTAAAATTGACGCGCGCGGGATTCCTAAAAGAAAGACCGGCTCTTATTCCACGGACGCGGAAGCGCTTTTAAAAATCAAAGACCGCCATCCGATTGGCGAGGCGCTTTTAAAATATCGGGAGTTTTTTAAAATTCGGTCTACTTATATTAAACCGCTTAAAGAATTAGCGGCGGCGGACAAGGAAAATCGGATTCACACGGAATTTTTGCAAACCGGTGCCGCGACCGGCCGTTTAAGCTCGCAAAATCCTAATTTACAGAATGTCCCGCCGAGCGTGCGAGAAGTTTTTATAGCCGAGAAAGGATATTTTTTGGCCGCTTTTGATTATTCCCAGATTGAATTGCGGGTTTTAGCGTCGGTTGCTGGAGATTCAAAAATGATAGAAGCGTTTGAAAGCGATTCGGATATCCACGCGATCACCGCCTCCAACGTTTTTAATATTGATGTAAAAAAAGTCAGCAAAGAACAGCGGCATTTCGCCAAAACTTTGAATTTCGGCGTAATTTACGGAATGGGTCCGGACGCCTTCGCGCGCAATACCGGCTTGAGCCGCGAAGAAGCGGAAAAATTCATTAAAGAATACTTCAGTGATTTTTCCGAAATAAAGCGCTGGCAGGAAAAGACTATTGATAAGGCGAGGCAAGTTGGCTATGTAGAAAATTTAGATGGCAGAAAGCGCTGGCTGCCGGCGATCACTTCACCGAACCGCCGTTTTGCCGCCGAAGCCGAGCGGGCGGCGATTAATATGCCAATTCAGGGGCTAGCCGCCGATATTATTAAAATCGCCATGGTTAAGATTGCGGATTATTTTGAAAAGGAAAAACTCGGGGAAAACGCGCGGATGCTTCTGACCATCCATGACGAGTTAATTTTTGAAATTAAGGAAGAAGCGGTTAAAAAAACAATGCCAGAAATAAAAAAGATAATGGAAACGGCCTACGAATTAAAAGTTTCGTTAAAGGTGGATTCGGCTTTTGGAAAGAATTGGGGAGAGTTATAAAACTAAATCCAATAGAGCTTCTTCGTAGCCTAATTTTCCGGATTTGACGGCAACATCGTAATTCGCCATTTTTATTTTTGTTTCCGCGTCTGCTTGCGAGGCAAGGACATTGAAAATTCCAACCGAGTCTTGGGTTTCTATTAAAAAACTCAACGCGCTTAAGCGTCCGGCAAGGGAGCTTCCTCGAAGGCGATTCAATAAAGTGAAAAAGTTTGGGTAGATAAGACTATCGTCCGGTTTGCCTCCCAGCACCAGTTTCTCCAGTTCATTGATTGCCAGCCAGGAATCGGAACCGGCCAACCGAATAAGATTACTTAAAATTTCCGGCGGGCATTTTAAATTTCGTTTGGCAGCTTCTTTTTTTACGAACGCGGCGAATTGCGCGCCAATTAACGGCTGGAATTCTTCCGATAAGACCGGATTTTTCAAAAGAAAGTTAAATTCTTTACCCAAATGTTTTTCCGAAACCAAGAATAAATTCATTGTTTTTTCTTCGGCTGCTAATTTCAATATCGCCGCCAGTTCTTTAGTCGCGGTTTTAGCGCTGATAACTCCCAGCTTGGAACCGCCAAAAAGCGACTGAGCGGAAATAAAATCTCTCAAGCGATCCAAATCCTCCTCTGCTGAAGCTTCGGCGGACAAGTCAAAATTTTCTACCGTTAAGCCGGAATGTTTTTCTTTATATTTCGCTGACAACTCCCTTAACTTTTGTTGGCGCCGGTAAGAATCCTCGCCGTATAGGTAAATAATCATAATTTTTGGCATTTCGGGCAAAAATGAGCGGAGCGCCCCCCGATTTTTTTACGGGTAATCTTCGTTTTACAGCGCGCGCAGGGTTCACCTTCGCGTTGATAAACCAGTCGTGTCGGGCCATATTTCCCTTTTTCTCCGGCGGTATCGCGGAAGTCACTGGTAGAGGTTCCCCGCAGCTTTAAGGCTTTAGTTAAAATTTCGCGCATCGCCGAATAAATTCTTTTTAGTTCATTAACTGACAAGCTATTCGTCGGACGGAACGGATGGACTTTCGCCTTCCAAAGAACGTCGTCCGAATAGATATTGCCAATTCCGGCGATTACTTCTTGGTCCATCAAGACTTGCTTAATTTTTTTACCCCGAGCTTGAAGAATATCTACCATGAATTTTTTTGGCGTTAATTTTGGGTCAAGCGCATCTGGTCCGAGATTTTTCAATTCTGATAAATTTTCAATGTCCTGATTTTTTCCTAAAATAGCTTTGGCGAATTTCCGTAAATCCGAAAGCGCGAGCATTTTTCCGTTATCCAAATAAAAAATTAAATGGATATACCTATTATAAGGATCAGTAACGGCCGCTTTTGGTTCAAGTGGGATTACAATGCTCTTACCTTTTAATTTCTGAATTTTCCATTTTCCCACTAACATATGCCCGGTCATTTTTTGGTGGATGAGAAGTAAGAGGTCGTCGGAAAGGTAAATTAAGATATTTTTAGCTTTCCGAGCTACTTTTAAAATTTTCTTGCCCCTAATTGTTTTTTCAAATTCCGCCACATGTTTGTGGGCGATTCTGGTTTTACTCTGATCCATTGGGTCTTTAATCATTTTCGGCCAGTCAAACCAAACACCAGTGATTTTTCGGCCGATCACTTTTTTATTTAAATCGTTAACAACAGTTTGAACTTCAGGAAGTTCAGGCATGACTTTATTTTATCACAAAGTAAAAAGCCCCGGTCGGGGCTTTTTACTTTACTTTCAATAATTTAGTCAATCGGGACTTAAGGCGGGAAGCAGTGTTTTTTTTCATAAGGTTATTTTTAGCGCCCTTATCTAATACTTGATAAACCGAGGCAAGTTGTTTTTTCGCTTCGTCAATTTTTTTGGCGGCAACGAGTTTTTTATAAGACTTAACCGTGTTTTTTAACTCTTTATTTTGAGTCAAATTCCGCGCGTGGCGTCGGATGCTTTGGCGAAGTGCTTTTTTGGCTGAAGCTGTGATTGGCATAGTTTTTGATTATAGATTTAAGGGTATAGGATTTTAAGCAAAGAGTCAATGATCTATTTGACAAACTATTAATTTAGAACTATAATTACTGGCAGTTATTATTAGAGAGGAGTTGAGAGGATGAAGAATGAGGCATAGGCATTCTGTCGTAAAATCTCCCCACTGGAAGTGGTGGCGAATTTGGCGGAAAATCCGGCAGAGGTTATCGTTCTTTCAGTTGACCTCCGAAGAGGCGACTGGAAGGCGTCGCAGATCCTTCAAGAAATTTTGAAAGAAGGGAGGCCTTAATGGAGCAACCCAAGACTGAAGTCCGGCGCCTCGGTGTCACCGAGGTTCTCAAGGAATACTTCGGCAACGATGAGAAAGTTGCCGAAGAGATTCGCAGAGTACCCATCAACGAGCGCAAGGAGCTCGCCCGCGAGGCGGCCAAACAGCTCGGCGTGGAGCTGTTGGAATGATCTTTATCCCCTTTGACGCAATGTCGAAGGGGATTTTTTATCTCTTAATTATTCCCCGAGCGAAGTCGAGGGGATACAAAGGTGAATGGACTAAGTGGCAGTAATTGTAGTCCCTCGACAAGCTCGGGAACTATGACATGGAAACCGAAGCATTTATGTGCGAGGGTTTTTAATCAGTTCAATAGAAAATTCCTTTTCAATGCCTTTAGGGATAATACCAAAACGGACGTTGAATTTTTTTTGAATTTTCCGGCGGCGGGCAGTTTCTTCAATAGTTTTTCTAATGGAGTTCGTCAGAAAATCGGCATAGAGAATAACTTCGCCATTTAGAGAACGGGCGGCCCGGCCAGCCATTTGAATCAGGCCGCGATAATTCCGCAAAAATCCTTCGCGATCAGCGTCTAAAATCGCCACTAGCGAAACTTCCGGCAAGTCCAATCCTTCTCGCAAAAGATTGATGCCGACCACGACATCAATTTCTCCGCGGCGGAGAGCGTTAAGGATCTCGGGCCGCTTGAGAGTTTTAATTTCCGAGTGGAGATATTGGGCGTGGATTTTATTAGCCAGTAAAAATTCTGTCAGATCTTCGGCCGACCGTTTGGTTAAAGTCAGCGCTAACACCCGTTCATTTCGGGAAATCCTTTTTCTAATTTCAACGAGCAAATCCTTAACTTGATTTTGGGCCGGACGAATAGCGATTTTTGGATCTAGAATTCCGGTCGGGCGGACGACCTGTTCTGCTACCTGTTCCCCGCTTTCCATCTCATAAGGCCCGGGAGTCGCGGAAACATAAATAGTTTGGCCGATTTTTTCCGTAAACTCTTCAAATTTCAGAGGCCGGTTGTCCAAAGCCGATGGAAGGCGAAAACCATGATTGACTAAAGTTTGCTTTCGCATTCGGTCCCCGACTTGCATTGCCCCTAATTGCGGAATAGTAATATGAGATTCATCAATAAAAATCAAAAACGGCCGTGGGAAATAATCCAGTAAAGTCATCGGCGGCTCGCCCGCTTCGCGAAACCCTAAATGGCGGGAATAATTTTCAATGCCGTTAATGTACCCCTTTTTTTCAAGCATTTCCAAGTCAAAACGAGTCCGTTTTTCCAACCGTTCCGCTTCCACGAATTTATTAGCCGATTGGAGCTCCTCCACCCGATTTTCCATCTCCGTTTTAATGTTTCGCAATGCGAGTTTTAATTTTCCCTGAGGCGTTACCCAGAATTTTGCCGGAAAAATGCGGAATTTTTCTAAATCCATTACCGCCTTGGTCTCCAGATTCAGTTGTTTAATAAATTTTATTTTTCTTCCGGAAAATTCCACGTGGATTATTTCTCCGGTTACTAAGTGAATAGCTAAGGCGGTTTTAAGAAGCTGAAACTGCCCCAGTATTGGCGTTTTAGTTGTCCGTTCGTATTGCATAGAAACTAATTGACGCTCCAGATCTTTTAGAGAAGTGGACTGGCCGGTTTGTAATTCCAAGCGGGCGCGCTGGTATTCGGTCGGGTCGCCGATACCGTAAATGCAGGAAACGGAAGCGATAATAATGGAATCTTTCCGGCTGACGACGCTTTGAATGGCGGCATGCCGGAGTTTATCAATTTCTGCGTTAATGCGGGCGTCTTTTTGGATATAAGTATTCGTTTGGGGAATAAACGCTTCGGGTTGGTAATAATCGTAATAAGAAACAAAATAATGAACAGAATTATTGGGAAAAAATTGTTTAAACTCCTGATAGAGTTGAGCGGCAAGAGTTTTATTAGGGGAAATAACCAGCGTCGGGAATTTTGTTTTTTCAATCACCGAAGCCATAGTGAAAGTTTTGCCACTGCCTGTGACGCCTAAAAGTACCTGGTTTTTATAACCAGCATCAAGGCCGCGGACCAGTTTTTCAATAGCAGTCGGCTGGTCGCCTTTGGGGTTAAATTGTGATACTAGCTTAAACATATATAATGAAGATATGATTTATTCTTTATCCGGAAAATTTATTGGCCGCAAGGAAAGCTACGCGATTATTGAAGCGGGCGGAATAGGTTTTAAGGCTTTTCTTTCGCCGAGAAGCGTTCAGAGTTTACCACAAGCGGGAACAGAAATCAAAATTTTTTGCTCCCTTTATAACCGCGAAAACGAACCTTTTGAGCTTTTCGGATTTTTAAACGAGCAGGAGCTTTATCTTTTTGAAAAATTAAACACCGTCAACGGAATTGGACCGAAAACGGCGATGGCGATTTTGGGCGTGGCGCAGATTGACCAGTTGGTAGCCGCTATTAATAACGGGAAAACCGATCTTTTAACCAAGGCCTCCGGCATTGGAAAAAAAACTGCCGAGCGGGTAGTCGTGGACTTGAAAGGGAAGCTGGATTCGGGAAGCAAAGAAGCGTCCGCGCAGGCGCTGGGACTTATGGAATCGGACTTGGAGCTGGAAGAAACTTTAATAAGCTTGGGTTATACCAAACAACAAGCCAAAGCGGTAATTTCAAAGATTGACCCCAAAATTTCCGGATTTAAAGAAAGATTGAAAGAGGCGTTGCGGAAAGCGAAAGGGTAAAATCTTGCCATTGACAAATTTTACCTATCTGCTATAATGTGCACAGAACTTTAATGGCAGGTCTTAGGCTCGCTTAAATTTTGCCTTGTGGCAAAGTCTGCAGTGGGTAGAAGACAGGCTTTTTGGAAAGGTAGCTAAGTGGTTCAAAAAAGCGAATTCGTCTCAGCGTTTGACATCGCCGCGCAAGTTTTTAAGAAGCTTGCGAATGCGGTGATTGATGCCGGAGGCAGTGATGCCGAGCTGCGTCGCTTGGAAAGCGATTCGGAACTGCGTGGCAAAATCGCCGCCCTCATCGTCAGCGTGGCTCCCAGCATCCCCACCTTCTCCCGCGACATGCGCAAAGAAGGCTGGACTCTGCCGGAACCCGGCCCTCGGCGTAGCATTAATTCTATCGCCGATCTTGAACCGGTCTCGTTCCTGAAAAAGGGCGAGAACTATATCAACGGCGAAGAGATGGTTCAGAGGGCCCGCAAGGAGTTCAACGTCAACTTCGGCCAAGAGGATGCCGAATGGGTTCTTGCCAATCAGCACCTCATCCCGAAAGAGTGGAGGAACTACTACCTCGTCTTTCCGGGAACGGTTTGGCGGGATCGGAGCGGCGACCGCCGCGTCTCGTGCCTTGATTGGGGCGGTGGCGGGTGGTGCTTGCTCTTCTACTGGCTTGACGATGGTTGGGGCTCCGACGCTCGGGTTCTCCGCCTTCGCAAGTAGCTTCACGCTTGATCTCTTGAATCCCTATCGCTCGCGCGGCTTGTCCGCGCGGGCGATATTTTTTATAATCTATCGTGGATATTAGGTTTATTTTGTTCACGGCTACGGCTTTGAACGGCCAAATTCCAAAATAAAAATGAAGCTACTTGGTGTGAATTATTAGTGGACTTACTAAACGTCCCAAATCAGATACAATCCCAAGAGTATTCAAGGGGTAGTGGTTTAGATGGTATTTCACACATTGGTTTGGCAGGATCAGAACGGCAACCGCAACGTCTCGTACCTAAATTGGAACGGTGGCGAGTGGTACTTGAACTTCAACTGGCTTGACAATGATTGGAACTCCAACGATCGGATTCTCCGCCTTCGCAAATCGCTTCATTCTCTCCCGATTATTTCGGGGGAGTTTGTTTTCCGATCTCTTTTATCCAACCCCCAAGCATTTTGCCGATCTCATCTAATCTTTGCGATAAAAGAACATACTTTTTTGTGTCCAACGATTTTAATTCCCAAGCTAATTGCAGAAAAAATTTAAGCAAACCCAACTGACCGCTCGCCTTATGAAGAAATGGAAGTTTTTGAATTTTATTTAACTTACTGGCCGTTAAAAATGATTCCAAAACTTCTATGAGTAAAAAGTCAATTTTTATAACAACAGAACGATGTTTTTTATGAAAATTCTTTTTAAATTCATCCCAAACTTTGTATACGGCAATAAATTTATTAATAATTATTAAGTTTCCCGAGGGGGGGGGTATTATCTGATTTATGAAAATTCAATTGAGACATAAATTTGAAGATATAATTTCGGTGGAGAACCTGCTTTTAGCCTGGCAGGAGTTTATTAAAGGAAAAAGACGCCGCCGCGATGTTCAGATTTTCTCCCTGGATTTGATGGATAATATCTTACAGCTCCATCAGGAATTATCAAGTCAAACCTACCAGCACGGCGGTTATTACGCTTTTCATATTAATGATCCCAAACCTCGCCATATTCATAAAGCCAGCGTCCGCGATCGTCTGCTTCACCACGCTATTTACCGGATTTTGTATCCATTCTTTGACCGGACTTTCATCGCCGATTCCTTTTCCTGCCGCAATAATAAAGGAACTCATAAAGCCATAAACCGATTCCGGAGTTTTGCCTACAAAGTCGGCAAAAACAATACCAAAACTTGCTGGGTGCTAAAATGCGACATCAAAAAGTTCTTTGATAGCATAGACCACTCAATTATGCTGAATATTTTAAAATCCCATATTCCCGATCAAAGGATAATTTGGCTATTAGAAAACATCATCCGAAGTTTTGAAAAATCTCCCGATAAAGGTCTTCCGCTCGGCAATTTAACCTCGCAATTATTTGTAAATATTTACATGAATGAATTTGACCAATTCATTAAACATAAACTTAAAATTAAACATTATCTTCGTTATGCTGATGACTTTGTAGTATTTTCTCGCGAGAAAGTACTACTGGAAGATTTACTAGCTCGCATAGGTCATTTTTTAAAAGATGTCCTGAAACTATCTTTACATCCAGATAAGGTTTTCCTAAAAACCCTCGCCTCCGGAGTAGATTTTCTCGGCTGGGTTCATTTTCCGGATCATAGAGTATTAAGAACGGCGACGAAACGGAAAATGCTAAGACGATTAAAAGAGAATCCGAAGAATGAAACTGTTCAATCTTATTTAGGGTTGTTGAGGTGGGGGAATACATATCAAATTAAGACCAGATTGCTTCATTGGCGCTTGCAATGACATAATTAAATTGAAAAATGTTCAATTTTTTAAAAGGCATCTATCATTATCTTCTTGCTTGGGCAGGGAATGTTATTTACGGTCTTCCGTCTAAAAAGCTTTTTGTTATCGGTGTTACCGGTACTAAAGGGAAAACGACGACGGTGGAATTAATAAACGCGGTCTTAGAAGGGGCGGGGAAAAGGACTGCCATTATTTCTTCATTGCGGTTTAAAATCGGCGACAAAAGCCTTAAAAACACTACCGGAATGACTATGCCCGGACGCTTTATGATTCAACGGTTGCTTCATCGGGCCGTGAGCGCCGGATGCGAATACGCGATTGTGGAGGTAACTTCGCAGGGCGTTCTTCAGCACCGCCACCGGTTTATAGAGTGGAATACAGCTATTTTATTGAATCTCCAGCCGGAGCATATTGAAGCCCACGGTTCTTTTGAAAAATACCGGCGGGCGAAAGTGGATTTTTTTTCCTATGTTGCCAAAGCTTCCCGGAAGCCGGAAAAATTCTTTTTTATAAACGAAGAAGATAAGTCCAAAAGTTATTTCGCGGACGCCGTCTTGCCTAATGAGCCGAGATATTTCAGCCGTAGTCATTTTATTAAAGAGAGGCTTGGCCACGGAAAAATCTCCATCGGCGACTGGCTAGAAAACAATTTTAATTTAGAAAACGCCGCCGCGGCGACGGCTATCGCCGAGTCTTTAGGTATAGATTGGCCAGCGATAAAAAAGTCCTTGCAAAACTTCAAGGGCGTTCCCGGCAGGTTGGAGACGATTCAGCAAGAGCCCTTTAAGGTAGTTATAGATTACGCGCATACGCCCGATTCTCTAGAGCGAGTTTATCAGGTTTTGACCGAAAGAAAGTCAAAATCCGCAGCGAGAAGCGCTCATCTGTCTGACCGGCAGGGTTCAGTAAGAAAGAGCCCGAGGCTGATTTGCGTTCTTGGGGCAGCGGGAGGAGGAAGGGACAAATGGAAGCGGGTGGCTATGGGGAAAATCGCGGCGGAAAATTGCGATGTGGTCGTATTAACCGATGAAGACCCGTATGACGAAGATCCGGCGCTGATTTTAAACCAGATTGAAAGCGGTTTTAAGCATGCCCTTAATTCCCGTTTTAGAATGAGCGGCCAGTTCAAAATTTTAGACCGCAAGGAAGCGATTAAAAAATCTCTTGAAATCGCGAGGGCGGGAGACACCGTAGTCATTACCGGAAAGGGCAGCGAGTCTTGGATGTATGTTGCAGGAGGCAAAAAAATTCCGTGGTGCGAAAGATGCGCGGTGAAAGAATTATTAGAATCCGATTATTAAAAATCCAATTATTGATTAAAGCGGTTTTTTATGATAATCTAACCCTGTCTTTAAAAGGAGGGGCGGATGTTTGAATGTGAGACGGGGCATTGCTTCAAAAGCGGCCAAGAGGTTGGGAAAGACGAGGTTCTTACTATTATAACTTGCGGATTTTGCCTTATGTTACTGGAAAAGAACCCAGCTCTTATCAATGACTTCAAATGCTCAAATGACTTTCGGGAATTATTAAAGGTCGCGGTATCGCGCGAGAGCGGGCTATACTAGCCCGCTTTTATTTTTGGTGCTACTATTTTTATAGAACTTTGCGGTGTTTTATGCAACATATTTGGGCTGATGTGAAATTGCCGGAAGATAAAAAGGTTTATCGCGTAGAAGGAAATAAAGAAATTGGGGTTATGGCTTTATTAGTTTTTTGGAACCCCGATTATGATAGATCGCCTAGCTTAAAAATAATTTTAGAATTGATAGATAAAAAATTTCCCAATACTCCATCAAACAGGGTTTTTATTCGAGAAACAGTAGATACTGTATTAGGTGTGGTAAGACAAGATGAGGTTGCCGGAGCAATTTGTTCCCGCGAATTGCAGATTCTTGTAGAATTTGAAAAATCCGAGACTCCTTCTTCCGCTGATCCCCAAAAAACAGTCAATCCTTCCAGTCCAGATATTAAAAAAACAGAATAAGCCCCAGTCGGGGTTTTTAATTTATGTTAAAATATGATTTATGAAGCTAACTTTTTACGGCGGGACGAAAATGGTGACGGGGGCGAACTATTTATTGGAGTCAAGTATCAAGAGTCAAGTGTCAAGAGTTTTGATAGACTGCGGTCTTCATCAGGGGAGTAATTTTTGCGAGAAGCATAACTGGGAGAGGTTTCCTTATAATCCCAAAGAAATCGCGGCGGTTTTTGTTACCCACGCTCATATTGACCATACTGGCCGGTTGCCGAAATTAATTAAAGACGGATTTCGCGGGAAAGTTTATTCCACCGCCCCCACCAGAGACGCGGCTAAAGAATTGTTGCTGGATTCAGAACACATTTTAATGCAAGAAGCGGAAAGATTTAAAAAACCATTTCTTTACGGAATTAGGGATGTAGAGGAGTTAATGGCTCGTTGGGAAGCGGTGGAATATCACCAACCGTTCAAGGTTGGACCATACACCATTACTTTTTATAATGCCGGACATATTTTAGGCTCTTCATTTATTCAGGTTGAAGCGGAGAGAAAGAAAATTATTTTTTCCGGTGATCTAGGAAATTCTCCCGCTCCGATTATCGGGGCGAGGGAAGAAGCGCCCGCGGATGTTGATTATTGTCTTATGGAGTCCACTTACGGAGACAGGGTTCATGAAGATATCGGAAAGAGAAAAGAAATAGTAGAAGACTTGATTGAGGACACGGTTAAAAGGGGCGGCACTCTTTTAATACCGGCGTTCGCCATGGAACGTACCCAGGAGTTACTGTTTGAATTGAACGATCTTTCTGAAAACGGCCGGATTCCCAAAATCCCGATTTTCGTTGACAGTCCGTTGGCGATAAAGCTCACGGAAGTTTATAAAAAGTATCCTCAGTATTTCAACAAAGAAACCCAAGAACTAATCCAGCGCGGCGATTCCATCTTTAGTTTTCCTGGATTGAAAATGACCTTAACCGCGGAGCAGTCCAAGTCTATTAATGAGATTAAACCGCCAAAGGTGATTATTGCCGGATCTGGAATGTCTCATGGCGGTCGGATTTTGCATCACGAACAACGGTACTTGTCAGACCCGAACAGCACTTTATTGATTATCGGATTCCAGGCAAGAGGATCAATGGGACGAATGATTTTAGACGGCGCCAAAAGCGTGAAAATCATGGGCGAAGAAGTTTTAATACATTGTAGAATAAAAGCGATCGGTGGTTATTCTGCCCACGCCGACCAACCGCAGTTATTAGACTGGCTGAAGCCGATGAAAGAGTCATTGAAGAAAGTCTTTCTGGTTCAAGGAGAAGAAAAACCAATGATAATATTGGCCGGAAAGTTGAGAGATGAGTTGGCGGTGGACGCGGTGATACCGAGTGAGGGCGAGAGCGTGGAATTATGACAAATGACAAAACAAGACTAAAAATTTATAATATAAAAATGACAAACAAGAAGGATTTAGTACAGGACAATTATTTAAAATACAAAATTTGCGTTTCCGGCGCCGCTGACACGGGAATTTGCGCCATTGACGCGACGCAGAAGGCAGAAGAATTGGGGCGCGAAGTGGTAAGACAGGGAATGGTTTTGGTAACAGGAGCGACAACCGGAGCGCCGTTTTGGGCCGCCAAAGGCGCGAAAGAGGAGGGCGGCATGGTTATTGGCTTATCGCCCGCCGTTTCTGAACAAGCGCACATTAAAAGTTACAAACTGCCAACCGATTACCACGACGTGATTGTCTATACTGGTTTTGAGTATTCTGGGCGCAATCTTTTGTTAACCCGATCGGCGGACGCGGTGGCGATTGTTTGCGGAAGAATGGGGACGTTGAACGAATTCACCATCGCCTTTGAAGATCAGAAACCGATTGGGATTTTGGAAAAAACCGGTGGCATTGCCGATGAGATTCGCGATATAATTAAAAAAGCCAACCGTGGTCCGGGGAACGTAGTTTACGAAAGCGACCCGGCAAAGTTGGTGGCAAAACTTAAAGATATGATTGCTAAAGAAAAACAAAAAAACGGTCGTAATAAAAGTTAAATTAATAAAATATGGTTAAAAAAACAGTAAAAAAGTCAGTAAAAAAAGCGAAGCCGAAAATTAAAAAAACCAAGTCTTCCCCTAAAAAGGCCATGCCTACTGGCAGGCAGGAAAAACCGATAGGGGTGATCACTCACTATTACGGAGGTATTGATGTGGGTATTATTAAATTCAATAAATCGGTGAAAGCAGGAACGGAAGTGGAGATTCGCGGCGCGACGACAGATTTTTCCCAGAAATTGAATTCCATGCAATACGATCACAAACCGATTGAAACAGCGCCAAAAGGAAAAGAAGTGGGGGTGAAGCTGGAAGATAAGGTCAGGGAAGGTGATGAAGTGTACGAAGTAAAAGTAAAATGATTGAAAACCTAGAAATTTTTGGACAACTTTTATTGGCGACCCTTTTGGGGAGCTTAATTGGTTTGGAGCGGAAACTTGCTCGAAAAGGGGCCGGCATCCGCACTTTCGCGTTGGTGTCGTTAGGCGCTTGTTTATTCTCTTTAATCTCCATTTTAATGGTTAAGAGTTTTTCTTCCATCGGTAGTTTTGACCCTTCACGCATCGCTTCCCAAGTGGTAGTGGGTCTTGGTTTTATTGGCGCCGGCATGATTATTTTTGAAAAATCCAGGGGAGTTCGTGGGTTGACTACGGCCGCGGGTATGTGGGTCTCTGGCGCCATCGGTATGGCGGTAGCGTTTAAATTCTACAGTCTGGCCATCTTCGCGACGATCTTAACCATAGCCGTTTTAGTCCTTTTATGGTTTTTGGAAGACCGGATTGTAAGAACTACAATCGGTCATGAGGAAGACGAAGAAGGGGGAAGCGAATAATGAAATCGTTACTTTTACAGTCTAGTATTTTAGCCGGTACGATTATCGGCGCGGGAATGTTCTCGTTGCCCTATATTTTTAAAAATGCCGGAATCGCTTTCGGTATTTTTTATTTAGCCATAATCTCCGCTGTTTATATTCTTATTTATTGTTTCTATGCCGATATAGTTTTAAATACGGCGGGGGAACATCGTTTCGCTGGTTACGCCAAAATATATTTAGGCAAGTCCGCCTTTTGGTTCTCCTTGCTAATGACTGTCGTGGAAATGATTTTTGTATTGGCGATTTATCTAATTTTGGCGGTTAGTTTCGGCGATTTAATAATCCCCGCCGGTAATGGGTTATTAAAAATACTAATTTTTTGGCTTATGGGATCGGTGGCGCTGTTTTTTTCTTTAAAAAAAATTGCTTGGCTAGAGTTCGTGATGACCATCGGTATTATTGGTATCGTCGCTTTACTGCTTTTGTACGCGGTTTCTGGTACCTCGCCCTGGGACGGAATTTCTTGGCAAATAAATTGGCAGGAGTGGTTATTGCCGCTCGCTCCGGTGCTGTTCGCGCTTTCCGGCAGAGTCGCGATACCGACCCTAGTAAAATTTAACGCTAATCCCAAGGCAGTCCGCGCGTCTATTATTTTGGGGACAATCATACCAGCGATTGTCTATGGACTTTTTGTTTTTAGTATTCTTGGTATTTCTAATTTTGTTTCCGAAGACGCTGTTTCCGGACTTTTTGGCGTATTGCCGCAATGGCTTTTAGTTAGCGTGGGCATCCTCGGATTATTTGCTTTAATAACTTCCTATGTTTCCGTCGGATTGGATGTTCGCAATAGCTTGCGTTTTGATTTCAAGCTTCCGCTTTGGGCGACGGCAATCGTTGTCTTGGGTGGACCGCTGGCGATTTATTTTTTGGTTTCCCGACAATTTCTTGGATTAGTAGGTTTAGTGGGAGGCGTCTTTATCGGTTTAGAGGGGATTTTCCTTTTAGTAATGTGGTTACGAGGCGCTGCTTCCTTTAAAATAAGATTGATTAAAAAGGTCTCGCCGGTGATTTTAATCGCGCTTTTTACCGTTTTTATTTTCGCTATCGTTGGTGAATTAGTCAGTCTGTTTTAGAATATCAGTATGGCGCGACAATATAGAAAATCCCAAAACAACAGGTTCCACGCTTCTCGCCATGCCGCGGAAGAGTTTGGGGGCGGTAAAAAAGGTTTAATCTTATGTAAAAAATGCACCAGCGCTTATTTTAAAAAGTCTTGGCATCATAATCTTGAGGGTTTAAAAAATTATGAAAAAGACGCGCCTATTCATTTTACGATTTGTCCGGCTTGCAAGATGGTGGAGAATCATCAATACGAAGGGAGAATAACAATTAAAAACGTTTCGGATAAATTCGCCGATGAACTGGACGGATTAATTAGAAATTTTTGCCACCGCGCTTTTGAACGGGATCCACTAGATCGGTTAATAGGAATTAAGAAGTTAGGAAATATGTGGGAAGCGACCACGACCGAAAATCAATTGGCTGGCAAGCTCGCCAAAAAAATCAAAGAGGTTTTCCCTAAAGTTAAAGCAATTATTCGTTTCTCTAAAGAGCCTAGCGATGTGGTAGAAATCGCCATTGATTTTTTTGAAGACTCCTCTATAATATAAGCAGAAATTTGAAAGGGATTGGTAATGCGCGTACTATCGGTTTTTATTTTTCTATCCCCTCTTTTAGCTTTTGGCGACGTTTCTCTATACCATCCTTACCATAAAGAGATTTGTGAGTGGCAGAAGTTTTATAAAGAACAATTCGGGATTCAGCGCAGCCTTTCTTCTATAAAGGTTCCGAAACCCACACCGGGCTTTAACAGGTTATTGATTATTTTCCCAGATTTAAAGTCAGAACAAATTTTTAATAGGATAGATAAGGCTATTATGGCCAAGTCGGAAGTCGTCACTACCGAGTCTGTTGAGCTTAAAACCGTTGCTTCAGAGCCAAGTTTTTCTAAAAACTACGCCGTTTGGGTTAAGAATGGCGTTGAATCCGATTTGTCCATAGCGCCAGACAACCCCGATAAGTTATTAATAATCACTCTGGAGGAACGGTTAATATTGGAACTGAAGTATTTTTCAGAAACCGGCAATCACTTAGACATCGCGAGATATACCCATTGCCTTAATTCTAGGGATCCGTGGCAGAACTATATCGTCGTAACCTGGTATCCCGTGCAGTTAAATTTTGCGGTAAAGCAGGGTGGAGCCTTCGGGTGGTTTAATGGTGAGGTTCCTACTAGAGAAGTTATAAGATAAACCCGCCTTTGGCGGGATTTTTTATTGATATTAGAATGAAGGAGTGAAGGTTCTTAAGGCATTTTTTTACTTATTGGTATTTTCTCTGCCTTTCGGCACTAGGATTTTACTCGGCCAATTTACGGTTGGGTTCCACGAATACGAAGCGGTGTTTTTATACGCTAGCGATATTCTAATGGTTTTATTTCTTTTCAGCGCCGCAATCTATTCTAATGTTCTTGAGAACATCAGAATAGATTTGCGCGGCGTCGCGCTTATTATTTTGTTATTGGCGGCGGCGTTTTCCGTGATTTTTGCTTATTCAATGGGATTAGCGGTTTATAATTTTATCCGATTGGCGTTGTTGCTTTTGGTAGCGTTGGCAATCGGCCAATTAATCCGTAATGGAGTTTTGAAAATAAAAACTATTTTTGCCGTTATTGGCGTGTCCGCGGTTTTCCAATCGTTGATTGGCATCGCGCAGTTTTTTAAACAATCCAGTTTGGGTTTAGGAATTTTGGGTGAATCGGTTTTAGGCCCGACGATCGGCGGAGCGGCGAAAATTATTGTTGAAGGCGCGCCGATTTTGCGAGCCTATGGGACTTTGCCACACCCGAATGTGTTGGGGGCGTTTTTGACGCTGGGGTTATTGGGTTTGTGCTATTTATTCTCAAGAAATTACGAAAACATACGAAAGTACGAAATAAAAGATATTTCCCGAACAACGTTGAGGGATTACATTATTGTAGTGCTTCGACAAGCTCAGCGACTAATCATTCCGATCGGAATTTTTATTGTCATGTTGGGCCTTGTTCTCACTTTCTCCCGTTCCGCTTGGTTGATTACGGGAATTATTACTCTGATTGTAATTATTATTGCTAGAAATTGGAAATTGGCCGTTTTAGTGTCCGCCATCGCTTTGATTCTTTTTTCTATCCTCAATCCATATATACTTTCGCGCGCGAAAGTATTTTCTAGGGAGCCGGCTGTAAGCTATCGTTTGGCTTACAATCAACTCGGGTTAAATTTGATAAAAAATAACTTATTAGGCGTTGGTATCGGCAATCAAGTTTTGCATTCCGTAAAAAATGGAGTTTATCAGCAATTTGGGATGAATGAGGTTTGGCAGTGGCAGCCGGTTCATAATGTCTATTTACTCATAGCTACGGAAATAGGAATCGTTGGATTATTAGCATTTTTATTTTTTGTTAGCAGATTAGTAATTTTAAATTTTAATTTTTTAATTTTAAATTCAATGTTCGTTTCATTACTGCTATTTGGTTTAGCTGACCACTTTTTATGGACACTTCAGCCCGGGCGGTTGATGCTTTGGTTGGTTATCGGTATATTATTGGCGAGCGCCCATAGTACAATGGACAGTGCGCGGCCCTCCGAAGGCTGAGATTGTGGTTCGATTCCACATGGGCGCACAACTTTATCAAAATGACCAAAGAAGAAGCTCTAAAAAGTTTAGAAGAAGAAATACGGCAAGACACGAGTTTGCCGCTGGAAACCAATTTGGTCTTTGGCGAAGGAAGTTCCAACTGCGTTGTAATGTTTATTGGCGAAGCTCCGGGGGAGCAGGAAGACATCCAAAAACGTCCTTTTGTCGGACGGGGAGGGCAATTGCTGAATAAAATGTTGGAGGCCATCGGCTGGAAACGGGAGAGCGTTTATATTACCAACATTGTTAAACGGCGGCCGCCAAACAACCGCGATCCTTTGCCGGAGGAAATTACCGCTTATAAGCCCTATTTGAGCCGGCAAATCGCGATTATTAAACCAAAAATTATTGCCACACTGGGACGGTTCGCGATGAATTACTTCGCTCCCGACGCCAAAATCAGCCGCGATCACGGAAAAATTTTTCGGGTGAACGGAAAATTCTTATTGATACCGATGTATCATCCTGCCGCCGCTCTTCGGTCTGCGGATATAGTTATGAGCCAATTTCAGCGGGATTTTAAAAAAATGAAAGCGGTTGCCGCCAAGGCCGACGAGTTATTAGCCAAACCGACTCCTGAAAATGAAATTAAGTAGTGAGTTAAATGTACGCCCAACGAGCGAAATTAATTTAATCCAGTTATAATAGAAATAATGGCATTGTCCCTTATTTATCTCGTTAACCGTTTTTTTTATCGGCTTACCAGTTTTTTTATCCATTGGTATTGGGATAGCTTGAATTTAGTTTGGCGGAAAACTTTTGGAATTTTACGTCATTTAGACCAGTTTTTCGCTTTAAAAATCACCTTCAAGAATTTTTTTAGGCCGCTCTATCAAGACTATACTTTTATCGGATACCTTTTCGGAATTTTTTTCCGGTTTTGGCGAGTTTTCGGAGCTTTGATAATTTATTCGGCGATTTTTCTAACCGGAGCCGCTATTTATTTAGTTTGGATCGCTATTCCAATAATTATTTTTTATCGCGTATGGAAATAACTGGCAAAACTTGGAATGTTCATTTCAGCGACCTGCGGTTGAAGATGAGCCACGCCGGACGATTTTTGGCGCGCTTAATTTCTTATTCGGTTTATGGAATTTTGGTTGCCGCTGCGATTACTTTTTCGCTTTCCGATTTGCCTGCCCTCCAATCGGCGGGCTGGTTATTCTTGCTTTTCCTAGCGGATAGGATTATCCACCTTCGGCAGGGCGACCGATCGTTGGCGGCACTATGGCGTTCAGGCGAAAAAGAGGAGAGGGTAAACATCGCCCAGTATTTACGGCCGAAAGTTTTTTCCGCGCTGGAGTGGGCGTGGGAACGGCGCTGGTTGTCTGGCGGAAATTTTGACCTTTATCTTTTGGAAAAATTAATCGATAGGGAAGAAGTTAAGAAAGCTTTCTTAAGGATGGGCGTTAGTTGGAACGATTTCGCCAAGAAACTTTCCGAATTGGAAAAAGAAGCGGATAGTTTTATTTCTAAAGAACAGCTTTTAGGCCACATTGAAGAACTGGCCGGAGCCGCTTTCCAAAAAGCAGCGGCTGACCGGAGTGACTTTGTGGAGATAAAGGACTGGTTCTTTGCCCTAGCTTTTAATGGTGGCGAACAAGTAAAAAAAATCTTTAAAATTTTTTCCATAGAAGAAGGGGATGTGGAAAACGCTCTAATACTTGGTCATTTGAGCCACCAATTTTCCGGTTTTCGGAGGCTTCCTTCCGCGCTGGCGGGTTTTGTCGGCCGACCCTACAAAATTTCTCATCGCGTGATGAACCGCGCTTGGACTGCCCGTCCGACTCCAATATTGGACCAATTCAGCGAAGATTGGACAGACTTTGCCAGAACGGAAAAGGTGGGTTTTCTTATTGGCCACGCTTTAGAGTATGACCGGCTAGTGGATGTTTTGGCGAGGCCTGGAAACAATAATGTCCTTTTTGTCGGTGATCCTGGGTCCGGTAAAGAAGCTGTTATCGCCCATTTTGCTTACGAAATGGTTCATGATCGGGTTCCGCCGCCGCTTTTTGACAAGCGGTTGGTTAAGTTGGATCTTGGCAGAATTGTCGCCGGCGCCAACGAAGGCGAACTCCAAAATCGTCTGAAAAAAATCATTGATGAAATAATATTCGCGGGAAACGTAATTTTATATGTTCCGGAAATCCACAATCTTTCTAAAACTTCTGGCCAGATGCGATTAAGCGCCGCCGATATTTTACTGCCGGCAATCAAGAGCGATGCCTTTTCCGTGATAGGCGGAACTTATCCGAGGGAATTTAAAGAATATATTGAAAGAGATAATGACTTCGTGAGTTCTTTTGAAATTATTCGTGTTGAGGAAATCAACGAATCGGAGGCAGCGAAGTTTTTAGTTTACGAATCTTTAATTTTAGAAAATCAATATAAAATTACCATCACTTTTGGAGCAATCAAAGAAGCGGTAAAAATAGCCCATAAATATTTTCGGACTAAGCTTCTTCCTTCCAGCGCGGAAGATTTATTGAAAGAGGCTCTGGCAGACGTTTCTGAAAAAAGAAAAAAAGTTTTAACCGTCGATGACATTATTGCCGTCGCGGAAAAAAGAATTAACATCCCGCTTCATAAAGCTGGTAAAGGAGAGGTAGAGCAGTTGTTGAACTTAGAAGAAATTATCCATCAGAGGTTGGTGGATCAGGAAGAAGCGGTGCGCGAAGTGGCGCAGGCGTTGCGGGAATACCGGAGCGGACTTTCCCGCAAGGGAGGGCCAATCGCCGCCTTTTTATTTGTCGGCCCGACAGGAGTAGGAAAGACGGAACTTTCTAAAATCCTCGCGAAAATACAATTTGGCTCCAGTGACGCGATGATTCGCTTTGATATGTCGGAATATCAGGATAAGGCAAATGTGAACCGTTTAATGGAAAACGTGACTGCCGCGGTCCGGGAAAAACCCTTTAGTTTATTGCTATTAGATGAGTTTGAGAAGGCGAACGCCGACATTTTAAATTTATTTTTGCAGGTTTTTGATGACGGACGGCTGACTGATTCTTTAGGACGGACCGTGGATTTTCAAAATACGATAATTATTTCCACCAGCAACGCCCACTCGGCATTTATTAAATCCGAACTGGAGCGCGGTCTTAATATGAAGCAGGTTGCGGAAGAATTAAAGAAAAAATTGGTGGATTATTTCAAGCCGGAGCTTTTAAACCGTTTTTCCGACATCATTGTCTTTAAAAATCTTTCGCCGGAAGATATCCAAAAAATTGCCGCCATACATTTAACCGATTTAGCCAACCAAGTTCGGGAGGCGCAGGGGATGGATTTGGAATTTGACGATTCCGCGGTGAAGAAAATCGCCGAGTTGGGATATGATCCGGTTTTCGGCGCCCGTCCCCTCCGAAATGTAATTTCTGATAGAATAAAAGCAACGCTCGCCGAAAAGATTTTAAAAGGCGAAGTTCAAAAAGGCGGTAAAATAAAAATTAAATATGAAAACGAAGCTTTTCGGTTCAGTTAACAGCGCTATTAAGATTTTAATTTTTGGAAACGTCGCTATAAATATGTCGGACGGTTTTTTGTCCCCAATTTTCGCGGTTTTTATCACCCAGAAAATTGCTCCTGGCGATGTTAGCGTGGTCGGTTTCGCCATCGCTATTTATTGGTTTGCAAAATCAGTTATTCAATTGCCAATGGCGCGATTTTTGGATAGAACCGATGGCGAGCGAGATGACTATTGGATGATGATTGCCGGCGGGATTTTGTTTGTTATCTCCCCGCTTTTTTACATTGTTATTGATTCCGTTTGGCAGCTTTATCTTTTACAGATTTATGTTGCCCTTGCCGGAGCTTTATATGTTGTGCCTTGGGCTTCTATTTTCACCCGTCACGTAGACAAATTTCGCATCGGTTTTGAATGGAGCTTGAACTCTTCCGCTTTGGGCTTTGGTTTAATGACAGCCACCGCTTTGGGGGGATATTTGAGTAAAGAATTTGGTTATAATTTAGTTTTTATTCTTGCCTCTTTAGCTTATCTAGTCGCCTTTATTACAATGCTTTTTTTAAAACGTTACATTACTCAGCGCAATCATTTAGAAAAAGCTTTTCCAGAGCAACATCATAGGAGCAGGAAATAGAATTGAGTCATTAAGTCATTCCGAAGCTGGTTTCCCGCCGCAAGCGGGATTTTTCATTCTCGGGAATGATATAATCTAAAGTAATGACAATATCCAATTCCGAAATAGCGCGGGTTTTGTACGAAATCGGCGAGTATTTAGAGATGGAAGGCATAGCTTTTAAGCCACGGGCTTATGAAAAAGTCGCCCAAACCATTGAATCACTGGCGGAGGAAGCAGGCGATATTTATAAAAAAGGCGGATTAAAAGCGCTGGAAAATATCCCCGGCGTCGGTGTTTCCATTGCCGAAAAGATAGAAGAACTGATTAAAACGGGAAAATGCAAAGAATACGAGCAATTGAAGAAAAAAACGCCGGTTGATCTTTCTAATTTAACTCGGATAGAAGGCCTCGGACCGAGAAAAATAAAAGCGTTATACGAGGAATTAGGAATTAAAAATGTAATTGATTTGGAAAAATCGGCTAAAGCCGGCAAGATCGCCAAATTGGAAGGATTCGGAGAAAAAAGCGAACAAAATATCTTAAAGGGACTGGAGTTTTTGAAAAAAGACGGCGGTCGGTTTCCGTTGCCGCTGGCGATGAGCGGCGTCGGGGCGTTGCGCGATCGATTAAAATCACTAAAGGAAGTAGAAGAGTTAGAAATAGCGGGTTCGGTGCGCCGCTATAAAGAAACCATCGGCGATGTGGATATTTTAGCAATTTCCAAAAACCCGAAACGCATTATGGATTACTTTGTTTCCATGCCGGAAGTGGCGCGCGTTTATGCCCACGGATCGACGAAGTCCGCCGTTAAATTAAAAAACGGGATGGATGCCGATTTACGGGTGGTATCGGAAGAATCTTACGGCGCGGCGTTAATGTATTTTACCGGTTCTAAAGACCATAATGTGGCATTGCGAGAACTGGCAATTAAAAAAGGCTACACCCTCAATGAATATGGATTATTTCGCGGTACCAAAGAGAAAAAAGGGAAATTAGTTGCCGGAAAAACCGAAGAAGAAATTTATAAAGTGTTAGGGTTGGAATATATTCCGCCGGAAATGAGAGAAATGACTGGTGAAATAGAACTGGCCCTTCGACAAGCTCCCACCGACGCTAAAGCTGTGGCGGGCAGGCAGGGTAAACGCCCAGGACTTCCTAAAGTTATCGGTTACGGCGATTTAAAAGGGGATTTACAGGTGCAGACCAACTGGACCGATGGAGAAAAATCCATTGAAGAAATGGCGGCGGCGGCGATGAAAATCGGGTTAGAATACATTGCTATTACCGATCACACTAAACGGCTCGCGATGACTCACGGATTGGATGAAAAAAGGATTCTGAAACAAATGGAGGAAATAGACAAAATCAATTTAAGATTTCCCGCCACCGATTCAATAATTTTTCAGAAGGCGGGATCCCGCCAGCGGCGGGACAAGATTCAAAATTCAGGATTCAGGATTTTGAAAAGCACCGAATGCGATATTTTAAAAGACGGCAGTTTGGATTTGCCGGATAAAATTTTAGAAAAATTGGATATTGTCGGCGTTTCGGTCCACTCTTACTTTAATTTACCTAAAGACGAACAGACTAAACGTATCCAGCGAGCAATGGAAAATCCGAATGTGGATATTGTTTTCCACCCGACTGGCCGGATAGTGGGACGGCGGGAGCCTTATGATTTAGATATGGAGGCGATTATTAAAACCGCCAAAAAAACCGGAACGGTTCTAGAAATCAACGGTTCAGACCGGTTAGACTTGCGCGATCAGCATATCCGGATGTGCGTGGAAGCGGGAGTAAAGATGGCGATAGACTCCGACGCCCATAACGATTCCCAGCTTTATTTCAGCCATTTTGGGATTGGCCAAGCCCGCCGCGGTTGGGCGACGAAAGATGATATTATTAACGCATGGCCAGTGGAACTCATGCTCAGCATGCTTAAAAATCCAAAGTACAAAGCACAAAATCCAAAATAATAAAGCGCAAAATCCGAAATTCAAATGTAAAAATAATTTGTCATTCGGATTTTGAAATTTGGATTTAAATTTTATGGATTACTTACTTTCCATTGTTAACGATTACGGATATTTAGCGGTTTTCGCGTTAGTTTTTCTGCAAGAGCTAGGTGTTCCTAATCCTGTTCCAAACGAGCTCGTCCTTCTTTTTGCCGGCGCGCTTACCACTATTGGCGAGCTTAATTATTGGCTGATGATGCTGATAGTTGTTATTGCCGATGTCGCCGGAACCAGTTTGCTGTACTTCGCCTTTTATTTTTTTGAAAAGTCCATTATGGAGCTTTTGCCAAAATGGCTGCCGATTAACGAACAGTTGGATAAAATAAAAGACAGAATCCTAAAAGGCGGGAAGTGGGGAATTTTTATCGGACGTTTATTGCCCTATCTTCGGGGTTATGTTTCGGTAGCCGCCGGCGTCCTCAATATTCCTTATAAAGTTTTTTTTCCGGCGATTATTTTTCCGGCTCTTATTTGGACTGGCGGTTACGTAACCGTCGGCCATTTTATCGGTAAAGAGTGGAAAGTAGTCGGTGATTTTATCGGTCAGTACCAGTGGTTGGTGCTGGTTATCCTAATTTTAGGAATCGCCGGTTATTTTTACTGGCAATCGCTAAAGTATCGCGGAAAGGACCCAGAACAACCATTGTAGAAGCGATAGTAGAGTCTTTATTTTTGTAGTAAAATGAGCGTATGCCTAAAATCGTTTCAGCGGGAATTATTATTTTCCGGCGCACTAGAGAAGGATTAAAGTTCCTGCTTTTATATCACGGACGGAATTATTGGAACTTTCCAAAGGGTAAGCTTGAGGGGGAAGAAAGAAGCTGGCAAGCAGCTTTGCGGGAAGTCCGGGAAGAAACCGGTTTGAAGTCCACCGAACTTAAATTTATTGAGAATTTTAAGGCTTATGAACGTTTTTATTTTCGGCGCGGCAAAGAAAATGTTTTTAAAATCGTCATTTTATATTTAGCGGAAACGCGACAGCCCCAGATAACCGTTTCTTTTGAACACGAAGGTTACGGCTGGTTTACTTTTGCTGAAGCAAAGAACGTGCTTTCCAGGTACAAAGAAAACATCAGAATCCTTACTACCGCCAATGACTTTCTCAAGAAAGGTGTTGTCCGTAGTCCAAAAAATCCCCCGCGGCCAAGTACTTACTTACCAACAAGTCGCTAAGTTGGCTGGGAACTTCCGCGCTTATCGCGCTGGCGGATTTTTTACTTAACAGCTTCAATAATTTTTTGAAATACAGCCGGTTCGTTTTGAGCGAGATCGGCTAGAATTTTGCGGTCCAGCTTGATATTTTTCTTTTTTAAGGCGGCGATTAGGGTGCTGTATTTTAAGCCATTATTATGTGCGGCGGCGTTAATTTTTACATTCCACAAGGCGCGAAAATCGCGCTTTTTTTGTTTGCGTCCGCGGAAAGCATGACTCCAGGCGTGAAGGAGAGACTCTCGGGCGGCGCGCTCTTTGGTTTTTCTATCCCAACGAAACCCTTTTGTATATTTAAGGATTTTCTTTCTCTTTTTTACGTTAAGTGTGCCTCTTTTGACTCTAGTCATGTTTTTTACTTTACCATCCCGTAACTTTTACGAAAAACTTTTAAGTCCGCGTGATGCACGCTGACATTTCCTTTGCGGGCGAGTTGGCGGTTACTCTTTTTGGCGCGGCAATGACCTATGCCCATCTTGCGTCGGATTAACTCGCCGGTTTTGGTAATCTTTATTCTGCTTACTACGCTATTTTTAGCCATGTTTATGAATTGGATTATTCTAATTGATTCTTTATTTTTTAGCAACTTGCATAAGGAATCCACGCATACCGTATCGCGGTTCTATTAAAACCTTGTGTTCTGGATTAATTATTTTTATAAAATTAAACAGTCT
Organism: uncultured Candidatus Saccharibacteria bacterium; assembly: GCA_964360605.1. GTDB lineage: Bacteria > Patescibacteriota > Minisyncoccia > UBA6257 > WO2-44-18 > CAYHXN01. The sequence goes on along the minus strand of CAYHXN010000005.1, from coordinate 13,988 downwards.
TTCTTTAGCAAAATCCTTATTACCCTTTTCTCGGCCGCGAAGAACCATCAGTATTTCCACTACGTTGCCTTCAGCCATAAATTCATTGACTCGGTCCGCCTTCATCTTTAAATCGTGAGCCGCCTCGCGGATGCTAATTTGCACCTGTTTTAGCTCTTGGGTTTTTTGTTTGGATTTTTGTTCTTTAATCTTTTTTTCTTGCAGATAACGGTATTTATCAAAACTCATTATTCGGGCAACCGGTGGCGTGGCGTTTGGCGCGATCTCAATCAAGTCCAATTTTTGTTCTTGGGCAAGCCTTAAAGCCGCCTCTTTTTTCAGGATGCCAAGGGATTTACCTTCATTATCAAGCACCATCATTTCCGGAGCGGTTATTTGGTTGTTGGTTCTAGGATTGTTAATAGAAGTAAAGATAGCAGACAAAAATTCAAAAATCAATCCGCTCTTTGCGTTTTGTAAACTTTTATGGTATTATTTAAAACTTCAAATGAAAATCCGTAATATAGCTATTATAGCCCACGTTGACCATGGGAAAACCACTTTAGTGGACGCGTTGCTAAAACAATCGCGGGATTTTCGTTTAAAACAGGACGCGCAGAAAGATTTGATCATGGATTTTAATGAATTGGAAAGAGAGCGCGGAATTACGATTTTTTCCAAGAACGCCGCGGTGATGTACGGTGAAACTAAAATTAATATAGTGGACACCCCCGGGCACGCTGATTTCGGCGGGGAAGTAGAGCGCATTATGAGTATGGTGGATGGGGTTTTGCTTTTAGTTGACGCCAAAGAAGGCCCAATGCCGCAAACAAAATTCGTTTTGCGCAAAGCTTTGCAGGCTGGCCATAAGGTGATTGTAGTTATCAATAAAATTGATAAGAACGGCGCGCGTTCGGATTGGACATTAAACGCGGTTTTTGATCTTTTTGTAGAGTTGGGAGCAAGCGATGAACAAACAAACTTTCCTATAATTTATGCCGCGGGTGCTCTTGGTAAGGCGGGAACGGATCCGGATTTAAGTAAAATGACCGATGTCCAACCGCTTTTTGAAGAAATTTTGAAATATATTCCTGAACCAAAGATAGACAATACCAGACCGTTGCAAATGCTTACGGTGAATTTAACTTATGATAATTACAAAGGCAAAATCGCCATCGGCCGGCTTTATTCCGGTGTTTTGAAAAAAGGAGCTTGGGTGGCGCACATTGCCCGTGATGGAAAAATCAAAAAAACCCAGCTTACTTCGGTAATGCTTTTTGAGGGGTTGAATCGGATTGACGTGGATTCAGCGGAGGCGGGCGATATCGTGGCGATTGCCGGCATTCCGGATATTTCCATCGGTGAAACTATTTCTGACCCGGAAAATCCGCAAGCCCTTCCTCCAATTACTATTGAAGAGCCGACGGTGAAAATGACTTTTGCGGTTAATACCTCTCCATTTACCGGCAAGGAGGGAGATTACTCTACTTCACGCAACTTGAAAGAGCGTTTAGAAAAAGAAGTGGAAACCGATGTCGCTCTGCGAATTCAGCAAATGAATCCCGACCAATGGACTGTTTCTGGACGCGGCGAATTGCACTTAGCAATTTTAATTGAAAAAATGCGTCGGGAAGGATACGAATTACAAGTTTCCCGGCCACAGGTAATTCTTAAGGAAGTTGTTGGAAAGAAGCAGGAGCCCGTGGAGCTAGCATCGGTGGAAGTGCCGGAAGAATTCACCGGAACGGTGATTGAAATGATGGGCAAGCGATTAGGTGTGATGAAAGATATGCGGGTAGACAATAAAACCGCCCGGATGGATTTTGAAATTCCAACTCGCGGGTTAATTGGTTTTCGCAACGAATTTTTGACCGCCACTAAGGGCGAGGGAATTATCAACTCTTTATTTTTAGGCTACCAGGATTTTAAAGGCGAACTGCCCGGAAGAAATCGGGGATCGTTAGTTGCTCATGAAACGGGAGAGTCTAATAGTTATGGTTTACTTAACGCGCAAAGCCGCGGCCAGCTTTTTATCGGCCCCGGTGTGTCGGTGTACGCGGGGATGGTTGTCGGTGAAAATGCCAAAGAAGGAGACGTTATTGTGAATATCTGTAAAACCAAAGAGCTGACTAACTTTCGCACCAAAAATTTCGGCGTGCAGGAAGGACTGGAAGTGCCGCGAACCCTGTCTTTGGAAGAAGCGTTGGAGTTTATCGCGGATGACGAGCTAGTAGAAGTAACGCCTAAAAGTATCCGCTTGCGCAAAGCTTTTTTGAAACCGAGCGATCGGAAGAAATAAAAAGCCCCGAATGGGCTTTATTGAAATTGTCGGCCGACGATATTGTCGGGATTTTCTTTGTTAAAGAGGGTCCAACTGTTGTCCGTTAAGTACACATTAGAGATGTCGGCAAAAATCATTCTTTCCCAACAGGACTGACAACACCACCAATGACCCCAGAGATATAGATCGGCTCCACTTAAAAATTTGTTGGAATACCATGACCATCCAAACCCAAGCCGAGCATTACTGATTGCTTTTGCTTCGCTGTGGTTTTTAGGATGGCAACCTTCACAGAGCTCATATCCTTCTCCGCTTTTACATCCGCGAATAACACGTTCGCACTTTTGTTTTTTGTGATAGTCGCTACCGTTAGCACCTATACCAATTACCCGGCCAACTTTTACTATCACTGCTGCGCCAGGCATATTTTCATCGAGTGATTGTGCCCGCGCAAAGGCTTTGGCAAGTTGCATGAATACATCGTCAGCGGGGACATAGAGAATTTTTCTTCCTTTAGGAAGATAAGGATAATTGATTTTGGTAGATTGCATTTATTACGCCTTTTAAAAGAACAAAATTTATTTTAGCAGATAAAATAAAAAACACAACAAACACAAAACCGGCGATGATTGCCGGTTTTGTGTTTGTTGTGGAGATGGTCGGAGTTGAACCGACATCCAAAGAATTTTTTATATAACTTCTACAAGTTTAGATCTGATAAATCAGAACGGTGTGCTCATTAATGTTTAATTCCTTAAGTAAGAGCGACCGCCGGAACGAGTCTCAAGTATTACACCGGTATTTCTCTGTGAGACATCAAGAAGCCGATGCGCGAACACGTTTAAGCGTAAGCGAAAGCTAATTTAGAGTTAGCAGTTGTTTTTTGATTCGGATTAACGAGACGATTCTGCTCGGCTTGCCGTTATATAAAAGGACTCTTTGTCGAGGCCCTTCATCCCCGTGTTTTTAAAGTGCGCCGCAAAGATTGTTTAACTTCCCGTTTTTGGATTTTGGCGCGTTTTTCATATTGGCGTTTACCGCGGGCAAGGCCTAATAAAACCTTTACTCGGCCGCCCTTATTATACAACTTTATTGGCACTAATGTCAACCGGTCGGATTTCATTTTTCCGGCAATGTAACCTATTTCTTTTTTGTTTAAGAGTAGTCGTCGGGTCCGGTTAGGGTCATATTCGGGAGGAGTATTTTTTGGCTGGTACGGAGAAACACTCATGTTAGTAATCCAAGCTTCTTCGCCGCGGATGAGTGCGAAAGCTCCGACTAAGCTGGCCTTGCCGGATTTTATCGCTTTTACTTCAAAACCTTTAAGCTCAATACCCGCTTCAAAAGTTTCCAGAATCTCGTAGTTGAAGTAAGCTTTTCGGTTTTCGGACAATGCTTCGCTCATGAGTTGATTATATATTAAACGATAGTCTCGTTAAAACGGGGCTTTTTATTTTTCTTAAAAGCTTTATAATCTAAGAAGCTTTTAACGGTGGGGTTACGTGGATGGCGGATACCGTGTTGTTAATCGTGGTTGCGTCTCTGGTTACTTATTGGGTAATCAGCCGTTGGGGAAAGGATAGTATGGATTTTGATGGTCAAGACGACGATGATGACGATGACAATAGAGGGGATGACGATGGCCGTTTGAGAAAGCCAAAAGGACCAAAAGGTAAAAAAATAGAAAATAGAGAAGGAATTCTCCTGTAAAGCCCTCACGGGCTTTTTGCATTGTAGTATACTTAAATTTATTATGTCTAAAACGAAGGATGGAAAACTAAGACTATCGCCCAGCACACTCAATGTTTTTTTAGAATGTCCAAAATGCTTTTGGCTGGCGCAAACGAAAGACATTCATCGGCCGCGGGGGATTTTCCCGTCGCTTCCGGGCGGAATGGATCTTTTGATTAAGGATTATTTTGACAAGTACCGAAATGTCAGCAAACTGCCTCCAGAACTGGAAGGAAAACTTGACGGCGTGGAATTATTCGCCGATCAAGAGCTTTTAAGTAAGTGGCGGAACTGGCGATCGGCTTTAGTTTATGAAGACGCGGAGACTGGCGCGGTTTTAAGCGGGATGTTGGACGATCTTGGCGTTTTAAAATCCGGTAAGGGCCTTTTTGAAAACAGCTCGCTTTTTGTGCCCTTAGATTACAAAACTCGCGGGTTTGACGTAAAGCCCGGCGGCGAGGATTTTTATAAAAACCAGATGAATTGCTATGGTTTGCTTTTGCGTGAAAATGGAATGAAACCGGCAGGATTCGCGTATCTTCTTTACTATATTCCTAAAGAAGTTGGGGAACGTGGCGCGGTTCGTTTTGATGTGGTGCCAAAGAAGGTGAACATTGAGCCGGACGTGGCGCTGAAAGTTTTCCGCGACGCCGTGGCATTGATTAACGGACCGATGCCGGTAACGCATAGTGAGTGCGAATATTGTGCGTGGGGCAACGACTTTTTGACGGATTAGGTAATCTTCTTGGTTTATTTGGAAAACAAGGTGCGGACATATTACTTTCGGGAACCAGAATAAATTTTTTCCAGCTAAAAATTTTTCTTTTCCCTCGGCGGTTTTTCGCTCGGTTTTTAATGGGATGTAACGAGCGAACCAAGCAAAACCGCCTCCGGGACATTCCCGAGAAGCAATATGTTCGCACCTTTTGATTTATCTTTATTTAACCAAGAAGTTTCTAATTTGATTTTTTTTGATTGGATTTTAAGGTAGCGCCGAGGCGCTTTGATATTGAATCTTTCGAGGTCTTTTCTTTTTAAAAATCGCCGGATTGCTTCGCTTTGTTCGCAATGACATAATAATTAAGTGATTGAAGAAATAAAAGAAATAATCAAAAAAGCCACTGGGGTAGAAAAAGATTTTCAGGTTTTGTTTTCCGAACGGGCGGAATTTGGGAATTATTCAACAAACATCCCGTTTCTTTTGGTTAAGGAATTAAAGAAGTCTCCGATGGAGATCGCGAAAGAATTGGCGGAGAAGATAGTCCTTCAACAGGCTCAGGAACAAAAAAAGTTATTTTCCAAAGTAGAGGCGGCGGCGCCCGGATATGTAAATTTTTGGCTTTCACCGGAAACTTTAATAAAAGAGTTAGAAAGGGTTTTAAAAGCTAAAAACTATAAAGCCCCGCCTATCGGCAGGCAGATAAAAGCTAAAAGCTTAAAAATTAATATTGAGTTCATCTCCGCTAATCCAACGGGCCCGCTGACGATGGCGAATGGGCGGGGCGGGTTTTTGGGAGATGTACTGGGAAATATTTTAGAAGCGGTCGGCCATAAAGTGGTCAGAGAATACTATATCAATGACGCGGGAAATCAGATTCGGCTACTGGGAGAAAGTATTTTAGCGGCATTGGGAAAGATATCGGCTAAGGAAGAACATTACAAAGGAGAGTATATAAAAATTTTAGCGGAAAAATTGAAATTAAAGATCCTTCGGCAAGCTCAGGATGACGGGGCTGAAAGTATTGGGCGATTGGTGGCAGCCGAACTTTTAAAACAAATTAAAAAATCGGTCGGGAATGTGGGAATAAAATTTAATGTCTGGTATTCGGAATATGAAAATTTGCGCGGCGAAAAAGGATTAATTAAAAAAGTTTTGGCGATTTTGGAAAAAGGCGGTTTGGTTGAGAAAAAAGAAGGCGCGGTTTGGTTGAAAACATCCGACATTAGCGAAGACAAGGATCGGGTCTTAATCAAGTCAGATGGACAGCCGACTTATTTTTTGGCTGACCTCGCCTATCACTACGACAAGCTTATAAAAAGAAAATTTGATCTTGCGATAGATATTTGGGGGGCGGATCATCATGGATACATGAAACGATTGGCATTAGGAATTAAGGAATTGGGAGTTGACCCTAAACGATTGAAAATTATCATTACTCAATTAGTGCGGTTGGTAGAGGGCGGAAAGGAAGTGAAAATGTCCAAACGGACGGGAGAGTTTGTGACTTTAGATGAATTAGTTAAGGAAGTAGGCAATAAGGATGCCGTGCGGTTTTTCTTTTTAACTCATACGCCGGAGACGCATATGGATTTTGACTTAGCATTAGCGAAAGAGAAATCGCAGAAAAACCCTGTTTATTATATTCAATACGCGTATGTTAGAGCTTTCAATATTTTGAAAAAATCAAAAATTATCAAGCATCAAGCATCAAGTATCAAGAAACTAAATAATGAAAGCGAAACTCATTTATTAAGCGAATTAGTGAAACTGCCCCATATAATCCGGCAGACGGCGGAGGATTATCAAGTGAGCCGATTGGCTCGGTACGCCATGGAATTAGCGCGGGCCTTTCATAATTTTTATGAAAAGGAACGGGTAATAGATGAAAAAGGTAATGTTGATAAAAATAAATTAGCTTTAGTATTGGCGGCGAAAAACATTTTTGAAAAAACTTTTAGAATTATTGGCATTGAGGCTCCAGAAAAGATGTAATATCCTAAAATTAGTTCCTTGCGGGACAAAGATGGGGTTATCAACCAATCTTTTGTTTGGGGTAATGCTAGGAGTATTATTCGCGTTGTGGCTATCCGGATTTCTGGCCTACGGGTTGTTAAAGGGTTGGTGTAGGGAATATTTAAAATCTAAGAACGGCGAAGTATTCTATGATTGGTATGACGAGTGGCGGTTGCGTCATTATCTTTGGTTTGGGCCGTTCGGCTTATTGGTGGCCAGAAGGGTTTACAAACGTTTCAATTTTCGCAAGCCGTATTTTTGCTTGAAAATGCCAAAAGAGCTTTTGAAAAAGCGTTCTTAACGGAACGCCTTTTTTATTCTAAAATTAACTAGATATGTTAAGGGGCATCAAAAAGCTTAACCTTCCTGAAATTGAGGAAAAGATTCTAAAATTTTGGCAAGATAATAAAATTTTTCAGAAATCTCTGGAAAATCGGAAAGGTAAAAAACCCTTTGTTTTTTTTGAAGGGCCCCCGACAGCCAATGGTCGTCCGGGCATTCATCATGTGGAAAGCCGGTCTTTCAAGGATATTATTTTGCGTTATAAAACCATGCGCGGTTATCATGTCCCGCGCCGCGCCGGTTGGGATACTCACGGTTTGCCGGTAGAAATTGAAGTAGAAAAAGATTTGGGAATAAAGCAAAAGCAGGAAATTGAAAAATTCGGAATCGGGGAATTTAACGCCAAAGCCAAAGCGTCAGTCTGGAAATACAAAACCGATTGGGAAAAATTAACCGAGCGGATTGGGTTTTGGCTAGATATGGGAAATCCCTACGTTACTTACGACAACAAATATATTGAGAGTTTATGGTGGGTTCTTTCAGAGATTAATAAAAAAGGGCTGTTAAAAAAACTACACAAAGTAGTCCCATGGTGTCCGCGTTGTCAGACGTCTCTTTCCAGCCACGAATTGGGCCAGCCGGGAGCGTACAAGAAGACAAAAGATCCGTCACTTTACGTTAAATTCGAATTGAAGCCATCCTTCGTTAAAGCTTCGGAGGGCAAATCAACAAAAACTCGTGAGTTTTTGTTGATTTGGACGACGACGCCGTGGACTTTACCGGCGAACGTGGCAGTGGCGGTGAATCCGAAATTGATTTATACCAAGTACAAAGTTGGGGAGGAGTTTTTGTGGTCAGCTAATCCGATTCCAAGAAGTGATAAAGAAATAGAGGTGGTGGAAAAGATGTCTGGAAAAAAATTAGTCGGATTGGAATACGAGCCACTTTATCGTGAATCACGAATCATAAATCATAAATCATGGTATCGGGTTATCGGCGGCGATTTTGTTTCCACAGAAGAAGGGACGGGATTAGTCCATATCGCCCCAGCGTTTGGAGAAGACGACCTCAATGTTTTCAAGGAATTAGGAATTAGGAATCCCGCCTTCGCTAAAGCTTCGGCGGGCAGGCAGGAATCGGGCATATTAGACATCCCGATTACGATTAATGATCGGGGAATTGTTAACCAAGGGCTTCCCGGGGGCGGGAAATTTATTAAAGACGCCGATAAAGACATCCTTTTAGACCTTGAAGATAGAGGATTGGTGTACGTTTCCGGAACAATAGAACACGATTACCCATTTTGTTGGCGGTGTTCAACGCCTCTAATTTATTTTGCCCACTCATCTTGGTTTATTGAAATGAGCCGTCTCCGCAAAGAGCTTTTGGCGGCTAATGAAAAAATAAATTGGATTCCGGAGCACATCAAAGGCGGGAGATTTGGCGAGTGGCTTAAAGAAGTTAAGGATTGGAACATCTCCCGTGCCAGATATTGGGGAACGCCGTTGCCGATTTGGGTTCATGGGTCCAAATTGGAAAATCAAAATTGTAACGATATTCTTGCCGTTGGAAGCTTGGAGGATTTAAACAAGCATGCTTATCATAAAAATGAATTCTTTTTAGTGCGACATACCGAGTCCAATCACAACGTGGAAAATATCTTTGCTTATGGACCAGAACGAGGAGATAATGTTTCGCGGTTAACGGAGAAGGGCGTCGGACAAGCGAAAAAAATTGCCGCCGCTTTAAAAAAAATAGGAGTAAAAATAATCTTTACTTCGCCATATCGTCGTACCAAAGAAGTATCGGAAATAATTTCTAAAGAGACAGGAGCCAAAATTTTTGTTGAGGAAAAATTAGGCGAGCTAAACCCTGGGGTTTTTGCCGGCCGTTCCGTAGACGAATTTAAGAAGTTTTTTGCCGATCCTATTGAAAAGTTCTATAAAACCCCGCCGGGCGGGGAGAATTTGACCGACGCGAAACGCAGAATGCTCGCGACTTTGCAAGAAATCAATCGGCAATACGACGGCCAAAAAATCGCCATTGTAAGCCACGGCGATCCTCTCTGGGTTTTGGAAGCGGCCTTATTAGACGTTAGTCCGGAGAATATGGACCGCGTTCCTTATATTGATGTTGGCGAGTATCACAAAGTCTCCTTGCCTAATTGGCCTTACGGCCGCGATGGAGTGCTTGATCTTCACAAGCCATTTGTGGACAGCATTATTTTAAAATGCCCGAAATGCGGCGGGGCAATGGAGAGGGTAAAAGAAGTGATGGATGTTTGGTTTGATTCCGGAGCGATGCCTTTCGCGCAAGCTCATTTCCCGTTCGCCTGCGCAAAAGCTCAAAGCTCAAAGCTCAAAGCTCAAAGCTGTATTGAATATCCGGCGGATTATATTACGGAAGCGATTGACCAGACTCGTGGCTGGTTTTATACCCTTTTGGCGGTGGCGACGGCATTGGGGGAAAAGGCTCCTTATAAAAACGTCATTTCGTTGGGTTTGGTTTTGGATAAAAACGGACAGAAGATGTCTAAATCAAAGGGCAATACGGTAGATCCGTGGCAGATGATCCAAAAATACGGCGCGGACGTGGTGCGCTGGTATTTTTACACCATCAATCCGCCCGGCGAGCCGAAAAAGTTTGACGAGATGGATTTACGCAAGATGTTTAATAAACTGTTTTTAATCCTTTATAACTCTTATGTTTTCTACGCTGATTACGGAGGCGACGAGTCGGAGCCAATCAAGGTATTGGATAATTGGGTGCTGGCCAGATTGAATGAAGCTTTGAAAAATTCCGGAACTTATTTAGAACATTATGATATTGGTGCGGCCGCTAAATCCTTAGAATCTTTCGTGGACGATTTATCTCGATGGTATATCAGACGTTCCAGAAGGAATTTTTCTCCAAAAGTCATGGGTCGGGTTCTCTTAGAATTAAGCAAAGGATTGGCGCCATTCGTGCCGTTTTTCGCGGAAGCGCTTTATCAATCACTGCGTCAGGTGTCGGGTACTAAGCATCAGGTATCGGTGCATTTGGAAAACTGGCCGTCCGTTGTTCGGAGAGCTACAGACAAGGCGCTTCTTAAAAAAATGCAGGAGGTGCGAGCGTTATGCGGACTGGCGCTGGCAGAGCGGGAAAAGTTAAATATCAAAGTACGCCAACCGCTAGCGAAGTTAAAAGTAAAAAGTAAAATATTAAAGGGTCAAACAGAATTGTTAAAATTACTTGCTGATGAAGTAAATGTGAAAAATGTAGTTGTGGATATGAGAATGAAAACAAAAGTGGAATTGGACACGAATATCACGCCCGAATTGAAAAATGAAGGAATAATCCGCGAGCTTACCAGAACCATTCAGGGTTTACGCCATGATGCCAAATACACTCCAGCGAACGAAATACTCTTTTATCTAGAAGCCCCGAAAGAATTAATAGAAATTGTGGAAGCGGGCGCGGCGCAATTTAAAAAAGACATTAAGGCTAAGACGATTATATTCAAAAAGGCGCAAAAGTTTGACGCAGAATTAAAAACTAAAATTGAGAATTGGGAAGTTTGGGTTGGAGTGAAAAAATCGGCCTAGATAAGACCGATTTTTTCTTTTACTTCCAAGATTTTCTTCTCAGCAACTTTGCGAGCTTGTCCTGAACCGCGCTGGAGGACTTTTTGGAGAGCAGCCGGTTTTTTGACTAGCGCCGATTTTTTTTTGCGGAAAGCGGCAAAGTGATCGCTGACCACTTGGGCGAGCGCTTTTTTAAAAACGAGATAAGATTGTCCTTTAAGCTGGCTTTCCAATTCCTTAATGGAAATTCCAGTGACAGCGCTATAAATGTTCAAAAGATTGGAAATCTCGGGTTTGGTTTTGGGATCATATTTTATTTCATTGCCGGAATCAGTGATGGCGGAGCGGAATTTTTGTTCAATCACTTCCGGCTCGTCATCAATAAAAACACAGCCAGATGGTAAGGACTTAGACATTTTTTTGGTTGGGTCGTCCAAGGACATGAGGCGGGGAATCGCGGTTAAAATCTCTTTTGGTTCCATGAAAGTTTGACCGAATTTCTTGTTAAACTTGCGCGTCAATGTGCGGGCGAGTTCTAAATGCTGAAGTTGGTCTTCGCCGACAGGAACGAATTGAGCGTCGTAAAGTAAAATATCAGCGGCCATTAAAATGGGATAAGTAAATAAACCGACATTAGCACTTTCTTTTTCGCCTTCGGATTTTTCTTTAAATTGAGTCATTCGGCGCAATTCGCCAAATGGCGCGATAGATTCCAGTATTTTCGCCAGTGTTTCGTGGGCGAGAATTTGAGATTGTTGAAAAATAACGGATTTTTTAGGATCCAGTCCCGCCGCCAAAAAATCGGCCGTGAGATTTATAATGTTATTGTTTGAATCTTTAGCGATTGGATTTTCAGTCAAAGCGTGTAAATCGGCGATAAAAAAGTAGCATTGGTATTTGCCGGAATTTTGAAGTTCAACGAAGTTTTTCAGCGCGCCTAAATAATTACCGAGATGCAGTCGGCCAGTAGGTTGAATGCCGGAGATTAGGATTGGCTTTGGCATATTAAATGTTTAATGGGAAATGCGACAATATTTTACATGTCGCATTCAACATTATACTTCAATTATAACAGGCAATATCATCGGGCGTCTTTGGGTTTTAGTATATATGAATTGGCCGATCTGGTCTCGCATTAGGGTTTTCACGTAATCTAAATCTACTTCACGGCGATTAGGGATGCGGTAAATAATGCCTTTGATTTTTTGGCGGATGCCGTCCAGCATCTCTTTGTTTTCTTTGAGATAAATAAAGCCGCGAGAAATAATATCCGGATTTTTAAGAATCTTGCCGCTGTGGCGATCCATGGTAGTGATTACGACCACCATCCCTTCTTTAGCTAAAGCAAGGCGGTCGCGAAGCACTACTTCGCCGACGTCGCCGACGCCCAATCCATCTACCATTACGTAAGAAGCATCCACGAATTTGTCCGTTACTTTAAAACTATCTTTCGTGGCCTCGCACACTTGACCGTTATCTACTAAAAGAATGTTTTCTTTAGGAATACCCACGGATTCAGCGTGCTTTCGGCTTTGAGTGCGCATGAAGTAATAAGCGTGGACTGGCACGACAAATTTCGGTTTAGTGAGTTTGATAACGAGTTTAATATCTTCCGCTGGCCCGTGACCGCTAGTGTGAATGTCCAGAAGTTTGGAATTATAAACTTCATCTACTTGGCGGGCGATATTGTCTTGAAGACCCTGAACGCTTCGTTCATTGCCGGGCACCACCGAAGAAGAAAAGATTACCGTGTCAGAGCGTTTTAAAGAAATAACTTTGTGTTCGCCATTAACAATACGCATTAGGCCAGCGTTGGGTTCACCTTGGGCTCCGGTGGTGAGAATTAGAACTTTATCGTCTTTGTGTTGATGAGTTTCTTCCAGTGGAATAATTAAATCCTTTTTGACTTTAATATAGCCGAGACCTTGGGCGATTTGGACATTGTCCTTCATAGAACGGCCGTTAATGCCGACGCGTCGCCCCAATCTTTCGGCAATTTTAAGAAGTTCCGCTACGCGGGTGAGAAGCGAAGCAAAGGTAGCGATAATCACCCGACCCTTGGCGTTCTTCATCAAGTCTTCCAGGTTTTTCTCCACTATTTTTTCAGACATAGCGTGGCCTTCTTTGTGGGCATTGGTACTGTCAATGAAAATAGAATGCAGGCCTTCTTTGCCGAGCTTTTCAAAGATTTCTAGGTTGAATGGCTTGCCGTCTTTGTCGGTGTCTAAGCGAAAATCTCCAAAATGGGCCAGTTTGCCAATAGGCGTTTCCAGCATAACGCCAGCGGCGTCTGGAATAGTGTGGCCGACATCAAAGAATTCGGCATGAAAGTTTTCCGAGATTCGGACGCGATCACCGGCTTTCACCACCTCAATTTTAAGCTTGGGAAGGTTGGTGAATTCTTGCACTCTTTTTTCTACCAGCGCTTTAGTGAATTGGGTGGCGTAAATTATCGGATTGCCGAGCTTTTCAATTAAATAGGGGAGCGCGTGGATATGGTCATAGTGGCCGTGGGTTAGAATCACGGCTTTAATATTTTCTCGTTTAGGAACCAACGAAGAGATGTTGGGAATAATGTAATCAACGCCCGGAGTTTCTTCTTCGGGGAATTGAATGCCTAGGTCAATGATTACGATTTCATTTTCGTATTCAAAATAAGAGCAGTTACGGCCGATTTCTTCAAAGCCGCCCAATGGGACAAATCTAAGAACGCCCTTTTGAGTAATGGTTGGGACTTTAGGTTTATTTTGTTTAATCATTTTGTTTATTTTTTTCTGGTGGGCGAGGAGGGACTCGAACCCTCAAGCCTTACGGCACAGACTCCTGAAGCCTGCGTGTTTGCCATTTCACCACTCGCCCATTTTTGAACTAGTGCGCCTGCCTGCCGGCAGGCAGGTCTGCCAGTTCCGCCACGACCGCAAAAAACTATCGGCAATGCCGAGGCAATTTAGCCAAAACGGGTTCTGCTGATGTATAAGTAGCCAAATTAGGAGGAATTAATGTTATTTAGATTTTAGCACCTTTACTGGTAGATTGTCAACCCCTATCTAAAAGAACGGGATGTTTTCAAGTGCCAATCAGTTATATTGCTAAATCGACCGGACCGAGAATTGATGAGTTGCGCTTCTAACCCCCCCAAATCTTTAGTGGTTACGTAAAGATAGAGCGGTGAATAAAGAAAGATTGCCGGTTGTTCTTGGTAGATGGTGGACTGAATTTTTTTGACAGCTTCGTCTTGCTTGATTGGATCCAATGGAATTTTAATAGATTCCAGGAGTCCATCCACGATTTTATTATTGAAAATAGCTAAATTACCCCCCGGATAGAACCGTTCGGAAGAATGCCAGAAGGAAAAAATGTCGGGATTGTTTTTAATAATAGTGCCGAAGATCAGCATTTGGTAATTTCTGGTTTTAAT
>CAYHXN010000004.1:0-41976 GCA_964360605.1 uncultured Candidatus Saccharibacteria bacterium | reverse complement strand
CCTATATTATTACTGAAGTCAACGAAGGATCTCGCGACCAGGCTCTCAAAGATTTAGAAAAAGAATTTGATGTTCGACGCAAAACTGCCCGCAAAGAAGGGGTTAAGGTTGAAGATCTTCGCGCCGGTTTGACCGAAGCCAAGCACGCCTTGGAATCTCTTTATGTTGGAAACGTTCTGCCGGAAACCGAGTTTTATAATCTTTCCCGCCGATTCGCGAACATTTTCCATGCCGCTAGCGGCGGTGAAGCCATACGCAAGATTTTGGAAAACATTGATTTAAAGAAACTGGTTAGCGAGCTTCATAAAGAACTTAAGGTGGTTAAAGACCCAATGAAAGAGATGCGTATTTTGAAGCGGTTAAAAATCGCGGACTCCCTTTTACAAAACAACATTCATCCCGAATGGATGGTTATGAATGTCTTGCCGGTTCTGCCCCCAGACCTGCGTCCAATGGTGGCTTTAGACGGCGGCCGTTACGCGACTTCCGATTTAAACGATTTATATCGCCGCGTCATTAACCGCAATAACCGACTCAAAAAACTTTTAGAATTAAAGGCTCCGGAAGTTATCGTGACCAACGAAAAAAGAATGTTGCAAGAATCCGTGGATGCTTTGATTGATAACTCCGCGCGTTTTGGCGCTTCGCAACAGATGTCCAGTCAGCGCCGTCCGCTTCGTTCTTTGGCAGATATGTTGAAGGGAAAGCAGGGCCGTTTTCGCCAAAATCTTTTGGGAAAACGCGTGGATTATTCCGGCCGTTCCGTGATTGTAATCGGTCCGGAATTAAAATTACATCAGTGCGGTTTACCCAAGAAAATGGCTCTGGAACTTTTTAAACCGTTCGTCATCAACAAGGTCATTGAACGCGGCTTAGCCCACAACATCCGAAATGCTAACCGTTTAATTGAAACCGCCACTCCGGAAATTTGGGCAATCTTAGAAGAAGTAATCACTAATCGGAAGGTGCTTTTAAACCGCGCTCCGACCCTCCACCGTTTGGGCATTCAAGCTTTCCAACCGCTTTTGATTGAGGATTTAGCTATTCGCATTCCGCCAATGGTTTGTCCCGCTTTCAACGCCGACTTTGACGGCGACCAAATGGCCGTGCATTTGCCTTTAAGCCAAGAAGCCCAAGAAGAGGCCTCTCGTCTCATGCTTTCCAGTTTGAATATCTTGAAACCGGCCACCGGCGATCCCATTGCTATTCCGACCCAGGATATTGTTTTGGGATGTTACTACCTGACTTCTCTGCAAAAGGATGCTTTGGGAACCGGCAAACACTTCGCTGACATTAACGAAGCCCTTTTTGCTTACCACGCCGGTTTTGTGGATGTAAACGCTCTTGTCAAAATCGGTTCCCCAAAAAATCTTTTAGAAACCACTCCCGGCCGTTTGATTTTTAACAAAGCTTTGCCGGAGAATTTTCCTTTTTTCAATAAAGCATTGAATAAAAAAGAAATGACCAAGCTGGTTGCCGCTATTATTAATCATGTCGGCATGGAAGAGACTAGCCAGTATTTAGATCAAATCAAAACTATTGGCTTTGACTACGCGACTAAATCAGGAATTAGCTGGGGAATGGACGACCTAGTAACCCCCGTTCAAAAGCCGGAGATTCTCGGCCGAGCGGAAGCGGAAATTGAAATTATTAGAGAGCAGTACGCAAGCGGCCTTTTAACCAATACTGAACGTCGCGCTCGGGTTATTCAGGTCTGGTTCAAGGCTAAGTCGGAAATTGAAAAGCTAGTGCCCGCCACCTTAAAGCCAGACAATTCCGTTTATCAGATTATTGATTCTGGCGCCCGTGGTTCTTGGTCTCAACCGGTTCAGATGGCGGCCATGAAAGGGCTGGTTATTAACCCCAAAGGCGAAGTTATTGAGCTACCGATCCGTTCTTCTTATAAAGAAGGATTAAGCGTATTGGAATATTTTATTTCTACCCATGGCGCTCGTAAAGGTTCCACTGACACCGCTTTAAAAACTGCCTCCGCTGGCTACTTGACTCGTCGCTTGGTTGATGTTTCCCAAGATTTAATTATTCGGGAAGAAAATTGCGGCACCAAAGAAGGAATGGATCTTCATCGCGAAGACGGCGTCGCCTTAGGCAGTACTTTCGCGTTGCGTCTTTTCTCCCGTGTTCCTGTGGAAGATGTAAAATTTGACGGTAAAACAGTTGCTAAAGCCGGCGAATATATTAATAAAGAAACCGCGGAAATTCTTGATAAATCCGAATTAGATATGATTAAAATTCGTTCGCCGATTGCCTGTAAAACTCTTTATGGCATTTGCGCTTATTGCTACGGCTATGATCTTGGTAGTAATAAACCAATCCGCTTGGGAGAAGCGGTTGGCGTGGTTGCGGCTCAATCTATCGGTGAGCCAGGCACCCAGCTGACTATGAGAACCTTCCACATCGGTGGCGTTGCCGGTTCTGATATCACTCACGGCTTGCCGCGCGTTGAAGAAATTTTTGAAGTTCGTCCGCCCAAAGGTAAGGCGATTTTAGCGGAAGAGGACGGTGAAATAAAAGATATTGAAGAGCAGGGCCTGATTAAAATAATTAAAGTTTCCACCGGAGGACAAGCTCCTTCTAAGGATCAGGAATTAAAAGAATATTCCGTTTCTCGCACTGCTCAATTGTTTGTTAAAATTGGCGACCAGATTAAAAAAGGCGACCAGCTTTCCGAAGGCAACCTTGACCTTAAAGAACTATTCCGTTTTCGTGGCGTTGCCCTTGTTCAGCGTTATATTATAAACGAAGTTCAAAGGATTTATCTTTCTGAAGGCGCCACAATCAACAACAAACATATTGAGGTGATTGTCCGACAAATGTTCGCGCGCGTGCGCATTAAAGAAGCCGGAGACACTGATTTTGTAGCCGGTGACGTTTTGGAAAAATCCCAATTTTTGGCGGCGAACCGCGAAGTCAAAAAGAAAGGGGGCGCTCCGGCAAAAGCCATTCAGCTTCTCATGGGCGTTACCAAGGTTGCTTTATCTACCGAAAGCTTCTTGTCCGCGGCTTCTTTCCAAGAAACCGCTCGCATTCTCATTAATGCCGCCATTGAAGGCAAAACCGATGTTCTTCGTGGCTTGAAAGAAAACGTTATCATCGGCCGTTTGATTCCGGTCGGTACTGGTTTTCGCGCTCGCCAAAATCAAGAAGCAGAAAACGAAAAGGACTTATAAGGACTTATCCTGTTGAATTCAAAATAGTTGTGTGCTAAGGTTTTACAAACATGGATTCGGTTATAGAAGAAAAACAATCAAAGGAATACGAAATTTCTTTTTTGGTTACTCAAGAAGCCGAGCGATCCGCTGTTGACGCGGTTTTAAAAGCCGCGGGAGCCCAGGTTTCTTATCAGGAGCCGCTTCGGGAGATTAGACTCGCTTACCCAATGGGAAAACACGTCTCGGCGTTTTTCGGTTTTTATTATTTCAAATCCGAATCGTCCGCGATAGCTAACATTAACGGAACCCTAAAATTAAAACCGGAAGTGATTCGTTTTTTAATCATTACCCCTCCGGTTCCCAGAAAAACTAGAGAAAGAGTTAATGGCAAACCGACCGCTCCTCAAATCGTGGAGCCTCGTCCACCGGCCGAACTTTCCAACGAAGCGTTGTCGCAGAAGCTAGAGGAAATTCTAAAGTAGCGATATGTTGTCGCATGTTAATTTTTACATTAAACTAAAAGCATGAATTTAAACAAAGTCTTTATTCTTGGTCGTTTAACCGCTGATCCGCAGTTGCGGACGACAACCGGCGGCCAGCCAGTAGCCAGTTTTTCATTAGCGACTAATCGTGTCTGGACTGACAAGAGCGGCCAAAAAAAAGAAGCCGCGGAATTCCATAATATAGTTGTTTGGGGGCGGCAAGCGGAAATAGCAAGCAAGTTTTTAACCAAAGGAGGTTTAGCTATGGTAGAAGGGCGTTTACAAACCCGTAGTTGGGAAGGAAAAGACGGTCAACAGCGTCGTACTACGGAAATAATCGCGGATCGCATCCAGTTAGGACCCCGTCCCGCCGGCGGTAGCTCCAGAACCCCCATCGCTTCCGTGGGAGAGTCAGTTCAAGAAGCGCCTCCTATTACAGAAATTCCTGTTATTGATTTGAACGAAGAAATTAAAACAGACGACCTCCAATTTTAATTACCATGCAAAATTGTTTCTTTTGTTCACAAAATCTTCAAAATATTGATTACAAAGACACCGAGCTTTTAAAACGGTTTGTTTCCAGTCAGGCAAAAATTATTGACCCTCGTTACACCAACGTTTGCGCCAAACACCAACGAAAACTCGCGGAATCTATCAAGCGCGCGAGATTTATGGGGCTTCTGCCTTTCGTTAGACGATAATTATATTTAACAATCATCTTCAAGTGTCTTTTGATCTTTCTCTTTTCCAATTCTTTCACGGCTTTGCCGGTCAATCCAGGCTTCTTGATTGGTTTTTTGTTTTTTGCGCCGAATACCTCGGGTATTTTTTGATCGCCGGTTTTATTGTCCTTTTGTGGCGAGAGAAAAATTTTCAAAAAAGGACGCGCGGAATTTTCTTGGTAGTTTTGTCGGTAGTTCTATCAAGCGGCTTAATCAAAGAAATTGTGAGATTTTTTTATAACCGCCCACGTCCTTTTGAGGTTTTGCCGATTACCCCGCTTTTTTCGCATGATCCCGGCGCCGCTTTGCCGTCCGGCCATGCGACTTTTTATTTTGCTTTAGCCATCGCGATTTTTTCCATGAATTGGCGCTGGGGCGTTTATTTTTTGGCCGCCGCTTTTTTTATCAGCATCAGCCGTGTTATTGCCGGCGTTCACTGGCCATTAGATATTCTGGCTGGCACCGCCGCTGGATTTTTGGGCTTTTTTGTGGCAAAATACCTTTTAGCTTACTTGAAAGCTTAGCTTTCGGAGGTGCTTCTTGACAAGCGTTTTACGGTTCATTTGGAAACGGGTTTTTCTGGGTCTTGTTAGTTTAATTTTGATACTATTCTTATTTCTGGTGGGCAGTTGGATTTGGAGCGCGTTGAAAATAATTGAATATCAATTCGTAGAATCTCCGTGGTTGAACGGATTAATCAAAATCGGTTTAATGCTGGGGTTCGCGTTTTTTCTCGGCTTATTAGTGAGCTGGCGTTGGTCGCGCTCTTTAATAATGTCTATTCTTTCTAAAATTCCCGGAGTACGGACAATTGCCTACGCCTTCTTCAACCACACGTTTATAGAACGTCTTAAGCAGGGCGGATTGCCAGAAGCTATGTTTGAAGATGTTTGCGGGCGGTGGGGTTTTGGGATAGTTACCAACGAATTCAAGGCGCCTGAAAGTCCGAGAGATTGGAAAAGGTATCGTAAAAATCCGAATGCCTGGACAGAAACATTAATAGACTGGTGTATTGTTCTTGGTCCGCCAACGGCGCCGTTAGCTCTTACTGCTCAGATGTGGCATATACCCAAAAACCGTCTCGTTTTTGTAGGTTTTACCGCTAAAGATACGACTATCACCGTTGCTTCTTTCGGTTTTATTTTTTCTTTAATCCGATTTATTGAGGAGGAAAAATTTCTTGAGGGGGAAAAATGAAGAAGCAAGTCGGATTTTACACGAGTAAAGAACGGCGTTTATTGACTGATATATACATGCCGCAAGGACAGGCGAAAGCCCCGATTATCGCGGTTCACGGAATGTGGGGTAGTAGCCGACGGATGGAAAATTATGGAAATTTTTTTTCCGCTCGGGGACATCTATTTATTGCGGCTAATCTTAGGGGTCATGGCGGATCTTGGGAGCCGAAGAACCTCGGCGAAGTTTCTCTTTTGGACTATATTGATGACGTAAAAAACCTCATTGATTATTCAGCAGTAGAGATTACCGGCGCTTGGGACCCGATTTTACTTGGCCACAGCATGGGCGGATTGATAGTCCAGCGGGTAGCAGAAAGTTTCCCGGTTAGAGGCTTAATCCTTCTTAATTCCGCTCCACCGAACGGTATAAAGATTTTTAGGGCGACTAATCCTTGTTCGTGGCGTTTAGCAATAGCACAGTCCAAATATTATTTTCGTTCCTTGCGCCGCTGGAAGGCGTTTAAGCCAAATTTTGAAGACGCGCGCCGATTCATTATGAATGGCATACCGTCGCAAGCGCACCAAAAATACTACGCGGGATTCAATGAGGAATCCGGCCGAGCCGCTAAAGAAATTCTTGAAGGTTGTGTCACCGTCAACGCCAACGCTATAGAATGCCCGGTGTTGGTGGTTGGTTGCCAGAACGACCGTATTACGCCGACCTATCTCGCGAAAGACCTCCATACTAAGTACAATGTTCATGACCGTGCCGAATTAAAAATTTTCCCACGCTTTGCCCACTGCGTTCAACTGGAACCGGGTTGGGAAAAACCCGCCGAGGAAATTATGTCTTGGATAAGCGAGAAAATTAAATAATCAAAAAGACCTCTTTGAGGTCTTTTTTAATTTGTCGGTCCGCCGGTCCCGTACCTTAATTCTAATTTTAATAGTATGCGGGATCCCGCCGGAGGCGGGAGAATTTTAGTCGGAGTACCCGGAATCGAACCGGGGCTGCATGCACCCCATGCACGCGGGCTACCACTACCCCATACTCCGAATTTTATTTTACCGCCAGCTCAGTCGGAACAGTGGTATCGGTTTTCTTAGGTAATTTTGCAATAGTCTTTAAGCATTTAGTGCAGACTAAAACCCGCTCGCCGGTTGGCAACCTGTATTTTTGTAAGTTGGGATGCTTACGACTCCAATTAGTCGGGTTATAGTGGCCGCGAAGTAACTTTCGCGTCCCGCCCATTATTGAACCTTTCCCGCATTTAGAACACTGACGCATAATGCTCCTAGTATAAGTCAATTGACTTTATGAGTCAATTTTCTATTATATCTATAGACAATCTTTGATAATTGGAGAGAACCGTGAATTCAGAACCTACGAAGGGTCAAGACGGGCTTGATAGATTTAATTCCAAAGTATTCAAAAAAGAATATTTTGAGGAGATGGGTTTTGAGGATTATCTATCGCGAGTTTACGCCCAACCCTCCATCGCTTATTCAGCGCACCAACGCCTTTATTTCTCTATTATGTATTGGGGAGTAGAAAAACACATCCGCGCTAACCGTGAATTCTCACACTACAAATTTTTTGAAGATCCGATTGATAACGGCAAGGACGCGGTATTTGGTTTAGATAAGTCGCTGATGAGTTTGGTAGGAATTTTTCACGCGGCTGCGGCTAGAGATGGTCAGGAAAGACGATTCTTGCTTTTGCGAGGTCCAGTCGGCTCTTCCAAATCAACTATTTTGCGGCTTTTGAAAAAAGGCTTGATTGATTATACGAAAAAGGAAGAGGGAAAGCTTTATAGTTTCAAGTGGGTCGCGGAAACCGAAGACGATCGCCGGATTATTTCTTTGGCGCCCGGAGAGAAAGACGCTTGCTGTCCGTTGCACGAAGAACCGCTAAGGCTTTTACCGGAGGATGTCTGTCAGAAAGTTGTTCAGGAATTGAACGAATTAAAAATAAAAACCAAAGACGGAGAACGGGAGCGGTTGGATACCGAGCAGATTGACGTAGAAGGCGACCTTTGTCCATTTTGCCGTTTTATTTATTCCGAATACCTTAAAAAGTACAATGGTAATTGGCGGGAAGTGTTGACAAAGCATATCAGGGTTTACCGGCTGATCTTTTCAGAAGCTGACCGGATTGGTATTGGCTCTTTCCGTCCTAAAGACGAAAAAAACCAAGATGCCACTGAATTAAGCGGAGATATTAATTATAGAAAAATTGCCGAATTGGGAAGAGAATCGGATCCGCGCGCTTTTGATTTCAGCGGGGAATTTCAAGTAGCCAACAGGGGTATTTTAGGACTAGAAGAGGCTTTAAAACTTCAGAACGCCTTCTTATACGATTTTTTGGGCGCTACCCAAGAACATGTGGTAAAGCCAAAACGTTTCGCGGAGAGCTATATTGACGAAGTTATTATCGCGGCTACCAATACTCCAGAGTACGAAAAATTGAGGAAAGATGAGTATATGGAAGCGTTAAAGGACCGCATGTCGGAGGTTGAAATACCATACGTTCTCAATTTTGAGAAAGAAACTGAAATTTATGAGAAAACCTATCGGCGGAAAAAAGGCGGCGTTCATATTGGCCCTCACACCATTAAAATGGCTTCCCTGTGGGCGGTACTTACGCGAATTAAAGCCACTTCAGAAAAGACTAGCCTCAAAATTTCCGCGATAGACAAAGCCAAGCTTTATGCCGGTAGGCGTTTAAAAGGATACAACGAAGAAGCAATTCATGACCTAATAGCAGAACACAACGATGAAGGCCTTATCGGGATTTCTCCTCGGTACATTCAAGATATGATCGGCCACGCTAAGACTTACGCTGCCAGTCACGCATTGCCCTGTGTAAACTGGTTTTTAGTCAAGAAATTTTTGGAAGAAAAGTTGGCTAATCACTGGAGTCTTAAAACAGAGCAAATTAATGATTTTACAAGCAAATTATCTGACGCTCACGCGGAATTCCAGAGCATCATTAAAGCAGAGGTGCAAGAAGCAATCGCGTTTGACGAATCAGATATCCAGGCGTTGTTCGATAAATACATATCCAATGTTCAGGCGTTTTTGGCGAAAAGCAAAATAAAAAACGAGCGCGGTGATATGGTCCCTTCCGATGAACGGATGATGCGCGGCGTGGAAACTAAAATCGGAATTGAAGAAAACTCTAAGGTAGAGTTTAGGCGTCGATTAATGGAAAGCGCGGGCGCTAAAGCGTTAAGAAGAGAAAATTTTGACTTCAAGTCCGATGACGATCTTTACCAAGCATTAAAGCTTAAGCTATTTGACGATCGTAAAGACACGATTAATTTCACGACAATGCACAGTTCGGTCGTAGATAAGGAAGGGCAGGATAAGATTGAAGTGATTAAAAAGCGGATGAAAGATAGATTCGGTTATTGCGATCGTTGCGCGACTGACGTTCTTTCAGAAATAGCTTCCGTATTTGCTAGAGGCGACGGAGAATCTCCTCGCCATCGTTAAAATGACATAAGACGAGCCGTCCTTGAATAGGGCGGCTTTTTATTGTTTAATAGCTGTAGTTCTTAAGGAGACTAATATGGGATTAGGACGCATCAAAAAATCTGAACAGGAGTACCGTGATATTATCAACCGTAATTTGCGAAAAGACCTGATGCAGTATTTGCAACGTGCCCGAATTAAGCTTCATGGCCCCGATGGGGGAGTAATAATTTCTATTCCCGTGATAGAGATACCAGTTTTACACTTTAGCAATCCGAAGCCATACGAAGATATGGGCGATGATGAATTCGGTGTAAACGTCGGTGTCGGCCAAGGAGAAGGCGATCCGGGAACCGACTTGGGAGCCGCTCACGGAGATAACGGCGGACAAGGTAAGAACGGACAGCGTTCTGCCGGGACCGGACGCGGAGAAGAGTTTGAGCTTTTAATGCCCCTTGATGAGTTTGCCGATATTTTGTTTGATGCAATCCTAAAATTGCCGCGTATTAAGCCAAAAGGTGACAAAACCATTAAAAGTGAGACGGATAAATATTCTAGTGTCAGCCGAATTGGTCCAGAATCTCTAATTCATAAACGCCGCACCTGGAAAGAAGCGCTGAAACGTTCCATTGCTGAAGGAAGCTTTGACCCCAAAAAACCGCGTTTGATCCCGATCCGCAACGATAAGCGTTATCGGCAATCAAAAACGGTTCTTAAAAAACAGTACAACGCGGTTATGATTTATATCAAAGACGTTTCCGGATCAGTGATGGAAGAAGACCGTAAAGTAATTGATTCGTTTTGCCAGTTTACGGAACTTCAACTTCTTCGGTATTACGGTAGTTTAGAGCGAGAATGGATCATTCACGACGGAGAAGCGAGCGTGGTTTCTAGAGAAGAGTTTTTCCGCACTACCCGTGCCGGAGGCACCGTTGCTTCCAGCGGTCACAAAGAAGCGCTTAAACTCATCAAGGAGAAATATCCTCCGGAAAAATGGAATATCTACATTTTTTATTTTTCCGACGGATTTAATTGGGGAGAAGGCGATGACGAAATATGCATGGAAATCATTGAAAAAGATTTTCTGCCGTCAGTTAACCAATACGCTTACTTAGAAATTGACTCTTCTCGTCTTTGGGCGATGAGTAATCCCAAAGCGGTTGAGAAGAAATTTTCCCCCGCCGGAAATTTCGGATTGATGCTTAGAAGCTACTTTCATGACAATCCATTAGTACGGATGACTAATCTTCGTACTGCGGATGACATTCCGGGAGCCATCCAAGCCGTTTTTTCGGAGGGTAACTAAGATGTTAGAAAAACGGCCAGAGCAAGGCAATCGACCCAAGTTTCCTTACAAAAAAGAAAAATATCTGATTGAGGCAGAAGCGAAAAAAAGAGGTTTGGATCCTTATCCGATTCGTTTTGAAATGGTGGATCATGAAGAAATGAGTGAACTAGCGGCTTATGCAGGTTATCCGGTTCGTTATTCCCACTGGTTATTTGGTCAAGAATCGTTGCGGCTTAAAACCTCTTATAATTTTGGTTTGCACATTATTTATGAAATGATCATTGCCACGAATCCAAGTTACGCCTATCTGTTGGACGCAAATCCTTCAGTTATTCAGAAACAGGTCATGGGCCACGTTTATGGCCACTCCGACTTTTTCAAGAACAATGTCTGGTGCCGGATGGTGCCTACCGATCTTCATAACCAATTCGCCGATAATGCTAAAAGAGTTGAAGAGTTAAGAACTAAAGAGGGTAAGGAAGAGGTAGATCTTTTTCTGGAAGCCTGTCTTTCCGTCGCGACTCTATGTGATTTTATGAATCCGAGAGAGCTAGATGAATTGGATAGCCGAAAACCGGAACAGTTGTCTGACGATCCTACTAAGCTACAGTTTAGGGAAAAATTACCGGAATATATGGATAAGTGCGTCAATCCCAAAGATTGGCTGGATGCCCAACGGGAAGCTATTGATTTTGAAAAAGAAAGACGCAAGGACATTAATCGCGGTTTCATTAACCCCCCCGAACCAGTCTATGACGTTTTGGGATTTTGTCTCAAACACGCTTCACTGGATCCATGGCAAAAAGAAATTATAGAAATTATAAGAGAAGAACAGCATTCTTTATACCGTAATGGCTTGACTAAAATAATGAACGAAGGGTGGGCCGCTTATTGGGAAGCGGACATTATGACCAGCAAGGGAGTCTTGGAAGATTCGGAAATTTGTCATTTTGCTAACACCTTCGCGGGCGTTCAGAGCGGTGGCGGATCACTTAACCCGTATCGTTTAGGGTTGGCCCTTTGGGAAGATATTAAGAAGCGTTGGAATACCGGACGGCATGGATTAATTTGGACAACCTGTGAAGATCGGGCAATTTTAGACCGATGGGATGAATTCATTGTTTATAAATTATTTTGTGATCAGTACGGGAAGAGCCCCGATGATTTAAACAGAAATTGGTTGGAATTCTCCGCTTTTGTAACAGAAACTGAAGCCGGTCGTGGCGTTTGTGAGCCAGCCTTTTTCTATCCTGACAATTACGTTGTGGAGTGGCTGAAATATCTAGAGGATGATTCCTATGAAACAATGCGTTCTCAAATTCGCGAACGACCGCGTTCTTTTCAGGAGTTAGATGTTCCGGAATGTTGGAAAGAGTGGACGAAAAAAAATGAAATGATTGGCGGATTAGGGAGGGGTTTAGAAAAGATGTTGGAAGTACGGCGAACCTATAACGACCTCGCTTTTCTACAAGAATTTTTTACGGAGGAGTTTTGCGAAAGGAATAAGTATTTCTTAGTAGGATTGGGCACTCTCCCCGGAGATTATTACAATCCCCCGGATGACGAGAAAAATGATGCCAACCGATATCATTACATGGTTAAGTCCCGAGAGTACCAAAGGATTAAGAAGCGTTTGCTCAATCATGTTTTGAATTTAGGATTGCCGAAAGTGGCGATTTGCAACGCTAATCACGAAAACAACAATGAATTGCTATTAGTACACTTACATGACGGTCGGGATTTAGATCAAATTTCCATCGTACAGGTAATGGAACGGATTTACCGAATTTGGGGCAAACAAAAGACAGTCTATTTGGAAACGATGTTTACCCATTATCCGAAGCGGCGACCTTGGTGGGATGTCTGGACGCCTCCGGGTTCTCCTAAACCAAAACCGCAGAAGATTATTCGCGAATGGCGTCGATACCGATACGAAGGAGTGTATCCGGTGAAGGCGCAGAAAATCCCTTTTAATGGAATATCACAGGAAATTATTGATTTAGTGCCAGCACTGAAGGAATTTTTAGAAAACTAAACCCCGTTTAAACGGGGTTTATTCTTTTCCAAATTTTTGTCCAAACTAGGTCAAAATGTTTTTTAACAATCAAGGATTTAATTTCTTTCGGGGCGCGCCACTGCCAGCTTTTGTATTTTTCCAATTGGCGATTTTCCGGTTGACCATTCCAAGTGAGGACTTGGAAAATCATCCATTCGTGCATGGACTCGCGAAATCGGGGAAAATCGTACCGACAAGAATGATGAAAAAGTAATAGTTCCGGCAAACGACGGATGTTCACGGCTTCAATTCCCAGCTCTTCTTGCAATCGGCGGCGGAAAATATCGCCTTCCGCTTCTATTTTATTGGTACTGCGGAGATGAAAAGACGGCATAGCGATTCCTTCCGGCTTTTTTAATCGGACAACCGTCAAAAATTCTCCGCGATCGTTTTTCACAATCGCTCCAGCAACTTGGCAGAGCATTTTTCCCCTCAAAATTTCTTCTTTAATTGTATAAGCGAATTCTTGATTAAACAAGAACAATATTCTATAATCTTTAAGGTTTTTTGAGGTAAAGCGATGAGTGAAAAAACGACGACTTTGGAAAAAGAAAAGATTGTGGGATTGCAGATTTTCACTAATCTTCTAGATAAAGGCAAGGTTGCCATTCTCCAGCGGCGCGGCACATACGATTTTGAGAAAATGAAAGATGAGACGTGGCCTGGAGGCTTTCAGGTTACGGCAATTGGAAGAGCGACTGACCCGAAAGAATTTTTTCTGAATGTTCTCTACGATGAGGTTAAAGGAGAACTCGGCCAATACATCGCCGATATCGTTATTGCCGAAAAAAATAAGTTAGGAGACCAAAAATTATTTGACGGCATAGTGGTTCGTGGAGATACAGAGAAAGAAGTAAAAATTTACGGTTTCGGGTTGCGTTGGCCCGAGGTTAAAAAACATTTCAAACTTCATGTTTCTACCGGCGGATTGGGATATGTGGCCGAAGCTAATGTTTCTAAAATAAAAAACCTTCTAGATTTTGACAAAGAAAAAGGCGTTCCCGATCTCCGGACGATTGCTATGTTCCCTGAGGAAAAGGAAGCGGTAGAAAAAGGTTTGCAAATCATTGATATCCCCTGATGACGGGGGATTTTTAATTGAAAATTGATTTAATAAAGAGTATTTTAAAGATAATGCAACAAGATAATGTTCAGGTGATAAAAGAGCGGCTGGATGTGGTAGATGTTATAAAACAGTATTTAAAACTTACGCCGGCGGGGAAATATTTTAAGGGTCTTTGCCCGTTTCATAAAGAAAAAAGCCCTTCTTTTATGGTTTCTCCGGATCGTCAGATCTGGCATTGTTTTGGTTGCGCGGCTGGCGGAGACATCTTTAGTTTTGTAATGAAGTATGAAAACGTGGAATTTTTTGACGCTTTAAAAACGCTGGCGGAGAAAGCTGGGGTGGAAATCCGCTCCATAGCGACACCTGACCAGAAAAAAATTAACAATCTTTACGACATCAATCGTTCCGCGCAGGAATTTTTTGTTAAAAACCTATCAGGATCCCCGTTGGATTATCTTTTGAATCGCGGTCTAAAACAAGAAACGATAAATGAATTCGGAGTCGGTTTCGCGCCGAATGGCAGTGATAACTTGTTGCGCCATCTTTTAAACGCCGGCTACGCGGTGGAAGATATTGAACGGGCCGGTTTAGTTACTAAAACCGAAAGGGGAACTTATTGGGATCGCTTTAGGAATAGAGTGATGTTTCCCATTAATAATCATTTAGGAAAGACCGTTGGTTTTACGGGAAGAATTATGCCCGGAGAAATTGCCGAGGTGGGGAAGTATGTGAACAGTCCCGAGACCCCGATTTACCACAAATCCAAAATACTTTTTGGTTTTGATAAATCTAAAAACGCGATTCGCGACGCGAAAGCCGCCATTTTAGTGGAGGGTCAAATGGATTTTTTAATGATGTGGCAGGACGGCGTTAAGAATTTAGCCGCCATTTCTGGGACAGCTCTTACTGGCGATCATTTAGCAACGCTTCGGCGCTTAGCCGACTCCTTGCATCTTATTTTTGATAACGACGAAGCGGGGCAAGCCGCTACGGAGCGGGCGATTGATCTTGCTCAAGCGAGTGATTTTTCGGTTAAGGTAGTGCGTTTGGATTCTGGTAAGGATCCAGCAGATTTCGTTCAGGAAAAACCAGGAGAAATTAGCGCGGTTATTACCGGCGCGCTTTCGGCAATGGAATTTTATTTTCACCGCCATTTATCTGATGATTCGGATTCAGTTCGGCAAAAGCGGGGATTGCGGGTTGTATTGGGGAAAATTAAAACTATGTTTAGTCCGGTAGAGCGATCGCACTGGATTCGCCGGCTTTCCATTAAGACTGGTATTCGCGAAAGCGATTTATCGGAAGAGTTAAATAAATTACCGGAACAAAATATGGTTTCAGCGCCCGCCGAACCATTAACAGATTCTTTGAATGATAAACAAAAAATTCCGCGACGAGTGCTGATTAGTCGCCAACTAGTTTCTTTGGCGGCGCAGAAGAATTGGCTGGAACGGCTACAGCCGCACTTGGAATATTTTCCGGTTCAATACAAAGATCTTATTGCTTCCGGATTAAAATCCGTGGATCCTAAAATAGAAATGGTTTTTAGCTTATCTAGTATCCCGTTGGAAGAAGAAAAGTTCGAGCCATATTTCACCACCCTTATTTTAGAGCTTAAAAAAGAATATTGGAAAGAAAAACGGACAGCGGCTTCCCAAGCTGTTCGCCAAGCGGAGTTTGCCGGAGACAAAGACGCCGTGGCCAAGACTGAAGCTGAATTTGACACAATTACGAAAGAAATGCACAATCTATAGGTATCTATAATTTGAGTGGCGCGAATCTTTTTAAAATATAGTTTTTATCATTCGGATTGTGCTTTATGGCTAAAAAATCCAAAACAAAAAAAGTAAAAAAATCTTTCAAGCGGGCCAAGAAGCGCGGAATAAAAAAATCCCCGCGCGTTAATAAGCATGGCGTCAAAACTACTAAGAAAGCTAAATTAATCGTTGAGCTGGATGACAATTTGGTGGAAGAATTAGTCGCCCGCGGACGGGTACGCAGTTTCGTGACTGATTCCGAAGTCCTTCATTTTTTCCCACACATTGAAGAAAATATCGGGTTATTGGAAGAACTTTACAATAGGTTGGAGCAAGCCAACATTAAAGTTTTGGAAACCCAGCAATTAATTGAAATTCCTAAAGAAGAAATTAGCCAGAAAGAATTAGAAGAGGCCACGCGCGTGGACGAGACCTTGCCCGACGCTGTCCAAATGTATCTTAAAGAAATCGGCCGCACGCCGCTTCTGACCACCGAAGACGAAAAAGAACTCGCTAAACGTATTGAAAAAGGAGACGAGGAATCCCGTCGCCGTTTTATTCAAGCAAACCTTCGTTTGGTAGTTTCTATTGCCAAGCGTTATGTAAATCGCAGTCCGAACTTGAGTATTCTAGACCTTGTGCAGGAGGGGAATATTGGTTTGTCCCGCGCGGTGGATAAATTTGATTATCGCCGCGGTTTTAAATTTTCTACATACGCTACTTGGTGGATTCGCCAAGCGATTACGCGCGCTTTAGCCGACCAGTCACGCACTATTCGCATCCCGGTTCATATGGTGGAAACTATCTCTAAATACACCCAAACTAAGCGTCGTCTTTTGCAGGAATTGGGCCGCGAACCGCTAGCAGAAGAAATTGCCGTGGAAATGAATATGCCGGTAGAAAAGATCCATCACATTCAAAAAATTTCCCAAGATGTAGTTTCTTTAGAATCTCCGATTGGCGATGATGACGAAGATTCAACTTTGTCCGAATTCATCCAAGATGAACGCAATCTTACGCCTTCGCAGACCGCTTCCCAGGCATTGTTGAGAGATAAAATTCAAGAAATTTTAGTAGACCTTACTCCGCGTGAGCAAAAGATTCTGGAAATGCGTTTTGGGCTTTCGGACGGCGTTACCCATACTTTAGAAGAAGTTGGAAAAGAATTTACCGTAACTCGTGAACGCATTCGTCAGATTGAGGCCAAGGCTCTCGCCCGCATCCGTGCTCATACCAAATCCCAATCTTTGGAAGGTTACTAATTTTCCCAATTCATTTTTCAAAAGATCCCGCCGCTTTTATCATGCGGGATGTCTTGGAGCCCCGACGGCTTGGTCTCCGATGAACATCGGAGCGACGGGGCGAGAGATAAGGCGCTATTTGCCGCTGGAGCAAATGGACGCCGGTCCCGTCAGATAAAGGCGGCGGGATCTACCCATCTTCCTAGTTTTGTGATATAATGTACTTCAGGTGAAAAAGAGTATTAAAACAGCCATTTTGGGCTTTTTTATTTTGGCCGGAGTGGCTTTTATAGGTATTGGGGAGCATTTAGCCTTGGCTACTAACAGCTCTGACAGCGACTTAGCTAGCCAAAGCATCGGTCTTTTACCGACTAATCCTTTCTATTTCATTAAAGAGTGGGGACGCGGATTCAAGCGGGCCTTGCTTTTTGACGTCATTAAAAAGGCTAGTTGGGATTTAGACATAGCTCAAAGCAAATTAGCCGAGTTGAAAAAGTTAGAGATGATTAATGATGAAAATATAGCCGCCATTTTGCTAGCGGCGGATAATTACGCCGACAGCTTGGCAGTCTTATTGGCTCGTCTAGAAGCCTTGCGTGGTTTTAAATCTACCCTCGACATTGAAAAGTTTTTGGCTAAAACTGCCGACCAGCTTTTTTTCCACGAACAAATCTTTGATGAGCTTCATGAAAAATTTTCCCAAAACGCCGATTTTCAAGCCAGCGCTTCTAATGTAAGAGAATTAATCGGCCGTTCAATTAGCGTTCTCTTTACTGTTTCTGCGGACGACAAGGGCTTAGCCGACGCTATTTTAAAGAGCGCGCTCAATTATCTGGAGTCGTTGCGGGAGTTGGGTGCCGCGGAAATTATTGAACGCTGGGGAGAATATCTTGGCGATACCGAACGGCGTCAGCTTGCGATTAGTAAAGAAACATTATTGATTCGTTTTAGTGGATGGCTAGAATACCAATCATTAGTTGGCGGTGTTTTGGTTTTACCGGGCTTTGATGTTTCTAGTTCGGATTTCTTGAGGCGCCTTCGTTTGCTTGATGAAGTGCGGGAATTAATCGCGAATAGTGATCTTAAGAGCCAGATTAACGTTTTGCGCCAGCACTTTATAGACCAGTTAAGAGCTAATGGCCGAATTGGGGAAGAAGAGTCTACCGTCGCGATCGCGATCGCGGAAAAATACTTAGCGGAGCTAGAAAAGGTTTTAGCGGAAATAAAACCAATTCCTTCGTCAGTGAAACAGCTTTGGGATCGCGCTAAGTTTCAGATTGAACAAGCCAACGAACTTTTAGCTAAGGAAAATTACGGAAACGCCTTCGGTCAAGCAATCGCGTCCGCCGCCGCGGCTCGAACCGCGATTGCTCAACTTTTTTCTCCAGACGCGAGTGTTGAAATTAAAATTTTAGCGGCTGACTATGACCGTTTGTTCCAAATCGCGGCAGACTCCGGTTTTAACAAAGAAAACCAACCGGAACTGTCGGCGCTTTTTAGAGAGGCAGAGAAAAAAATTGGCGAAGTAGCTCAGCTGATTACTAATGGTTCTGGAAAAGATAAGTTGATTATTCCGGTGCACCAGATAAAGCTTCTTTTAGTTACGATTGAATTCTTTTTAGAGGGCGAGGCTAGCTCCGAATAGCGTTAGAATTTACGGATAAGAAATTGCGGTGTAAACTAGGTTTAAATGTCTGCTGACGAGATTCGTAAATCTTTCCTTTCGTTTTTTAAAGGTAAAGGACACGCCATCGTGCCTTCTTCCTCGCTTTTACCCGACGACCCCTCGGTACTTTTAACGACTGCCGGAATGCAGCAGTTTAAAAAATATTTCACCGGAGCATTGGACGCTGAAAAAGATTTCGGCGCTCAAAACATCGCTTCCGTCCAGAAATGTTTTCGAACCTCTGATATTGATGAAGTTGGAGATGAAAGCCACCTCACTTTTTTTGAAATGCTCGGTAATTTCAGCTTTGGTGGTTACTGGAAAAAAGAAGCCATTGAATATGCCCATGAATTCATAACTAAGGTAATGAAATTAGAAATTGATTATGTTACCGTTTTTGATCCAGAAAAAATTTCGGCAGGCGATTGGCGAAAAGGCGTACTTTTTGACAAAAAATCTTACGATATTTGGAAAAAAATCGCTCCCGATGTGGAAATCCGCCGCGAAGGCGCGGACAATTTTTGGGGTCCCACCGGCAGTGAAGGTCCGTGCGGCCCAACTACTGAGATTTATGTAAACGGCGTTGAAATTTGGAACATCGTTTTTAATCAGTTTTACAAGAAACCAAATTCGTCTTTGGAACCGCTTCCAATTCAAGGGGTGGATACGGGGATGGGATTGGAGCGTTTGGCAATGGCCGTTCAAAAAACCTCGACGATTTTTGAAACGGATTTGTTCTTACTATTATTTGCTCTTTTACCAAAGGAAATAGATGAGCGCAAAAAGCGGATTTTTGCCGATCATGCCCGAGGCATTGCTTTTCTTATTGCCGACGGTATCCGGCCATCCAACAAAGAAGCTGGCTATGTCCTCCGTCGCCTGATACGTCGGTTGATTGCTTATGATCCGCACCCCATCTCCGCTTTATTAAGCGAAGTCACCGAAAAATACGACGGCGTTTATCCAGCATTGGATTCAAAGATTATTTTGGATATTTTTCAAGAAGAAGAAAAAAGATTCGCCAAAACCTTGCAAACGGGCTTAAAAGAATTAGAACGACTTTCCGAAATTGACGCCATCGCCGCTTTCAAACTTTACGAAAGTTTCGGCCTGCCTTTTGAAACTATTAAAGAAATGGGCGGCGCAAAAGCAAAAAAATTAAAGCGCGATGACTTTGATAAAGAATTTGCAAAACATCAAGAAATTTCCCGAGCGGGAGCGGAAAAAAAGTTCGGCGGCCACGGAATTTATCTAAAAACCGGCGAAGTTACCGTTAAAGACCCTTCGGAGCTTGCCAAGGTTACGCGGCTTCACACCGCCACCCATCTAATGCATGCCGCGCTCCGTCAGATTCTTGGTCCAGAAGTGCGTCAAAACGGTTCGGACATTACTGTGGAGCGCACTCGGTTTGATTTTAATTTTCCAAGAAAAGTTACTAAAGAAGAATTAGGGAAAGTTGAAAGCTTAGTTAACGAAGTAATCCAAAAAGATTTGCCGGTTGGTTTTATGGAGCTCTCCAAAACCGAAGCGGAAAAAACCGGCGCTTTATATTTCTTTAAGGAAAAATATCCGGAGCGAGTAAAAGTTTATTACATAGGGAAATCACTGGACGACGCTTTTTCCAAAGAATTTTGTGGCGGTCCCCACGTTACTCATACCGGCGAAGTCGGAAAGTTTACGATTCTTAAAGAAGAAGCCGTCGGGGCTGGAATGCGAAGAACTCGCGCAATAATAGAGCCGTAATACTCACCCTAAATTATTAGTTTCGCCTCTTGCATTAAATAGGCTTTTTTGTATAATGAAGCCAGTTTTTTGACAGGTATCGTAATGACGAGAGCTAAGGAAATTTTTGTAGCATCTTTCTCAGTCGTAGGAATAATCGGAGTAATTGCTGTATTAGTTATTTCTAGTACTCTTAAAGAGCGTGAGGAAGCGGAAGCCAAAAAAAGGACTGCGATCTTAAAAGATGTTAATGGCGATTCTCTGCCCGATATTATGATTACAGACCGAAATTATGGCGAATTGATTTTGTTTGGCCGTCCAGACGGAACTTTTAAGAGTTTAGAGACAATTTTACATGAAGCAGACAGATCTATGGAAAACACGCAAGAAAGTGCGAAGCAAGAACTTGAAAATTTAAAGAAAGAGATTTTAGAAAAATATAAAAAAAGATAAGACAGCATTTTCGCTGTCTTTTTTTGTGCCGAACTTCGAACGAAAACCACGGCCTTAGGGCCGTGGTTTTCTACAGTTCAAAAGTTCAAATTTATTCGTTAACCTACTTATATTTGCCATGGCTAGAATAAGGAGGAATAACGATGTAATAATGATTTTATAGTGAGGATAAAACTATGCTTAAAATAGGATCGGTACAAAAGAAAATTTTATTGCTGTTAGCGCTAGGATTAAGTTTGGGCTTTGTTTATTCCTACGGCCAACGTAGACGAACTTGGCGATTATTTCACAAAGAGTGGGAGAAAATAGACAGAGAAGCTTTACAAAAATCTATCAACGCTTTGTATAAAAGCAAACTTATTGATTATAAAGAAAAGAAAGACGGCACTATTAGTATCATTTTAAATGAAGAGGGTAAACAAAAAACCTTAGTTTATAAATTAGACGACTTAAAAATTACAGTTCCAAAGATTTGGGATAAAAAATGGCGTTTAGTTTGTTTTGATATTCCTCACCGGCTTAAAAAGGCAAGAGAAGCCCTTCGGTTTCATTTAAAAAGATTAGGTTTCTATCAATTTCAAAAAAGCCTTTTTATTTTTCCTCACGAATGCAGAGACGAAATTGATTTTATAATAGAAATCTACAACCTGCGTCCGTTTGTGCGTTATATTATTGCAAATCGTATTGATAATGAACTTCATCTTAAACAGCGTTTTCATCTCCCATAGCTGTTATTTTTTAGTTTAATTCTCCTTACCCACTTATTCCAGCCATGGCTGGAATAAGTGGGTAAAGGACAAAGAACAAAGTGGGTAAAGGACAAGGGGGGGGTAAAGGAGAAAGAACAAATAAGAAATAAGAAATAACAAAATAATCGATAACTAAGAACCAAGAACTAAGCATTAAGCATTAAAAACCTTTGAGTCTTTATGGTTGATATAAGTATTGTTTTGTTTTACGATATAAGCAGATTTTTGATTAGTGAATAATGTCTGAAAAGATCGTCATTGCCGGTTCTTGCCGGACGCCAATGGGAAAGCTGGGAGGACAGCTCAAGGATTTTACTGCTTTAGATCTTTTAACGATTTGTTTTAAGGAAACCTTACTGCGTAGCGGTTTACCGGACCTAAATCGGATCGATCACGTTATTGCCGGGCAATGCGCCCAATCATCGGATGCCCCTAATATCGCGCGAGTAGCGGCGCTGAAAATCGGAATTCCTAAAGAAGTTCCGGCGTTTACGGTTCAGCGAAATTGCGGCACGGGTCTTCAGCCGATTGTCTCGGCTTGCCAGATGATTAAAGCCGGCGACGCCAAGGTGGTTTTAGTTGGCGGGACGGAAAGCATGTCTAATATTCCACGGGTTTTGCGAAAATCGCGAGAAGCGCAAAAGTACGGCGATCTTAAGTTGGTAGACGCTTTAATGGAGGGGCTTAGAGACCCGATTCTTGGAGAATCGATGGGGGAGTTAACAGAAGACCTTGCTAAAAAAGAAGAAATTAGCCGTGAAGACCAGGATGAGTTTGCCGCGAGTTCCCATCAAAAAGCATTTCGTGCGAGTCGTGAAGGAAAGTTTAAGTCCCAAATCGTTCCGATACGGGTTGGCGAGACAATCATTGCTAAAGATGAAGGTATTATTCCTAATTTAAAAGCCCAAGTTCTTGCCGCGACGTCCAAAAAGTATTTTTTCAAAAAAGGCGGTTCGGTTCACTATGGTAACAGTTGCCCGACTTCTGATGGAGCGGCGGCATTGGTTGTAATGACAATGGAAATGGCGGAACTTTATAAAATCAAACCGGAGGCGGAAATTCTCGGATACGAATTTAAGGGGTGCGACCCAGCGTTTATGGGTATGGGCCCGGCTTACGCGATTCCGCACGCTTTAGCTAATGCCAGAATCACGCGTACGGATGTTGATTTTTTTGAAATCAACGAAGCATTCGCCGCCCAAGTTTTGGCTTGCCAGAGGAAGCTAGATAGTCCGTTAGGCAGCGTGGGTCTTGAAAAAATTAATCCTTGGGGCGGCGCAATAGCAATGGGACATCCGGTCGGCGCGACCGGTGCAATCCTGACCACGAAATTGATTTATATACTTAAGGATTTAAAGAAAAACCTCGGCGTTGTTTCTATGTGTATCGGCGGAGGACAAGGAGGAGCGATGGTAATAAGAAGCATGAAGCATGAAGCATGAAGCATGAAGCATGAATTTCCCCTTCGGGGGATTTTTTGTTGACCAGCCCCGTTTTTTGCTTTATGATTTAGCCGGATATTTGAGAGGCATTTAAATGGCTATCAACAAAGTTTTGGTGGTTGGCGGCGGAACAATGGGCGCGGATATTGCCAGAGTTGTTGTTAAAGTAAATCGTCAGGCAGTTATTAAAGAACTTAATGAAGAGCTAGCGGAGAAAGCGAAAGAAAAAGTTTATGCCGGCATTGATAGAGCTCTGACTACGGGCAAAATAGATGAACAGGAAGCCAATACGCAAAAATCTCTTTTGCGGGTTACGCACGATTTTATCGGATTGGATGAACCAGAGCTTTTAGTAATTGAAGCAGTGCCGGAAAAATTGGATTTGAAACAAAGGATTTTTGCAGAATTGGAACAACAGTTGCCAGAAGACGCGATCTTTTCTTCCAATACTTCCTCGCTGCCTATTAAAGAAATCGCTAAGGGCTTAAAAAATAAAAGCCGGCTTTTGGGAATTCATTTTTTCAATCCGCCAACTAGAATGCAATTAGTGGAAATTATTTCTTCCGAATTTTCCAATCCGAACCTGGTTTCCGAGGCGGAAGAATTTGTTCAGATGGATTTACAAAAATCGCCGATTCGGGTCAAAGATTGCCCGGGATTCTTAATGAACCGGTTATTGGGGGCATACCTCAAACCGGCGCTGGCGATTTTAGAGCAAAGACTTATTAAGCCGGAATTGATTGACAAAGAAGCGACTAGCTTTGGCTGGCCGGCCGGACCATTTCTTTTAATGGACGCGTTGGGTTTGGATGTTTGCTTGGAGGTGATGGGAATTTTGTGCGATGCTTATCCGGACCAATTCAGACCGTCCCGAATTTTAAAACTTCTGGTGGAAAAAGGCCGGCGCGGCCAAAAGAGCGGGTCCGGATTTTATTCTTACGCGGAAGAAGCGGAACCCGTTCTATCCTTGATTAAGAACAATCTTTCGGTTCTAGGCGAACCTGATAATTCGGCTGACTCGGCTAAAGAGGTTTTTGAAGACGAGATGAACTCTTTAGTGAACGAAGCGGCGATATGCTTAGAAGAAGGCGTGGCTTCGGCCGAAGACATTGAAAAGGGCTGTTTGCTTGGAATCGGGTTTCCAATGTCAAAATCCGGCCCGCTGGCTTGGGCGAACGAAACCGGACTTTCCAAAATACTTATGCGTTTAAAGAATCCCTGCGTCGCTTTGGAAAAAATGGCTAAAACCAACGGCCGTTTCCCGGTATAATTTTCAACCCCGCCAACAGCGGGGCTTTTGATTTTTCTGAAAAATCTGTTAAAATACTTTCAGTTTTTTTAAAGGGGAAATATATGTCTGAATCAACGACTGCGAAGAAGGAATTGGTTAAGATGGAAATTTCCGAAGAATTCGGAATCCTTACTCTAGATAAGCCTCCCGTTAACGAATTATCTTTTGACCTTTTTACGGAACTGAAGGAGAAGTTTTCTCAATTAAGGGACAATTCGGCCGTGCAATCCATAATATTTACGGCGAAGGGCTCCATAGTTTTTTCCGCAGGGGCTGATGTAAAAGAAATTTACCAGCTTGCTGTTTCCGATGACCGGAAAAAGGGCGAGGAAGCGTTAAGCGGACTCCACGCGTTTTTTCTTTCTGTTGAAAAATGTAAAAAGAAAACCGCGATAGCTGTAAACGGATTTTGTTTTGGCGGCGGGTTTGAACTGGCTCTCGCATGCCAATATCGTATTGCCAGCAAAAACGCGGTTTTTGCCTTGCCGGAAGTGGGTTTAGGAATTATTCCTGGGCTTGGCGGGACGCAGCGTTTACCGCGCCTGATTGGCGGCAAAGCGGCATTGGAAATTTTATTCAGCGGATTGGATAAAAAAGTTAACGCCCGAACAGCCAAAAATATCGGCCTTGTAGATGAGCTAGCTGGAGACCAACTTC
This sequence comes from uncultured Candidatus Saccharibacteria bacterium, assembly GCA_964360605.1. GTDB lineage: Bacteria > Patescibacteriota > Minisyncoccia > UBA6257 > WO2-44-18 > CAYHXN01. The sequence continues at coordinate 17,559 of CAYHXN010000004.1, read as the reverse complement.
TCAGCAGCGCCAAAAATTTTTTAAGAACCGTTAATGTAGACAGAAATACTTTCAGTAAAATTACCCAAGAGGACGTTCTGAAGTGTTCAGAGCTCGCAAAAGGTAAACCGAATTCTTCCGTCAATGCGATTGTGGAAGCCGTCAATGAGGGCGCGAAATTTCCCATTGATGAAGCTCTTATTCTGGAGCAACGCATCTTTTTAGACCTTCTCTTTGGAGAGGATGCCAAGGAAGGGTTGAGGGCTTTTTTAACCAAGCGCAAAGCAAATTTTCCCAGCGGCGTTATTGGACAAGAAAACCGTCCGATTCAAGCGCCGGTTCTAGTCAACGAAAATACCGGACCGTCTTGTTCGGCCCTAAAACAGGAAGAAAAAAAGATTTGGGCACCGTTCTGGGAAAGCGAAGATTGCCAATCTTTACGTGAACTAGCGAGAGATTTTGCTGATACAAAAATTAACCCCAAAATCGCTCAAATGGAAAAGGAGCGCCGGATTTTGCCGGAACTAGTTTCCGAAATGGCAAAAATGGGGTTTTACGGAGTGCCGTTTCCGGAAAAATACGGAGGAATCGGTTTAGGAAAAACAGGATTCTGTATTTTAATGGAAGAGCTTTCCTACTGCCACGGCTCAACATCAGTTTTCGTCGGGGCGCATGTTAGTCTAGCGGCCGCGACCGTATATCTATTTGGAAATGAAGACCAAAAACAGCGGTATTTAGTTCCGGCCATTAAAGGAGAAAAAATCGGCGCTTACGCGACTACTGAACCGAACATTGGTTCGGACATCGCGGGAATTCAGTCTCTGGCTAAAAAAGTCGCCGGAGGTTGGCGGATTGACGGGAACAAGCAATTTATCAGCAATGGCGCGGTTGCAGACTTTATCATCGTGTTTGTGAAAACGGATGAGTTCGGAGGCCACAACGGCCTTTCCGCCTTTATTGTGGATACCAAGACGTCGGGATTTGAAATAACCAAAGTGACGGAAGAAAAAATAGGTCTGCATGCTTCCTGCACCAGTTCATTTGCCATGTCCGATATTTTTGTGCCAGATGAGAATTTGCTTGGTCAAGCGGGGCAGGGATTTAAAATAGCGATGAATGTTTTTAATCAGTCGCGAATTAGTCTGGGAGCTGGATGTATCGGAGCCGTTCGGGCCGCTTTGGATGAAGCATTGAAGTTTGCGAAAGACCGGCAGGTTTTTGGAGAAGCGCTTTATATGAAGCAGGGAATACAAAACTATCTGGCAAGAATTGAAACAATAAGATACCAACTTGCGACGCTTGTTTACCAGACAGCCGCCCTTTACGAAACCGGACGCGATGTCAGAAAAGAAGCGGCAATCGTTAAATATGTTTCCGCAGAACTTTTAGACGAAGCAATTGATTTGTCCTTACAAATTCACGGCGGGTCCGGATATATTGAAGAATACAAAATTGCCCGTCTTTACCGAGATTCTCGGGTAAACCGCATTTTTGAAGGAACCAGCGAAGTTCAACTGCTTCTTATTGCGAAAGAAGTTTTGAAAGCATACTTATAAATAACTTAATCCTTCCGATGAGCATCGGAAGGATTTTTATTTAATAGGCGTAAATAGTTAAAAAATTAAGCCTACTAATGGTATAATTACAACAAGTGCTGATAAAATCATTAAATACTCTTTTTAATAGGATCTTCGTTAAAAAAGAGAGTTTTTTAGTGATTGAAATTCTACCTCATTTGACCCAAATTTCCCTAGTTTACGGTGATTTAGAGAATAAAGAACTAGAGCTCGTGAAATCCCGAATTGTCATAGGACGGGACCCGGGGTTAATCACTAAGACTTTAAAACACTTCGGAAAGCTCGGTCGGCATCGGATTATTCTTGCTTTGGATTCCAAGATTGCCAGCACCCTCTATTCCTCCGTAGTTTTAGTAAGAGATAATCCGCGCGATCCGATTGACGAAAGCGATTTAGATAATCTTTTGTCGCAGGCGGTCTGGAAATTTTTTGATCGTCAACGGGCAAAAATTGCCGCTAAAATCGGAGTTAACGACTTTGATGTTCTTTTAGCCGACGTTCGTATAGGAAACATAAAATTAGACGGTCATCGAGTTGTGAACCCCCTAGGGTTTCGCGCCCATTCCGTGGAGGTCCAGCTTAACCAAACCTTTACCACCCGTCAGGCGCTGAACGATTTTAAAAAAGTTTTGCCGGTAGGGTCGGTATCTTTTATTACCGAGGCCGGTACAGCTTGGTCGCACTTGGTTTCTCGGATTCATAAAGACGAATTATTCGCGGTCGCTAATATTTTTCCTGGGCAAACCTCATTATTTATTGGAGAAGGGTTCCGGCTTGGCCACCACGCCGACCTTAGTTGGGGAGAAAACAATCTTTTGGGTATTATTTCTGAAACTCTCAAAATATCTCCCGCGACTGCCAGAGCCGTTATCGGGCGATACCTAGAAAAGAACACCTCGCCTAATTTTGAGAAAAAATTAGAAGGATTTTTAATGGAGGAGCTTTCGGATTGGGCGGGTCAGGTCAACGGCGCATTTTCTAATCGCGCCGTCGGCGTCTTATATCTGAATACTTGCTTTGAAATGCCGAGACCAGTGTTCGCGCCAAACTTTCGTAGTAAATTCCGTTCAGCCGTGAAAGTTTTACCGCTCAACGAAGAGTTTTTAAACGAGCATTACCAATTTAAATTCAAATATTCTAAAGGAATTGACCGCCAATCGGGTTTCTCCACACTCGCGGCTGTTTTAGAAGCTACATTTTTACCGCAGTATGATAAAATGAGTCAAATGGCGAAAAAAAGAGTGCGTTGGTTAAGTTTAATATGATATTGACCGAAAGTTATTAATAAAAATTAAATAATGAAAAAGATTCAAAAATTAAGCGTCAATAAAAGCGATGAACCGGCTTTGGTTGTAGAGAAAATTATTGATTCAGACGCGGACGAAATTATTTTAAGCATTCCCAGGTTTTCCAAGCTGGCAGATTCATTAGCGAACTTTCATTTAATCAAACGGGAAGCGGAATTCTTACAAAAAAAGATTATTATTGAATCCGTTGATGATAAGGCTATTGAGCTGGCTAGTTTGGCTAAACTGGAAGCGTTGAACCCGTTCTTCATCCGCTCCCGCCGGCAATTTTCTGATATCGTAGTTGGGCAAAAGAAGACCAGTCGGGGGAAAACCGGAGAGGTGATTGAAGGGTTGGTGGAGCCGATAATTGAGCCGATTCGTAAAAAGCGAGACTCGCAAGAATCGGGGTTCGCCGGAAGCGACAACGCGTCAAGGATGAATTTAAGCGGTTTTAAAAAACTAAGCCCTCGTCTGCCGACTATTAAAAAAACTACATTTATTGCCTTGGCCTCCGTTGGCCTAGGAGTTTTCTTGTTTCTAGCGGTCAAGGTTTTACCTAAAGCCGAAATTTTAATTATCACTCAAAAAGAACCATGGATTTACAATAATTCCGTGGTGGTGGACAAATTAGCGGTGGGAATAGATCCTATTAGTTCTAAAATTCCCGGACAGATTTTTTCTCTTAAACAAAACCTCCAACTTTCTTTTCCAGCTTCCGCCAAGAAAATCGTTGAGGAAAAAGCCAGCGGTAAAATTACTATTTACAACGCTTATAGTTCCAGTCCTCAAAAATTAGTTTCCACCACCCGATTTTTGACGCCCGACGGAAAGCTTTTTCGGTTGAGTGAAGAAATAACCGTTCCGGAAGCGCAGATTATTGAAGGACGGATTGTTCCTTCCAGTATTGAAACCATAGTGACGGCTGACAAGGCAGGGGAAAGTTTCAACATCGGACCCGTTTCTAAATTTACCATTCCTGGATTTAAGGGTACGCCAAAATACAACGCTTTTTACGGTGAATCTAAAGCGCCAATGACCGGCGGTTTTATCGGAGAAGTAGTTTTCCCGAGCGACGCGGATTTAAAAAAAGCGAAATCTGAATTGGTTGATAAATTAGAAAAAACTTTGCTGGCCGATATCTCCAAACAAATTCCTTCCGGTTTCAAGAGTATTAACGGTTCCAATGAAGTAGTTTTTGGGAAACCGGTGGTAAACACCAGCGTGAATACAGAAGGCAATTTTACCGTTTCTGGAGAAGCTAGTATTGAACAAATGGCTTTCAAAGACGACGACCTCAAAGATTTAATGATCAGAAAAATTAAGCGTGATAAGGGAGAAAATTTCGGGATTAAATCCTTTGAAATTTCTTATGGCCAGGCCCGGACTGATTTCGGCCGTGATTTAATGAGTTTTCCAATTGATTTTAAAGCCCAAATAGTACGGACAGTTAACATCGATGAATTGAGGCAAAAATTAGCCAATAAGAACGAAAATGATCTCAAGGCCCTACTTTTTGCCGTTCCGGGACTAGAAAGCGCTCAAATCTCCCTTTGGCCGTTCTGGGTTAAAAAATCTCCATCCGATATTGGGCGCATAAACATAGCTGTTGACTAGCGGCAATCATTTATGTTAACATCCTAATCTAATGCCCGATAAGAACGTAGTGAAAGCCACCGGCCGGGTAGAGGAGGCTCTACCGGCGACAATGTTCCGAATCAAACTGGATGAAACCGGTGAAATGATTTTGGGGCATATAGCGGGCAAACTTCGCCTTCATTACATTAAAATTATCCCGGGCGATCGGGTGATCATAGAATTAAGTCCGGATCGGAAACGTGGCCGAATCACGCGTCGTTTGTAAATTCGTAACCTTATGAAGGTAAGATCTTCAGTAAAAACTATTTGTATCAATTGCAAGACCGTTAGACGCGGCGGTCGGATTTATGTTATTTGTAAGAAAAATCCAAAACACAAACAACGGCAAGGTTAAATACATAAAATGAGAATTCTAGGTATAAATATTCCAGATAATAAAAAAGTGCCTTACGCGTTGGCTTATATTTATGGTATCGGACCTTCTCTGGCAAAAAAGATTGTGGAAGCGTCCAAAATTAATCCAGACAAAAGAACGAAAGAATTGACCCAAGACGAAGCGGGTCGCATTAAAACATTTATTGATAAGAATTATAAAGTAGAGGGAGAGCTTCGTCAGATTATTAAACAAAACATTAATTTACTTAAGGAAATGGGTGCCTATCGTGGTACTCGCCACATGAAACGTTTACCGGTTCACGGCCAAAGGACCAAAACTAATTCGCGCACCGTTCGCGGTAATGTTAGAAAAACCGCCGGTAGCGGTAAACGGAAAGTTGAGTTAAAGTAAACAACCATGGGTAAAAAGAAAGTAACAACTCAAACGGGCGATACCGCGTTGAAAGAAACCGCGTCTGTTGAAGCCGCCGTCGCAAAAGAATCGGGCAAGTCCGCTTCCAAGAAATTTGAGAATGGGAGAGTTTACGTTAAAGCCTCTTATAATAACACTTTAATTTCTATAACCGATGACAAAGGTAATTTAGTGGCCTGGAGTTCGGCGGGAGCTTTAGGTTTTGCCGGTCCCAAGAAAGCTACCCCTTTTGCCGCTTCAAAAGTCATATCTGCTCTCGCGGAAAAGATTAGAAAATCCGGTCCCTTTAACGTAAGAGTTTTTATTAGTGGCGTCGGCGGAGGCCGAGACTCTTCTTTAAGATCGCTCGCGAATCAAGGATTCAGTATTTTATCCATAAAAGACGTGACTCCGATTCCACACAATGGTCCGAAACCACCGAAAATACGACGAGTGTAATGTATTATGTTTAATACCCAAGAAAAAAAAGAAAGATCGCTCGGCACCAAGCTTTTCTTAAAGCCGCATCGTTGCAATTCCCCAAAATGCGTTACTATCAGACGTCCCCAGCGTCCAGGACTTCACGGCGGTAAGCGTCGTCGCGGCCAGCCTTCCGAATTCAGCCAGCAGCTTAAAGAAAAACAAAAGATTAAATTCACTTATGGCATTCGGGATACCCAACTAGAATTAATCTTTTCCGCCGCCGCCAAAAATCCCGGCGTCACCGGTCAGATGATTATCAGTTATCTGGAGCGGCGCTTAGACAACGTGGTATTCCGATTAGGCCTCGCTCCCTCTAGATCAGTTGGCCGGCAGTTAGTAGGACACGGGCATATAATGGTAAACGGCAGGCGAGTAACGATTCCGTCTTTTCGGGTGAAATCGGGAGAGGTCATAACCATCAGGCCGCAATCTAAAGAACATCCGGCTTTTAAAGACCTAGCCATCACCTTAAAGACTTATCAGCCTCCGGTATGGCTGGAAATGGATAAAGAAAAGCTGGAAGGGAAGGTAGTTTCTTTGCCAAAAGACTTTGAAATTCCCTTTGACGTTAACCTGGTCGTAGACTACTATAATAAATAAATTTCACCATGCAATACCAATACTTAAGTGAAACAGCGACAATTAAAAAAATTTCCGAAACCAATAACGAAGGCGTCTTTGAAATTGAGGGCCTTTATACCGGGTACGGTCTTACTATTGGCAACGCTCTCCGTCGGACTTTGCTTTCTTCGTTACCGGGAGCGGCAATTACAAAATTTAAAATCAGTGGCGCTGGACATCAATTTACAACCGTGGAAAACGTTGTTGAAGATGTCGTGGAAATCAGCTTGAACCTAAAAAAGCTTCGTTTTCGAATTCACACTGACGAACCTCAAGTTTTGACTTTAAGAGTGAAGGGCGAGCGGGAAGTAAAAGCTTCTGATATTGAGACTAATGCCCAAGTTGAAATTGTAACGCCCGATCTTCATATCGCTACCATTACCGATAAAAACACAGAATTAAATATGGAAATTACCGTGGAAAAAGGCCTTGGATATGTTCCGGTAGACGCCCGCAAAGGCGAGAAGCTTCCTTTGGGAGTTATCGCTTTAGATTCTTTGTTCTCCCCGGTATTCAGCGTAAATTTCACCGTGGAAAACATGCGCGTAGGGGATCGCACTGACTACAACCGCTTGCGTTTGCATATTACTACCGACGGGAGTATCACCCCTTCTTCGGCTTTACGTAAAGCGAGCAATATTTTACAAGACCATTTTGCTAAAATTTCCCAAGTAGAAGTCAAAGAGCCGGAACTTGTAGCGGTTGCGGAAAAAGAAGAAAAAAAGGCTAAGAAAAAGACAACAAAGAAAGCTAAGAAATAATCATGCGTAAGTTTCACCGAAAAATAGGACCAAGGCGAGCATTTTTTAAGGGATTAGCCAGCAACTTAATCTTGAGGGAAAAAATTGAGACCACGACTGCTCGCGCGAAAGAAATACGCCCGATTGTGGAGCGCCTTGTTTCTATTGCGAAGAAACAGCAATTGCCGTCTCTGCGTTTGCTTTTGTCTAAATTACCCAAAGAATCAGCTCAGAAGTTATTTTATGAAATCGCGCCACGCTATAAAGAAAGAGTTGGGGGTTATCTCCGCATTATTAAAGAAGCCAAACGTCGTAAAAGGGACGCGGCGCCAATGGCAATCATTGAGTTTGTTTAATAAATCAAATGACACATACAATTGACGCAAAAGATCAAAAATTAGGACGCCTTGCTTCCAGAATAGCTCATATTTTACAGGGCAAGCTTCATGCTGATTATGAGCCGCGTTTAACCGGTGAGGATCGCATAGTGATTAAAAATGTTGATAAGATAGTCGTTTCCGGTCGCAAAGCTACCCAGAAAATTTATTATCGCCATACCGGCTACATGGGCCATCTCCGAAAACGGACTTACAAGCAATTTTTTGAGAAATCTCCCGAGGCAGTTTTACGTCTTTCGGTCCAAAGAATGTTGCCCCAGAATTGGCTTCGGGATAAAAGATTAAAGAATCTTATTATTGAATAAAATTATGGTGGTCAAATCTAAATCTAAAACTAAACCAATCGCGGAAGCTCCCAAAAAGGAGATAAAAAGCGACCGCTATTTTATTGCCAAAGGTGGGCGGAAAACCGCCGTTGCCATAGCGCGGGTTTTTAATAAAAAAGGCGGGATCGTAGTTAATGAAAAAAATTACACCGACTATTTTAAAATTTCCGGAAATCAGATGCGAGTTATGGAGCCGATTGAGTCCATTAGTTTGGTTGATAAAATTTCCGCTTCTATTAAGGTTTCCGGTGGCGGTCTGAATGCTCAAGCCGAAGCTGTTCGGAACGCTATCGCTCGAGCGCTAGTAAAACTAAACCCTGTTTTTCGGCGCAATCTTAAACAGGCTGGTTTTTTGACTCGTGATTCACGAATGGTGGAGCGTAAGAAATACGGTTTGAAAAAAGCCCGCCGAGCTCCTCAATGGGCAAAGCGTTAAAGCGATGCATCGTATTTTAATCTCCCCTTACTTTATTTGGTTGGCAATTATAGCGGTTTTTTTCGTTCACGCGCTGGCTACGATTTTTTTCGGTTATTGGAAATTACCGTGGTTAGACATACTGCTTCATTTTTCCGGCGGCGTAGTCGCGGCCAGTGTTTTTCTATATTTCGCCAATCGTCAGCGTTTATTATTTAATTTCATTTCTGTTTACTGGCTGACTATTTTGATCACGGTTTCCTTTGTGGCTCTGGTGGGCGTGGGGTGGGAATTTTTTGAATTTATTTTAGACAGCGTTTTTAAAACTCGCGGTACCCTTTGGCAACTTCAGGGCGGGCTTCAGGACACCTTAGGCGACCTTCTAACGGATTTAATAGGAGGTGCCGTACTGGTTACGGCATTCATTTTTAGCAAAAAAAACGACGTTGGCGAAGTTATTCAAAGTTCCAATAAGACAGATCTCCGCTAGTTGTTAAAACATACAGCCGATCGTTTTCCGAATCGTAATGATATTTCAGTACGTCGTAAAAAAGTTTGAAAATTCCAATCGTGGATCGCGTATCTAGTTCAGCTAAATATAACGCCTTCGGATACTCTAAAATAAGGTGTTCAGAATCTTTGTACCAATTAAAGCTCCGGATTGAAGAAGCGTTGGGGAACTCTAAATTATAGCGGACTCTATCTACTAATAGCGCCAAACCGTTATCGGTAGAGGTGGCGATTTTAGATTGGTTTGGCGAAGTAAGGTCGGATACGGCCGGTGTCGGCAGTTCAGAAGTTTTTTCCAAGGTTAGTTTTTTGGTGTCTAAAAGATACCGAGCCTTTTGGGTTTTAACTAAAAATTCGTTAGCCGATTTCTGGAATATTTCCGTTAAATTAGTAAAACCCAGAAGCTCCAATTGGGTTTGCTTCAGGTGATTAAAGAGGAGGGTCAGATTAAGGGCGGAATCTAAGTTTTCAGGACTAGTCAGAAAAAAATGTTGGTTGTAATCGCGCCAGATAAGAAAGTCGTTTTGAAACTGAAAATCCGTAACCCCATTTCTTATTAAGGTTAGTTTAGGCTCTTCGGGAACCAAAATAATTGGTATGCTTTCGGTAACCAGCGACGGTTTTACGGAAAACGTTTTTTTCCAAGCCTGGTAGTTCGGTTTAGTTATTTCAATATCGTAGGTTTTAGGAAGCAGGTTACTGATAAATATTCCTGAAGAAATATTGGGGCTGGCTGGCGGTATAATTTGACCATTAAGCTTTATCGTTACATCAGCGTCTTGAAGACTTAGAAAGATTCCGCCTACTTTTTCAATCCGCAAACTCTCTAAATTAATTCGCCATCCTTGAGCGTACAAAATAACCAGTGGCGCGGAAGTCGCGAAAAGCGAAATTAAAACTAGAAGTATCCAAAAACGAGATTTGCGAGTCATTGAATATTTCCAGTTTAGCAAAAATTAACTATAATGCCAGTAAGTTCCTAGTTTTAACATGAAATTTCTAATTCAAGGAGGGGAAAAAATTGAAGGAAGCATTAAACTGGCTGGCGCCAAAAATGGCGCTACTAAAGCAATGATAGCCACTCTTTTAACTGATGAGCCGTGTTTTTTAGAAAACTTTCCCGGCATCGGCGATGTAAATATCACCGCGGAACTTTGTCGTCAATTAGGAAGTAAGGTAGTTATAGAAAACCAAATAGCCGAACTCCATACTCCCAAAATAACTAATTCCAAAGTCGTATCTTTAACTCGTAAAAATAGAATTCCAATTTTAGCCATCGGGCCTTTGTTGGCTAGAACCGGAGAGGCGGAGGTGCCAATTTTAGGAGGAGACAAAATAGGGCCCCGGCCGGTGGATATTCACGTTGCCGCCCTTTCTGCCTTAGGCGCGGAGATTCAAGTTTTTCCAGATCGTTATATCGCTACCGCCCCCAAAGGTCTTCGCGGCGCGGAGTTGTTATTGCGTTATCCGAGCGTTGGGGCTACTGAAAATACTATTTTGGCCGCGGTGTTGGCAAAAGGCAAAACAATTATTCAAAACGCGGCGGTGGAACCGGAAATTATTGATTTAATCAAAATGCTGAATAAAATGGGAGCGATTATTGAAATTGACGCTCGCCGCGTTACTATTGAAGGTGTAGACCATTTGCGGGGTGTCACTCATAGTATTTTGCCAGACCGCAATGAGGCAGTTTCTTTCGCGTGTCTGGCGGCGGCTTCGGGCGGCAAAATTTTTGTGGAAGACGCCCAGCAAGAACATCTCATAACTTTTTTAAGCGCGTTTCGGCGAGCGGGCGGCGAATACGAAGTTCAAGACAACGGGATATTGTTTTACAGTGGCGGGCAGTTGAAAGCCGTTGATATTAAAACCGAACCACACCCGGGTTTTATGACCGATTGGCAACAACCCTTTGCCGTACTAATGACGCAAGCGGATGGAACCTCTACAATTCATGAAACGATTTATGAAGACCGGTTTGGCTACGCCGCCGACTTGAATTTAATGGGCGCGAGAATTACAGTATTGAAAGAGTGCGTCGGTCATTCGGCCTGTAGGTTCCAAAAAAGCGGATTTCAACACAGCGCTCAAGTTTTTGGCCCCACGCCATTATGTGGCGCTAATCTCCAGGTGCGTGATTTGCGAGCCGGTATCGCTCACGTCATTGCCGCTTTGGTCGCCGAAGGAAAGTCTGTTTTGGATGGAATTGAAGAATTAGACAGGGGATATGAAAAAATTGACGAACGGCTTCAAAAATTAGGGGCTAACATTATAAGAAAGTAAAAACTGAAAATGAAATTAGTTTTTTAATTTAAGCGAATGAAACCATGTTTACTAGAAAAATAGGCATAGATTTAGGAACCGCCAATACTATTGTTTTTGTTCCTAATAAAGGTTTTGTCGTTAACGAACCGACCATCGTGGCTTTAAGCGTTCCCGATAACGGGGTTTTAGCGGTTGGAAGGGAAGCTAAGGAAATGATTGGTCGTACGCCGGATGATATCGTCGCTTATCGGCCCCTCAAGGACGGCGTGATCGCCGATTATTATATTACAAAAGCAATGCTTAAATACTTCATTGCGAAAGCAGTGGGGCCTTTTAATTTATTTAAACCCGAGGTAGTGCTTTCTGTTCCCGCCGGAATTACGCCAACGGAACGACGGGCGGTAATGAACGCCGCCAGAGAAGCGGGAGCAAAAGAGGCCTACATCGTTAAAGAGCCAATTCTGGCCGCGTTGGGAGCCGGCATTCCAATTAACAGCCATTCAGGAAATATGATTATTAACATTGGTGGTGGCACTTCGGAGGTAGCGGTGGTTTCTTTGGGTGGCATCGTGGCTTGGGCTAGTTTAAGAGTGGCTGGTAATAAGTTTGACCAAGCGATTACGGACTATATAAAACGAAAGTATTCTTTGGCGATTGGAGAGCAAATGGCGGAGCATATTAAAATTGAAATTGGGGCGGCGCTGACGACAAAGGACCGGATGGAGGTCAAGGTTCGCGGCCGCGATCTTGTGAACGGCCTTCCTCGCGACGTTGTTTTGAATTCTAACGAAATCGCCGAAGCTTTGAACCCGCATCTTATGGATATTGCCGCTTCTGTGCAAAGTGTTTTTAATAGCACTCCGCCGGAATTAGTGGCGGATATTATGGAAAAGGGAATTATTCTTTCCGGCGGCGGCGCCCACCTCCATTACATTGATGAATTCTTCAAACGGATGACTGGCGTCCCGACTTATGTTGCCGAAGAACCGCTCTTTTGCGTTGCTAAGGGGGCTGGCTTGATTTTAAATCACTTGGACGTTTATAAGAGAACGCTTTTAAATAAGAGATAGGATTTACTTAAATCCAAAACGAATTTTTTGGCTCTTGACAAAATTTGTAGATATGCTATAATGGACGCAGAATTGGAGGTTGATATGACCAAACAAATGAAGGTTTCCGAGGTGTTTCTGGCTCGGAAGGCCAGAAACCAGCTCCGTAATTTGGGGCTGGAGGTGGCTCCAGGAACCGTTCCGCGATTCCGAAGGGGCCGGATGGAAACGGACCTAAAGTGGGTCCTAAATCCCCGTCTGGCGCCGGAGCGAACCATCGCCCAGATCGCCGTCATAGAAAAGGCGATCGAGGACAACAAAAAGTCCAATGGGGAGACGTAAGTCTCCCCGCCCCACCCGATGCCCTATAGCACATTTTAATAAAACCCTCTTTTTGAGGGATATCCAATAGGGCATCAGGCGGGGTTAGCACATAAATTCCAATTTCCAAGCCCAAAAACGTAGGAAACTCACTTTTCGGAACGTATCGGAGGCGCGTTGGATTGGCCCGATCGTTATCAAATTTTACGATCGGCAACGCGCCGAGATAAGAAGTGGGCCGATCCGCAGGAGATCAGCCACACTGTTTCCGAAAAGTGAGTTTCCGAAGTCCTTGACAAATCCTGTGGGTTTGCTATAATAGCAGGGCGAAACTGATAATCAGCTCCCGAGCTTGGGACAGCCGCAAGGCCATCCCAAGCTCGGGTGCGGATCGCGCTCAGTTAACCAAAAAGCGCGCGCCTCCGAAGAAGAGGTGAAACACAGCACCTTTGAAAAAACAACCGGCCGATGGAGCACTTAATGTACAGGATGTACTGTGCCCATCGGCCCCCTGCTCCAGCAAATCATTGCGAATGGTTTTCTGAAGCAGGGGGCTTGAGGGAGTGCTAAAACACGTCGGCGATTGTCTAAGCCGGTTACCTCAAGCCCCCTCCCTTGCTCTTTGTGAAAAACATTGGTTTGAAGGTTCGAAGGAGAGTTCAGCCCGATACGGGCATGACTGGCCGGCGGGTTGCCCGCTTTTGAGCTGGTAGGATGGACGGTCGCGCAACCGATCCATCTTGGATTCTCTGGGGGCTAAAGCCTGCCGTTTAGACGGTAGGCGTCCTATCCGACGACAGTGAGGGACGCCTCACTGTCGTCGGAAAAAGCCCACTATTTCTATCCAGCCGCCGAGCGAGCACTGAATGGCTACAATAATTAGATAGTACTTCAGCTTTGCTCGGAAAGTGAACATGGCGGATAGGAAAAATTTTGGCATTCCCCGAGACTTCGGTCTCGGGGTTTTTTATTCCCAATAAATAAAAAAAGCCCCGGACAGTGGTTAACATGTCCGGGGATCCGCTTGCCTCCGTGTCCCGAAGGATCGGCGACTTAGAAATGTCGCTGGCGCGTCGTTTGGGAGACTCGTGAGAGCCCCTTTCCCCTAGAGCCGGCAAGCGCGAGAACGCGGCTACCAGAGGATTCTAATGGTGTCCCCCGAAGGGGACACCAAATTTGTTTTAAAGAACAATAAATTTATTATACAAGAAACGCGAAAATTGTGATGTTGATAACTTTGTTATAATAAACTTATGGCAGTTATCGCAGAATTAAAAAAAGATTTTAAAAAATTAGCGGATAAAAACTCCCTTTTTCATGGATACTTATTTTTTGGAGAAGGCAGCGGCGAAGCGGTGAATTTCGCGAAGGAATTTATTAATTATTTAGAATCAAAAAAATGGCGAGAAAAACCCGACGCGGTTTTGCTAGACTCTTTAATTTTGTCGGGCTTCGGAATTGATAATGTGCGCCAAGGAATAGCTTTTTTGTGGCAGAAACCGATTAGGTCGGCACGGAAAACCTTAATCGTACCAGATGCCGATTCTTTAACGGACGAAGCGCAAAACGCGATTTTGAAGACCGTGGAAGAGCCGCCAAGCCACGCGCTGATTATTTTGATAGCTAAAAACGAGGAGGTTTTGTTGCCTACCCTCGTATCGCGCCTTCAAAAAATATATGTGCACGGGAAATCCGAGATTCTTAATCAAGGCATCGAGACAAATCCAAGACTCAAAGAATTTTTTGGATCCTCGGTTAGTCGGCGCAAAGAAATCATCAAAGAATTAGTAGATCAAGTAAAAGAAACCGGAGAAGATAAGATTTTGGAAGAATTTATCGCGGGCTTAATAAGCGAGCTCCGTCGTGATATTATTAAAAACTGGAAGGCGATTAAAGAAGTTTTACACCGCTGGTCAATGATCAAAAGATACAACACCAATAAAAGGTTGCAGTTAGAAACAATGCTCCAGCAAGTTAAAAGTTCATAAAGTCCTTAAAGCCCATCTTTTATAAAATCAAATGGATAAAGCCTTCGCATTATTAATACTCGCGGTTTTCTTGGGTATTTTGATATACTTTTTACCTATAGTGTGCAAGTTATAGCACTTTAAGAACTTTATATCTTTACAAACTTTATAAACTTAAAATGGATATAGCCAAAGACTTAGAACAAAAACTCAAAACATTTGTTGACGGCCTAAGGCAGGAGTTTTTGAATATTAGAACCAACCGTCCCACCGCTAAATTAGTTGAAGATATTAAAGTTGATTATCTCGGCCAACAATTAACAATTCGGCAATTAGGATCAATCACGATTGTTCCGCCTAGAGAAATTGATATTTCCGTTTGGGACAAGGAAGCGCTGGGCGCCGTGATTAAAGCCGTTGAGGCATCCGGCCGGGGACTTACAGCGAATACGCAAGGTAATTTAATCCGGATAAATTTGCCGACACTGACCGATGAACGCCGCCAAGAACTTATTAAACTAATAAAATCCATCGCCGAGCAAACAAAAATTAGGATTCGCGCGTCACGAGACGACGCCAACAAAAGAGTAGAAGCCGATTTTAAAGCGAAAACAATTAGCGAAGATCAAAAATTCAAACTTCGTGACCAAATTCAAAAAGCAGTGGACAAATCTAATCTAGAATTAGAAAACCTTTTGGTTTCCAAAATCAAAGAAATTAACGAATGATTATCCTTTTTGTAGTAATTGGAATCTCTGTTTTAATCTTAGTCCACGAATTGGGCCATTTTATCGCCGCCAAATACTTCGGCTTATTAGTAGAAGAATTTGGATTCGGTTTTCCGCCACGGATTTTTTCTAAAAAAATTGGCGAGACTATTTACAGTTTCAATCTTCTGCCGTTCGGTGGATACGTAAAAATATATGGGGAAAATAGGGTTGATGACGTAAAAGACAAGGAATTAGAGCAAAGAAGTTTTTACGCGCAAAAGACATGGAGAAAAATTATAATCATTCTGGCTGGCGTGGCGATGAATTTCCTTTTGGGTTGGGCGATTTTATCCTCGGTGTTTATGCTTGGCGCTCCCAAGGCGGTTGTTATCAGCGATGTTTTACCTGGAACGCCGGCGGCGGCTGTCGGCCTTCAAGCCGGAGATTTTCTTGCTGATTTTAAAAGCGGAGAGGAGTTTTCTTCTTTTATCCAAGCGAACCGCGGTAAGGAAATTTCTTTGTCTGTGAATCGGGTCGGAGAACAATTAAGTTTTAAAATAACGCCCAGAGCGGAAGTTCCTGAAGGGCAGGGAGCTTTAGGCGTTGTCTTCACGGAAGCCGGATTTGATAAAAAGCCTTTTTTTGAAAGTTTGGCCTTAGGTTTTACTGCCGGCATTGGAATTGTGGGCGCGATTTTTATTTCTTTAGGCCAGTTGTTATTGGCACTTTTTACCAACGCTCCTCTAATGGCGAACTTTGTAGGCCCGATTGGTATTTTCGGAGTGGCGAATCAGGCCGGATCTTTCGGCTTCGCTTATCTCCTCCAGCTTATTGGCCTCATTTCTTTAAACCTTTTTGCTCTCAATATTTTTCCATTCCCGGCGTTAGACGGTGGCCGACTGCTTTTTATTATTGTTGAAAAAATTAAAGGCTCGCCGCTTTCGCCAAAATTTGAACGTTCCGCCAATGCCGCTGGCTTCATTTTTTTAATTTTCCTGATGATTGCAGTCACGGTGCGGGATGTCGCGCGGCTTTTTTGATTTACACAAGAGAGAAATTTTAATATAATTCTGAATAATACTGATTTATTCGCTAGATTCGGATAGCGATTCGTGTAATCCGGATTATGTTTTTTTATGAAGCAATCAGAACTTTTTTCTAAAACTTCTAAAACTTTCCCCAGCGACGAGGAAGCGGTTAATGCCAAATACCTTATTAAGGGCGGTTTTGTGCAAAAAATGTCCGCTGGCGTTTATTCTTTTTTGCCACTGGGCTTACGGGTTTTGGATAAAATAAAAAATATAATCCGCGAGGAAATGAACGCTATCGGGGCTGAAGAATTGCTGATGCAGTCTTTAGTCGCCAAAGAATACTGGGAAAAATCCGGACGTTGGCACACTAACGTCGCCTATGAATTTAAATCTCCGTTTGGCGAAGAGTTCGCGCTAGGATGGACTCATGAAGAAGTGATTTCCGCCATTGCCAAACATTTTATAAATTCTTATCAGGATTTACCCAAAGCGGTTTATCAAATTCAAACTAAATTTCGCGCCGAACAGCGGGCTAAAAACGGACTTCTTCGCGGCCGGGAATTTTTAATGAAAGACCTTTACAGTTTTCATACCGACAAGGAAAATTTGGAAGAATATTATCAAAAAGTCATCAAGGCCTACCAGAAGATTTTTAAGCGGTTGTCTTTAAAAGTAAAACTTACCGAAGCCGCCGGCGGCGCTTTTACCAAAGAATACACTCACGAATTTCAGCTTTTACATCCGACCGGAGAAGACACGATTTTTTATTGCAACAAATGCGAATATTCGCAAAATAAAGAAATTGCCGTTGTTCAAAAGGGGGTTCAGTGTCCGACTTGCGGCTCCGGAGAAATCCAAGAATCGGCGGGTATTGAAGTCGCCAATGTTTTTAAATTGGGCACCCGATACAGCGAGGCGTTTAATTTGCGATACGCAAAACCAGATGGTTCTCAGGAGCTAATAGTAATGGGTTCTTATGGAATCGGGCCATCGCGTATTATGGGCGCTTTGGTAGAAGTTTATAATGATGAACGCGGAATTATTTGGCCAAAATCTATAGCCCCATACCAAGCGCATTTAATAGAAATAAAAGGAAAGGGAGTAGAGAGTAGAGCGAGGAAAATTTATAAAAATTTGAAAGAAGCGGGAGTGGAAGTTTTATATGACGATCGCGATGTTTCCGCCGGCCAGAAATTTGCCGACGCTGACCTCTTGGGCATTCCATGGCGCGCGGTAGTAAGCGAGAAAACCGGTGACCAGATTGAGCTCAAAGCCCGTGACTCCCAGACCGCTAAATTAGTGAATTTAGAAGAGTTGCTGAAGAAGATTAAATGATTTAAACTTACGAAAAATACGAAAACATACGAAAGTACGAAACCGAAACAAAAAAACTTTTCGTAATTTCGTAAATTTTCGTACTTTCGTAAGACTTTCATGAAACTCCCTTTCAGTATTCTCAATAAAAATGTCGGCATTGATCTTGGCACTGCCAACTCTT
>CAYHXN010000003.1:46997-53582 GCA_964360605.1 uncultured Candidatus Saccharibacteria bacterium | reverse complement strand
CTCTTTGGCCTTAAAACAAAATCAACAGTTACTTCCTGGTTATTATTTTTGACAACTTTATCTTCCATTTACTTATATTCTAACAAATAAAAAAATTTTACGCTCTTTTAATAATAAAGTGAGTTGGTGTTTATGTTTTGGAACGTATCGGAGCCCCAATGGCTCGGCCCATTCGTTTTATTTTTAACGAATGGCATTGGGGCGAGATAAGAAGCGTGCCGACTCGTCCCGCCACTAATATGTAATTAGATAAGGCGGGATCCCGCCCGCGGCGGTGACTGGAAGTCGGCAACGCTGTTTCCAAAACATGAATACCAGCGAACCATTGACAAGTGAGATAAGATGTGCTAGAATGTAGGCAGAAATCATTGACCTGTGGGCAAAGAACTTTTCTTAGACCTTAGGATAGTTTGGTTCCGACTGGACTACTCCTCGGAAATTTTCAAACCTCTTTTAATTTATTAAAAGAATTATAATGCCTTCTCCGAAGACATATGCCCACAGATCAATGGTTTCTCCCTTGTGGGTGAGCTAGGCTCACCACTTTATTGGTCCGGTTACTCCTTCCACCTCCTCAAAGGTGGTAATACCGGAAATAACTTTTAAGATGCCATCCTGTTGCATCGTTACCATCCCTTGCCTAATGGCTTCTTTATAAATTCCCGCTTCGGTAACTTTGGCGGAAACTAATTCTTCTATTTTTTCTTCAGCCTTAAGCAGTTCAAAAATAGCGACGCGCCCCTTATACCCTAAATTACCGCATTTAGAGCATCCTTTTGCCGAATAAAATTTTATATTTTCATAATTCTTCCGATCGACCCGCGGCGGAAGAGATTTTAAAGCCTTTTCAATTTTCTTTTTGATATCGGGCGTAACTTTTTTTACAGTTTTACAATTTTCACAAAGCCGCCGGACTAATCTTTGGGCAATCACCAAATTTAAAGCCGGACCGATGCTCGCCGGCTTGACTTTCAAATCTAACAGTCTCGGAATCGCTCCCGCCGCGGAATTGGCGTGAACGGTGGAGAATACCAAATGCCCAGTTAAAGATGCTTGAACGGCAATTTGGCCGGTTTCTTCATCGCGAATTTCACCCACTAAAATAATATCCGGATCTTGACGCATAATAGATCGTAAACCAGAAGCAAAAGTATACTTCGCTTCCGGATTCACCTGGGTTTGTTCAATGTCTTCTAAATGGTACTCAATCGGATCTTCCACAGTGATGATTTTTATTTCCGGTGTCCGTTTATGAAGTAAAAAGGCGTAGAGAGTGGTGGTTTTTCCCGAACCGGTTGGACCGGTATTTAAAATCATGCCATTTGGCGACTTCAATTCTTCTTCAATAATTACCAAATCATCAGAACGCAATCCTAAATTAGAAAGTTTTAACTGAATCGCCGACGGATCAAGAATACGTATCACCACAGTCTCTCCGAACTCTGAAGGAATAATGGAAACGCGGAGCTCTATTTCCTTATCCTCCAAACCAATCGTGAACCGGCCATCTTGAGGCTGGTCGGTAACGTTAAGCTTCAAATCCGAAAGTAATTTTATCCGGGACAAAAGCGAACTATAAATTTGCTTGGAAAAATCCGGCGACACGTCATGCAAAAGCCCGTCTACCCGATAACGCAAGCGGACGCTTTTTTCCTCCGCTTCAAAATGGACGTCGGAAGCCCGGTTGCTCATTGCTCCGGCCAACACCACTTCCAAGATCTGGGGAGTAGAAAAAGTCTTCACGTCAAAATTATCAATCTCTTTTTTAACCTTCGGCAAACTGGTTAATTTTTTATATAATTCCCCGAATCGCTCTTTTTCAATAGTGACTTTGCCGGTAATCGCGCCGCTAGGCTTGGAGACAAATTTAAAGTTTTGCCAAACCTGCTCTAAAGAGCTTAATGACGCAATATAAATTTTTAATTGATAGCCCTCGCCTTCCAACGCTTTTAAAAATTCTTTAGTACTTTTTTCAGAGGGATTAAAAACGGCGATCGCCAAATTTTTCGCTTTTAATTGAAAAGGCGCGACCTGAATCCGGCGCGCCTTTTTTTCATCAACTAATTTTAATGATTCTGCTTGGACCGGAGTCTTGGTGGCGTCAAAATAGGTTAAACCGGACACGGAGGCCTTCCTCATCGCTTCCCTTTCTTCGCTTTCCCGCTTCATTTTTTGAAGCAATTCTGAAGATTCTTGAGCCATTATGTAAATCGTAATCCCGATGGTTAAAAATATCAAGCGCGAACTGCCTCCTATTGACAAATTATTTGATTGGTGCTATAATTAAAACAGATTTTTGAGGTGAAAAATGTTCAAATTCGCGTTCTTAGCGCTAGCAGTGGTCGGATTGTCCGCCTGCCACTTGATCGGATTGGATACCAATATTCCGATCTTTAGCTCTTCTCCGAACTATTCGCTGGAAATCATCAATCTCAGCGAGTATGACCTGGAAATTTCCGTGAACGGAAGCCAGGTCACCTTCGGTCAAGGCGGCGAAGAAACGCCCAGACTGAATCCAGGACAGCGCACGGCCCTCCGGCTAAGTAATTGGTCGGAATGGAGCAGCGAGATATCCGTCTCGCTCACGGCCCTGAAAAAAGATCGGGTTGTGGGGGCAACCTATGGTAAACTCCATGTTTACCGTAATGGCGCCCAGTCAAATGTCTGGCGAATCTACAACGAGCACTTTGATCGCCAGAAATCTTGGCCTTGGTAGGCAATTCCCCTTCGATAAACATCGGAGGGGATTTTATTTCCGCGCTTAATCAACATCTTTTCCTACATTGAAACTAAAAGCTAAAAACTATAAGCTAAAAGCTGTAATATGTCCGGACATAATAAATGGAGCCAAATACAGCATAAAAAAGGCGTAGTGGATAAAAAACGAGGCGCGACTTTTTCCAAACTCCTAAACGCCGTCTCTATCGCCGCCCGCTCTGGGCCAAATCCGGATTTTAATCCTCGACTTCGTTCTGTTATTGAAAAGGCGAAGGAAAATAAAGTTCCGCAGGAAAATATTGAACGGGCTATTAGTAAGGCTTCGGAAAATAAAAATCTTGAGGAATTAACCATTGAGGCCTACGGTCCGGAGGGCTCGGCTCTGATTATTGAAGCCATTACCGACAGCCGCAATAGAACAATTTCCGAGGTAAAGCATTTACTTTCCGAAAACGACGCGAAAATAGCGGAGCAAGGAAGCGTGCTCTGGAGTTTTGAAAAAGCCGGCGGAAAATGGCAAGCGAAATTTCCGCAACAGATTTCCGAAGAGGGAAAGCAAAAACTGCAAAACCTCGTAAACGCCTTGGAAGAACGCGATGATGTGCAAAACGTAATAACTAATAGCAATTAATGAAAATATTAGGCATTGACCCCGGAACAACTAGAATCGGTTTTGGCGCAATTGAAAACGGAGCGGATCTAAAATTAGTTGATTATGGAATTTTGGATATTTCCGGCAAGGATAAAATGCTTTCTATGGCGGAATCCTACGCCAAACTCTTAAAAAAGTTCCGGCCAGATTTAGTGGCCGTGGAAAAATTGTTTTTCGCTAAAAATAAAAAAACCGCGTTGGCAGTGGCGGAATCAAGGGGAATTATTCTATTAAAAACCAAGGAGGTGGGCGTTGCTCTAGTTGAATATACGCCGTTACAAATTAAGACCGCCCTGACTGGCTATGGAATGTCCGATAAACAAGCGGTGGCGTTTATGGTCAAGAAATTCCTCAAGATTAATAATTTACAGGGACACGACGACGCCAGCGATGCCCTTGCGGTGGCCATAACCGCGGCAAATCGTTGGAAGATGGATTCCGCCGGTATGTAACGAAACAATTCCCACTTCGTTTAGTATAGCAAGACTCTATAGGGGGTTGACAGAATGGTCTGTATAAATATAATTTTCTTCTATAGTGAAATTACCGAATTACATAATTACATATACGTAAATAAAAGCTTAAACAAAGGTCGTTAGTGCTTATAAGATTATGTCACAATTTGAAAACGTTCACGATTCCGAAGCTGACTTAATCAGCGCGGAAGAAGATTTATTAACCGAAGAGGACGATGAAGACGAAGAAGACGAAGAAGCGGGAGCGGAAATCGGCGGTGAAGAGGAGGAAGAAAAACCAGAAAAAGAAATGTAAAAAATCCCCTTCCGATGGACATCGGAGGGGGATTGATTTTTTCAGAAAAAATAGCATAATAGATAGAACCGAGCTCAATAATCTTTGATTATGTTTAGGAGTAAGTTGGTTCTCTATACCTTTGGCGGCATTGGCGCGGTAGCGCTAATTTTTGTTTTTTGGGGAATTTTAATTATCAAAGACCTTCCTAATCCGGAACTTTTGGAAAATCGCCAAGTAGCCCAATCAACAAAAATTTATGACCGCGCCGGCGAGAATCTTCTTTATGAAATTCATGGAGAAGAAAAAAGAACGGTTATACCTTTTGAAGAAATACCGGAAAAAATAAAACAAGCGACGATCGCTATTGAAGACGCTAATTTTTACAATCACTCGGCCTTAGACCCTCGCTCCATCCTCCGGGCCCTGCTGGTCAATCTTTCACGGGGACGCGTTTCCCAAGGCGGTTCTACAATCACTCAACAATTAGCAAAAAATGCTTTTCTTTCACCGGATAGAACTATAACCAGAAAAATTAAGGAGTTGATTTTGGCGATTTTGTTGGAAAAACGCTACACCAAGGATGAGATTTTAAATCTTTATTTAAACCAGATCCCTTATGGCTCTAACGCTTACGGAGTTGAAGCGGCTAGTCAGACTTATTTTAAAAAACCGGCTAAAGATTTGAATTTAGCGGAAGCCGCGCTTTTAGCATCTCTTCCAAAAGCACCCAGCTATTATTCGCCGTGGGGATCTCATTTTGATGAGCTAATAGTGAGAAAAAATAACGCCCTGGATCAAATGGAGAAGCTTGGTTATATCAGCGAAGCGGAAAAAAACCGAGCGAAAAAACATATCTTCCAATTCACCCAATCCAATACCGGTATTAAAGCGCCGCACTTTGTAATCGCTGTTCAAGAGCACCTTAATAAACAATACGGCGAGGAATTCGTCCGCACTGCCGGCTTAGAAGTAGTGACTACCCTAGACTGGCCAATGCAGGAACTAGCAGAAAAGGTCGTCTCAGAGGGCGTAAAACGCAACGAAGAGCTATATAAAGGCACAAACGCGGCATTGGTCGCGGAAGACGCTAGTACTGGCCAGGTTTTGGCATTAGTCGGATCGCGTGATTATTTTGACGAAGTGATTCAGGGTAATTTTAACGTCGCTACTCAAGGACTGCGCCAACCGGGTTCGGCGATTAAGCCTTTCGTTTATCTAACCGCTTTTCAAAAAGGATTTACGCCGGACACCGTTCTCTTTGATGTTCCAACCGAGTTCGTTTCTAATGAAGAAAATTGTCCCTCTATCGTAAAACCAAAAATCCCAGAACACGACCAGTCCCTAATCCCTCAAGAAGAACAAGATAATTGCTACCACCCGCAAAATTTTGACGAAATTTTCCGCGGACCGATAACCTTAAGAAACGCCCTGGCTCAATCAATTAACGTTCCGGCAGTAAAAGCCTTATATCTCTCCGGTATAGACAATGTTCTTGAGGTGGTTAAAAATTTGGGCATTAATACCTTAACCGAACGAAGCCGTTATGGTCTTTCTTTGGTTCTAGGCGGCGGCGAAGTGAAGCTCGTAGAGCTAGTTAACGCTTATTCGGCGCTAGCGCAAGAAGGAGTGTCGCGGCAACAAACTATGGTTTTAAAAGTTACCGACCAGTCTGGAAAAATTTTAGAAGAATACCGCGATAATTCTAATCAAGTCATAGAACCGCAATATGCCAGGTTAATAAACGATATCTTATCCGACGTAAAGGCCCGCTCTCCGCTTTTTCAAAATAGTTTAAATTTAACAGTCTATCCGAACCACGAAGTGGCGCTTAAAACCGGAACTACAAACGACTACCGTGATGCTTGGGCGATTGGCTACACACCGTCCCTAGTGGTGGGAGTTTGGGCCGGTAATAATGACAACCAACCGATGCAAAAAAAGGGTGGCAGTATTTTAGCGGCCGTGCCTATTTGGAATTCCTTCTTATCAGAAGTTTTAAAAAACCGTCCAGGTGAAGCTTTTTCCAAACCGGAACCGATTTTCGTTGATAAACCAATTCTAAAAGGAGAGGTTGTGGTTAATAACCAGATTCACGATACTTTATATTATATTAATAAAAAAAATCCGCTCGGCCCACCACCGGCAAATCCGGAAAATGATCCGCAGTTTAAAAACTGGGAAGAAGCGTTGGTTGAGTGGATTAAAACTAATCCCCAGGGCCAGAATTTATTCACTAACCTCACCTTCTCCGGATCGTTAAATTTAGAAATCATCTCTCCTCTTAAAGGAAGTATGGCTATCGGAAATTTTATCAATGTTTTAGCGAGAATCTCTTCGCCTTCAGATATTATTAAATTAGAGATATTTTTAAACGGAAAAGTAATTTCTCAACAAAATGGCAATTTCGGAAAAGAATACCGTTATCAAAACACTATACAAACCCCGCTGGAACTTCAAAATGT
>CAYHXN010000003.1:0-46897 GCA_964360605.1 uncultured Candidatus Saccharibacteria bacterium | reverse complement strand
TTAACTATTCTTAATCGGCATTAAGATATAAAAATAAGACTGATTGTTTGCCGGCTTTATAGTTGCCGGCTTACTTTCTCCATTCATTCCAAATATTATTTCTTCTGAATCCATAATCTTGAGACCATCTAATAAATATCTCCAGTTAAAAACCACAATACCGTTATTATCGCCTTTGATTTTTGCCGGTATGAGATACTTATTCTCTCCTAAATATTGATTAGAAGAATAAATTTCCACAGCTTTTTTCCCATCGGCGATTTTTAATAAAATATCATTCCCTTTACCGCTAAAATTACTCACTAATTTAATAGCGTTTAAAGCGTGTCCTTTATTAATTTGAACTTCTAAACCAAATTCTTTTGGAATGATTTGTTCGTAATCCGGATAATTCCCGTCTATTAATCGGGAAATTATTTCTACGTCTTCGTTTTTAAATAAAATTTGATTTGGATCAATTTGAATAGTCACTTGTTTATCGTCCGGAATAATTCTAATAAGTTCTTGGATTGTTTTTAAAGGAATAATTACTTTAAAACCTTTTCTTAGATTAGTGGTGTATTGATTATTAATTAAAGTTACTTCAGATAAACGAAAACTATCGGTAGCCGCTATTTTTAATATCGTTATTTGAAAATCAAACAAAACACCGCTAATTTCCGGTCTGATTTCAGAGATTTGAACAGAAGAAGAAACTTTGAGTAGGGAATTTTTTAAAACTTCTCCGTTTAATTCTAAATTATATTCCGTGTTTTCTATTTTCGGAATTATTGGAAATTCTTCCGATGAAACTCCTTGAATCACCGCGTTATAATTATCCGTTTTAATATGAAGATTATTTTTTTCCGATTCTAAAGAAACTTTTTCTGAATCAATATTATTAATAATCCCGTATAAAACTCCAAAAGGTACGTTAACCTCCCCCTCTTCTATTATTTTCCCTGAAACAAGACAAGAGATTCCTAATTCTAAATTAGTTCCAACTAATTTAATTCTATTATTAAAAGTTTTAATTAAAACGTTTTTTAAAATAGGTAAAGCGGAGTTTTCTGTAACCGCTCTTTCCACAGCCGACAAACCAGATTTTAAATTATTCCTTAATACTATAAGTTTCATAATATTATTAATTAGTAGTAATAGTAGGGGGGTGTTAATTTGTTGATAAACCTAATTTTGTTCTTAATTTCCAATTCTTAATCCCTAATCCCTGTTGATTACTTGTTAACTTTTACTGACCATATCTTTAATCATTAGAATATCCTGGTTGAGTTTATGGTTTTTATTAATACTTTCTCCCACCTTTTCACACGCGTAGATAGCAGTTGTGTGGTCTCTTTTCCCCAGCTTCTCACCAATTGCCGGATAAGAAAGACTTAAGACGTCCCTTAAAAGATACATAGCAATTTGGCGCGGTGCCACTAATTCTTTTTTCCGACAGCGTCCCATTAAGTCTATTGGGGCGATGTCATAGAACTCTGCCACGCAGTTTATAATTTCCGTAGGATTGGCGTTTCGGGACGGTTCTTGAAGGTTTTGATTAATTAATTGTTCCACCACCTTATTATTCAACTCCCCCTTATTTTGTTGATAGAAGATTATTTGATTTAATAAACCCTCAAGCTCCCTGAGATTTTTATTAGCTTTAGCGGCAATTATTTTAAGATAAGACTCGTCCAAGGAGTAGCGTTTTTCTTGAACCTTACCTTTTAAAACCGCCATTCTTAATTCGTAATCAGGATAATCAATACCTATTGTCATTCCTCCGGCAAAACGGGACTTTAATCTTTCATGAAGAGTCGGAGTGAAGTTCGGCGGCCGATCGGAAGAGATAATAATTTGTTTATTATTTTCATACAAAGCATTAAAGGTATGGAAGAACTCTTCTTCGGTAGTTCCTTTGCCGGTTATGAACTGAATATCGTCTACAATCAAAACATCAATGAGCCGATACTTTTCTTTTACCGCTTCCATTCTTTTGGTTCTAATGCCGGCAATGACATCGTTAGTGAATTTTTCGGAAGGGACGTACTTTACCTTGATCTGGTTTTGATAACGATTTTTTATTTCGTTGCCGACCGCTTGAATCAGGTGCGTTTTTCCGACGCCAACACCTCCATAGATAAATAATGGATTATATTTACTGCCGACCACGTCAGCGATGGCCATACAGGCGGTGTAGGCTAACTCATTAGACTTTCCGACTACAAAAGTATTAAAACCGTATCTAGGATTTAGGTTTGTTTCCGGATCAATCTTAAATTCCGGAAAACCCAGCTGTTCTGACGAGGCCAACCGGACATTGACCGACGGCTTTTCTTTTACCGCCGGCATTTTATAATCCCCGTTCACGACGTAGTCCACTCTTTTGGTGGTTTCATCAATTCCGCGGAGAGCCCGTAGAACAATTTTTCCGTATTTATTTTCTACCCATTCTTTGGCGAAAGTATTTGGCAGAGCAACAACGGCGATGCCCTCTTTTTTTCCTAACAATGAAGTGTTTCTAAACCAAGTTAAAAAGTTCGGTCTGGAAATTTGTAATTCAATTTCTCCCAAAGCAACCTTCCAAACTTCATTGTGTTCCATTAGTTAATTTTAGTTCTCGTAGCCAGTCCGTCAAATTGACAATTTGTAATAACATGTGAATTTTCTGTGCATAACTATTTTTTCTAAAATCTTACCCCCAATTGATATTTTCGCGGATTTTTATTAGAATAATTTTATTATGTCTAGAACTTACCAACCAAAAAAGAGAAAAAGAGCGAGAACCCACGGATTCTTGAAGCGTAGTCGTAAAACTGGCGGCCAACGCGTGCTTAGACATCGTCGCCAAAAGGGCCGAAAACGACTCTCTGTTTAGCCAGTTAATGAGCCGGGCTCTCATTGGCTTATTAACTTGATTACTAAGCGATACAAATTGCCGATTCAGCTTTTTGTCGGTAAAAAATCCGGCAAAATTATCAGAAGCCCGCTTTTCAACTTGAAAATATTTTCCGGAAATCTTCCTTATAGCCGGTTTGGTGTTATTATTAGCAATAAGGTCTCTAAAAAGGCAGTTAAACGCAATTATTTGAAAAGGCAATCCTTTAATTTTTTCCAGGTTGTAAAAAACAAATTGCCGATTGCCGATTACCTAATAATTTTTTCTCCTAATGCGGCAAATATAGATAAGAGGCAACTGCAGTCAAGTCTTTCTGCTTTAGCCAACCAATTAACTAATTAAACATTACTATGTCCGAACTATTCAACACAATCTTATATCAACCGCTTTTTAACGGGCTGGTTTTCCTTTATAAATATGTCGCTTTTGAAGATTTAGGAATAGCCATTATTCTTCTAACCGTCGTTATCCGAACCCTACTCTACCCGTTTTTTTATAAAAGCTTTAAAAACCAGACTTTGATGCAGCGTATCCAGCCTCATATCAAAAAGATCCAACACGATCATAAAGATAATCGGGAAAAACAAGCTCAAGCGCTTATGGCTCTATATAAAGAGCACAAAGTTAATCCTTTTTCTGGATTTGTTCTCATCTTACTTCAACTGCCAATACTCATTACCCTCTATAAGTTGTTTTTAGGGGGCTTTACGGCAGAAGCAATGTCTAATTTGTATGATTTCATAGCAGCCCCCCAAGAGATCTACCATTCTTTCTTGGGCTTGATTGATTTACAAACTCGAAGTATATTAATTGTTAGTTTGGCGGCTATTGCCCAGTATTTTCAAGGACGGCTAGCTTTGCCAAAGACGGCCGGTGATCCCCAAGATCCCGCGGCTAAGGTAGCCCGTAGTATGGTCTTTGTCGGTCCGGTTCTTACGGTAGTCCTCCTTTTCTCCTTGCCGTCGGCTGTCGGCCTCTACTGGCTGGTTACTTCCCTGTTTTCTATCGGGCAACAGCTGATTATCAACAAACAACTAAATGGAACAAATCAAATTACAAGTCCAAAAACTCCTTGAATGCGCCGGTTTTTCCGATGTCAGCATTGATTCAAACAGTGAAAATAAAAAAATTACGATTTTTATTAATGAAGGCGAATGGTTAGAAAAATTTATTCCATCTTTCGTGAGCGACCTTGAACACGTCTTGCGTTTGTTTGCTCGCAAGCAAAATTTAGAAACTGTTTTTATTGATATCAATAATTACCGCAAAGAACGGGAGCGTTTGATTATTGAATTAGCGCAAGCGGCAGCCAGAAAAGCCATTACCTCTAAATCTTCCGTTGACCTGCCGTCCCTTAACGCTTATGAACGTCGTTTAGTTCACACCGAGCTTGCTATTCGGCCGGATGTTAAGACGGAAAGCATGGGCGAAGGAAAGGATCGGCACGTAGTCATTAAGCCGACCGATCTATAAAAAATCCGCTTTAGGCGGATTTTTCAATTTTCTTACTGATTCTTTTAAGAGTTTCCGTGGTTTCTTTGAGCATTTCTAAATAACGCTCGTTTATATTATTCAGAGTTTGAAGATAAACTAGGGCAAGATTAACGTGCAGGGCTCCCTTTTGCTCATTACTCATTTCCTCCGTTAGATATTTTTCTAAATCTGGTTTTTGCATATGTTTATTTTTTTTAAAACTTCTCTAAAAGAATTTTTTTAAGCAAGATTTTTTTCTCTGGAGAAACTCTGGGGCTTTTTAGAATAAGCTCCAAAGCTTTTTTAGCCGATTCGTTCAACGGTTTGTCCAAGTATCCTTTTATTATTTTTTCCATTTCTTCCAGTGGCCTAGATTTAAGCTTGGCGGAAAAAACCGAATCCATTATTTCTTTAGTAACCCTATTTTCTATAGCTACTTCTAATTGGCCCATCGCTTTTTCGGTTTTTTCGCCGTCTACTTGCTCCATAATTTTTAAAGCTTCACCTTCTGATACAGCGTCTTCTAAAGATTTTTTTATTGATAATAATTCTTCCAGCGGTTTTTCTCCCAACTCTTTCTTGCCTTTTGAACTAATTAGTGACTCCATAAATTTAGAAACATGTTGAGCCGCTTTTTCTTTCACCATTTGCCCAGTTGGCAAAATATCCAACAATACCGCCTTGGCCATCCCCGCTAACTTTTCGGTTTCAAGGACTTCGGTCAAGATTTTAACGTTGGATTCCAGCTCCGGCAACTTCTTCTCTTCCGATTTTTTTAAAGATTTTTCTAGGATTTTAGCAATTGCCTCTAGTTCCTGCTTCGGCCTCCTCTTCGCCTCTCTTTCTTCGGGGTTGCGGAATATCCAGCCGATTACGGCAAAGTTTTTAAAATTAAAAAGACCTCTAACTCCGGTCATAGACCGCTTTATTTCTACCAATCTACCAGCTTTTTCGCTTTGGCGAACTAACGCCTCTTTTTTGCTTTTCTCCAGATTAAGTAGATCCCGAGCCTGATCGGCCGAGCGCTCAAGCGCGTCTTTTAAAGAAAATTTCATAATTTCTAGAGACTCTTTTCCGGCAATTAATCTTAGAATATCCTTGATTTCTAAAGTTCTAGACTCTATTTCTTTTTCAGCTTCCTGCTTTTTGTACAGAGTCTCATGGATAAGCGTCATAAGCTCCGGATTTTCAATAGCAACCTTTTCAATATATTCATCAACCGGTTTTTCCCACCCCTTCGCTTCGCCCCCGATAATGGTTTTCTCTATAACTTCTTTTTTATAAAAAGCTTTTAATGCCGCTGCGGAAGCATTCTTTGATTCAAATGATTGAAAGCGTTTTTCTATTTCCTGGGTATTGGCTTCGCTCGAATCAAACGATTCGGCGTCCCCGTACTTTGTCAAAAATTCTAAGAAATCTTTGTTATTCAACGCCTCGCTAACATCAAATTTATCCCCCTCTTGCTCTCGGAGGAAATCTCCGGGAGAAAATCTTTCTGTATTCATGTGTTAAATAATATCAATTCAAAGGCTTTCTAGTCAAGAATTGGTTTTATAAATCTAAACGGTAAAGCAACCGATCGGCTCGGTTAATAAAATAGAGATCGCCGTTATAAGCGGATAATTCGGAGATATCAACGTTGGCGTCTAACGCAGGACTGGAGATTGGCATGACGGCATTTTCTAGACGCTGATCAATCCCGATATTAGTAGGTATCGCGTAAACAGAATCGGCGTAAAAATCTTCTTTTTTAAGATATCTTCGGAGGAACCCGTTTAGGTTGTCCTGGGCATCCGGAATGGCGCAATAAATTCGGTTTTCGGAGAGAGCTTCGGCGCATTCGGACGGTAACCCAACGAAAGGCAATTTAGCGAGCGTTCTATTCTGTTGGTCTATAATTTCTAAAGACGGCAGTTGGTTGACGAAGCTTAGTTTTAAGCCAAAAGAGTTATTAGAGAACCATTTAGTCATAAGCCCAGATTCTTCTTTAATTATCGGCCTTAGTGTTTTTGTGGAGATATTTAATGTCCACAGCGAGCCCGTTGATTTATTATCCGGTAAGTCAAAAAGATAAATTTCTTCTGGCGACGCCCAGTCCAAGCGCAGGCCTTTTTGAGACAGGGTTATTAATTCCGAACTTTTTTGCGACGAAACGGTAAAAGTTGAAATAACGTTTTTTTCGCCGCGGTTTTGAATATAAACTAGGCGGTCTGAAGAAGAGGGATGCCAGTCGGCGCTGGAGGTTCCTTCCGATAGGGGTATGAATCGGTTTGTCTTAGTATCAAAAACCGAAAAACTTTCTTTTGTAGGATAACCGAAAGAAATAATTGTTCTTAACCCGTCCGACGAGGGATTCACGGAGCTAATGCTTGGTATTGATTGCTCGGAGAGCGGTTCCAGTTTTCCGTCTTGAGAAAGTCTGCTAATCGCGCCGTTTTCTAAAACCGTATAAATATTTCCGCTCAAATCAATCCAGAACCCAAAAATGGGTTCACTGGATAATAATTGTAATTTACCAGAAGCAGTTTCCTCCTCGTCTAACATAGAGGAGTCCGTTGTCGGTTGAGATAGAATTAATAAGCGCCAGACGACAAAGACTAATACGAGAACAGAAATCGTTATAGAAATTATTAGAATAATCTTTTTCATGTTTATTTTTTCGCTTTAGACCACTCCTCCTCAACTTCTTGTAAACGCCTTTGTTCTTCCGCTAAATTTATTACAGACTCATTAATTTTTTTCTCTAAAGGAGCTATTGCCGAGTAGGATTGTTCATATACCCGAAGTTCATTTATTAATTTTTCTTTAAGGTAAGGCGGTATCGTGTTTTCGGGAGGGTTCGTTATCGTTCTTCTTAAGCTATTCACCCCAAACTTATCGGTACTGTAAATATCCGGGAAGTGTTTGGAAAAATCGGGTATCTCCTTTCTCATTTTAGAGATTATTCTCTCTTTTTCTATTTCCGCGTCCCTTCTTTGAAGTACAATAGCAAGATTTTGCTTCTCCAAATCTTTTTCAGCTAATTCCACTACTAATCTTTGGGCTTCGGTCTTAAATTGTAAATTTTCTAAATCGGTTTTCCCAGTGCCAACCTTCGCTTGCGCCTTTGTGAATTTATCTCTTAAAACTAGCTCTTCGTGCTGAGCAAGTCCTAGTTTTTCGTCGGCCTCTCTCCAGGCTTTTCGCGCCTTCTCCGCGTCTAACTGATTAAGATCTATATTTAACGATGTTAGTTTCGGAGTACTTAATTTAACGAGCTTTGGATTAATAGTGTTCAAAATAAGAAATGAGCCGGAAAGAAGAGCGACTCCATAGATCGCGTTCAAAATCCGATCGCGGGCGTCTTTTTGCATCGCCGGATTACCGGCGGAAACGGTGTATTGGATTCCCCCAAAAACAATCATTCCTATTGCTAAAATACCGGCGGCGCCCATGGCAAATTGGAAAATCGTCAAAACGAGTTTCGCAGGATCGGTAATCGTATTTAGATCCGGGTATTGAATTTTTCCGGTTTCAGTAAGGATAGGAATTTTATAAGAGCCTTCTAGGGCTGGTTTATTAATGGAATTATTTTGCGCAAAAACTGACTGCGTTAAGAGAATAGAGCATAGAGAATAGAGAATAGACACAGTAATAAATGAAAATACAAGGCGTTTTGCTACATTCGTAGATTCGTATTGATTTATTATTCGTTGATTCCTCATTGCGTGATGAAGTTTAACGATGTTCCGGCTATTTCTAGAATCTCATTTAAGTTTTTAACGGTTACTGACAACGATATTGGAAGTCCGGGAGCAAGATTGCTTAAAGTCAATAAATCCGGATGTTCCGCGATATTTTCCGGAGCAAGGTCGTTAGCCCGCCAATCAAATTGAAGCTGGTTGAATGAGGAGATATTAAAGAAATACGGCAAAGCCCGAAATTCGTTTTGGCTGATGGGAACGATAACCACGCTCGGTTCCGCTACTGGTACAGTAAATCGCTTTTCTAAGTTCAAGCCCCGATAACCGATAATTTCAATATGCGCCTCCCGATTTTGGCGATCAAACTGGGCCGGCACGTAGGTGATACTTTTTAATCCAGCGCCGGAGCGATAAAGTCGTCCATTCACGTACCACCGGACTTGGTTATTGGAGATATTTGCTATTCGGCCACCATCTATAAGCTCAAACGCCATCTCTATTGAAGAAGACGGCGAGGGTAGAATTTTTCCCCGATAATCCGATGGAACATAAGAATCGGCCTTCCAGCTAACCATAAATTCCGGTGTCGCCTGCGCGGTTACTAAATGAAAAAATAAAAAAGAAAAAGTAAAAATGACAACTAAAAAGTAAAACCCCGTTTTAAATTTTAGATTATAGTTTTTCATTTTTAAACTTTCTTGATTACTTCTGTTATCCTTTTTGACTTTTGAGCTACCGGAGCGGCTGATTTTATTTCTTTAGAAGCAGAAGTTTGCCCCATTTTTTCTTTTAGAACTCCTTGTTGTCCCTTAGTCATCAATTCCGGATGTCGGTCTAAATAAATAGTGGCGACCATAGCAATGGTGTAAGCCGGAAGAACGCTTAATCCCGGAATCAATTCCATTATGTTTCCGATTAAAGCGTACTGCCCCCTTACGCCTTTCATTCTAAAGTAGAGCTGGGTAATCGGAAACATAAAGATAGCCACAATCCAATTCACTACCGGTATCCAGTTAATAAGGTCGGCGACCACGCCGGCCATTATAAGGAACATCGCTTCGGTTGTTGAAATTTTAGGACCCATAAAATAATTGTTAATACGAACCTTGGTATTATCCCTGCGTTTGCAGGACTTGTTCGGGCTTCGTAGTGATAATCTGGTCTTCTAAATAGGAAGCGATAATCTGAATAGCCACGTGGTTTGGTCCGGCAAAAAACAGTCCTTGTCCGACGCCGACTTCCAATAAAAGATTTCTCTCAAATTCCGTAAGATTAAACGCTTTAGAAACCAAATCCATGCTGGCCGGAGCTTGTTTCAGTAAAAGTTGTAAAGAAGAGTTAGTAATAATCGGACGCCCGAACGGGGAATTTAGGAAATCTTCAACATCTTGAGTAATGGTTGTAACGCCAAGATAATATTTGCGTGCCCTCTTCACTAAGCTGAATAAAAAGGCGGCACCTTCCGGATATTTCATCATCCACCAAGCTTCGTCTACCAATAACACTCTTTTTTTCAATTCTGACCGGATAAGATTCCAGATGAAGTTAAGAATGATATACATGGCAATCGGCCGGAGTTCTTCTTCTAGATCGCGGATGGAAAAAACCATCAAGCGGTTTTTGACGTCAATGTTAGTCGGTTTATTGGTAAAGCCGGCAAAACTGCCCTTGGTGAAGCGATAAAGCCGTTGCGCTAAATCGTGGCCGCCCTTCATATTAGCCAAGACTTTTTCCAAGTCTTCCAAAAGCGGCGGTTCGGCGTGACTAAAATCCTTTCCCGGGACGATATCACGCGCGGCGTAGGTTTCGCTGACTGCCTGGTCCAGCATCGCTTCCTCCTCGGAAGTGATCTCCCCCAGCATCATTTTTATAAGTCCGGTTAAGTTAACGATATGGGATCGTAAAACTTCGTTCGGGTCTTCGTCCTTGGGGATATTCGGAATATCAAAGGGATTGATGTTGTCGTTAGAGGTAAGGGCGATTTTAAAAATACTTCCCCCAACAGAATTGGCAAGGTTAAGATATTCGTTTTCCGGATCAACGATTATTACATCCGTTCCCAGCATTAAAAGACGGAGCGTTTCCAGTTTGGTGGCGTAGGATTTTCCGGCACCGGACTTGGCGAAAATCACCATATTAGCGTTTTCCAAAGAAAAGCGGTCAAAGATAATAAGGGTATTATTATGGCGGTTCAATCCATAGAGAATTCCATCGTCGGAAGTAAGGCTCGCGGAAGCGAATGGGAAAAATGAAGAAACAGGACTGGAGTTTAACGGAGTATGGATAGAAAGAATGTCGTTGCCGAGAGGAATAGTTGAACCAAAACCCTCCAACTGCTGGAATATGGCGGGTTTCACGTAAATCAATCGGCTTTCTAGAAGATTGGTAATATGCGCTTCTAATTTGTTAATTCCTTCCAGCGTATCAGCGTAAATAGTGGCGTAAACTCCGACATTAAAAAGATTTTCTTGGGAAGTTTGGAGTGCGTCGCGCAGAGTTTCAATGTCTCGGTAAGCGGTTTCTAGAACCGGATTGCGCACTAATCCCTTCTCTTCCTGCTCGCTTAACTGTGATTGAATTTGGGTTACTTTTTTCCGAAGTTTTTTAAGAGCCAAGCCGGTGTCTATCGGATGAACGAAAATTGAAATATCTAAAAGTTCCGGCAAGTTAATTATTGGGGAGAACCAACCGCTGGAGAGATAGCGGGGATAAGAAAATAAAAACAAAGTTTTGGAAAATTTTTTCCCAAGCTTTAAATAATTGGAGTCAATTTCCAATGCTGGCGGGGCGATTAAGTCTTTAAATTGTTGGTCCATGTTACTTGTCACTTGTTGTTTGTCGCATTACTTTCTCAATTGCTTCGGGATTATAAAGATTGTAGAAAAGTTCGGTAACGGAATTTGTGTCTAAAGCGACCGCGGTTAATCCGATTGCCGAGAGCCCGTTGATTACTTGTTCTAGACGCTGGCTTAATTGGGTCAATCCTTTTTCCAACTGCTGTTCTTTTTCCTGTCCTGTTGATATCGGAGTTTTTTTACGGAAAATGCTAAATAGTCCCCTACCTACTTTCAACGCCGCTTCCGGAACTTGAATGGGGTCGTAAGGGATAACGACGAAAAAACTTTTCTGCATAATAGGATTCTCCGTGACGAAAGAACGAATAAATTCGCGGTATTCTCGAACCTGATTCTTTAAAAGGTCGTTAGTTTCCTGCTCCTCGCGACCAGTTAACTTTTCCAAGTATCCTTCAATGTTGATTTTCCTGGAGTGAATAAAAAATTGTATGGAGAAATCCAAAGCATTCAATAGGTTTTGATATCCGTAAAGAATCAATCCCTGCTCTTCTTCTGATTTCAAATCAAAGTTCACTCCGGAAACCATCAGAATTTGACGCAAGGCGCCGTTTTTTAAAATAACGATTCCGTTCCGGATTTCTTCAATACTCACCAGTTTTTGAGAGGGCTGCGAAGTTTGTTGGGCCATAGTTTAATTTTAGCGGTAATCCACTCTCCTTGCCATTTGTTTTTGTTGAATAGTTTGCCTGTACGAATCCATCTTCTTTTCTTTACTGCGTTGTTGAATAGGATGAATAACGGTATTGATTTTCAGCCAGATTCTTTTTAGCGGAGACACGGCCTCCGATCTTAATTCCGGCACATTTATTTCCGGCGGCTCGGTTTGCGCAGTAGTTCTTTTCCAAAGATAAAGTTTTGGGTAGAGCGTGTATTTAATTGCCGAACCGAGTATTTTAGGAAGCGGTTGCCCATTGTATTTTAGAAACGCCAGCGATGCCGCGCTTATGCTTAGGATCACCGTTATCACCAGCCAAAAACCGAAGCGAAGTACGAAAAATAGAAGAAAACTCAACATTCCCGCGGCGGCAATATACGCAAATTGTTTTAGCGTCATTGAGCCAATAATCTTATCTTCGGTTTCTATAAATTGTGGTACTTGAAATTGTGCCATGTTTGTCTAAATTTTAGGGCTCATGTGTAGCTCTAAAATTTAGCCACAAACATGAGCATCCCGCCATCGGCGGGGAGTCATTCCTTAATTTTATATTTTATCTTTTAAAATTGTTTTCATATTGCTATAATGTACTTTTTTCGGTTCGTCGTCGTGTGTTGGAATTGATCCTATATTCGGAATTTTGAAAACTTGCGGTGAGCTTGGTCGAACCATTTGTGACGGATTCGTCTTGAGTTCGCTGAAAGGCTGAATCATCTGTGGCGAGTTAGGCCGAACCATTTCCGGCTGCGTTGGCCGGGGTAAAGCAGGAACGATTCTTGGTATTGATTGAGAAGCGAGATTAGCCGTAAAAAGTTTCGCGACATCTACATTAACACTAGAACGAAGCGACGGCTCAATCGGCTTTAAAATTTTTTGGTAGATTTCAGTAGTTAATTTTATCGCTTCGGATTCGTCTATATCTAATTCATCAAGAAATTCTTTAACAAAATTTTCCGGTTTTAGATCCCCGACTACTAGCCGTAAAATCAGATAATTCGGAATAATTTTTACTAAATCTCCCACCATATTAAGTCGTTTATTCATTTCAATAATTACGTTTGTAACCTGAACCGAAGTCAGCCATTCTTGAATCGGTTGAGGAAGTTTTTCGAAAGCTGTTCTGAGTGGATGCAGAATCGAAGATTGAGTTGTAGTATTATTGACCATAAAATTTAAGGATTTCCGATTATTTGATTAAATAAAGCCAATTTATCATAAGCCGAACCTTGATCGGCGGTGGCTTTGTTACGTTCTGACTGAAGAGTTGTTCTGAAAGTTTTTAATTGCAATTGCAGCCGCTGTGTTTCTGTTTTATCGCCGATTTGTTTAGCATCCTTTAGTTCTTTCATCGTTTTCGCGATAGCTTCGCCAACAGCAGCAAGTTGAGTGCCAACAAGAATCTTTTCTAACTCTGTTTTTAAGGTGTCTCTGAGTGATTGATTTCCTTTTCTGATTCCAGCCGCCATCTTTCCAGGGTTAATGTTTAGGAGAACATCCCTGTTTTTCAAAGCATCTTTTTCTATTTGATCAAACTTGTCGTCGGC
The DNA here is from genome assembly GCA_964360605.1 of uncultured Candidatus Saccharibacteria bacterium. Lineage (GTDB taxonomy): Bacteria > Patescibacteriota > Minisyncoccia > UBA6257 > WO2-44-18 > CAYHXN01. The sequence goes on along the minus strand of CAYHXN010000003.1, from coordinate 33,809 downwards.
CATCTTTTTCATCGCGTCTACAATACTCATTGATTTTCCGGTTTTGGAATCCACAGTTAGTTTTGGCGCTAAAGTTGGATCAACGGCCAGAATTTCTTTAATGGTTGGAATCGCTTCCGGAGGCATTCCCGGATTTGTCGCTTTAGCGGCGTTAGCTAATTTTTCTAGCTGCTCCGGTGTAAATTTGCCGATCATTCCTCGTTTAGCAGCTTCAGCCAAAACAGCGGCTTGAGCTATTGGCCCAAGTGGCGGGGATTTCATATAGCTCTCAAATTGCTCTTTAGAAAGATTTGCAAAATTTTTCTTCTGGTATTCTTCAACTTCTCCTTGGCGTTGGCCGATGCCCGCTAGGGCATTAGCCGCTCCTGTAGCGCCAGGAATCCGGCGTAGTAATGGAGAAGATAACGCACTGGACAATAATCGCGCCCCAAATTTTGCGGGTCTAGTCCCGTATTCTTTTCCAGCGGCCGCCGCACCCATTGCGGCGCCCTTCAAAGGCGCTCGCGCCAATTTTCCAGCCATTCCCGTAATCCAACCTCTGGCCGCGCCGGTCATTTTCATTATTCCCTCCGAACCATCAATTCCCATTTTATGAGCCACGCCAATTCCAAAACCTAATATAAAAATCTGGACAAGAACCTGGAGGCCGGCAACAATACCCAATTCGTCCAAGAAACTTAATTGTTTTATCGCCGTGGAAGCATTCTCGCTGGTCCCCTTGATTACTTCCCCCAATGACTGGGAAGTGAGTATTGAAAGATAAAGGAAGAAAGCTACGGCCGGAAAAAATAAATTCCATTTGAAAAATGTTTCCCACCACTCTTTCCAGTGTTTTTCATAAGCCGGGAAAATCCACATCAACCAGGCGAGCGGCATCAAGACCAAAAGAATCATTAAATAAATATTTCGGATTAAAAGCATGAAAGCTAATCCCCAGAAAGAAAGAACAAGGCCGACGTTAAAAATAAGCACTAAGGCGCTAGTGGCTATGGTTTGGAGATACCCCTTGCTGAATGCTAGTACCGCCCCACTAAGGCTATTTTCAGCCGGTGTATTCAGGCTAAGTTTTTGGATGTTTAGGGCATTGGCCAAGTTAGAGGTATAATTTTCAAAACTGGCAGTGCCTGGGCCATCCGGAACAGTTGCTTTAATGAAGAAAAATCCCAAGGTATTGGAAAAACTAATAATCGGAGTGACTAGAACAAAGCTAAAATTTACCAACAGCGCCGCCACAATCAACTTCCACAAGGTTTTTTTGATGGCGTAATTTTCAATTCTCAAGATAGTGGCAATAGCAATGACAATAATGGCGAGAACAAACCCTAAGTTAGTTAAACTTAAGACAACTTTAAATCCTTCCTTTACAAAATCCAGATTAGTGAGCTGCCGACTAAGGTCCAAAAGCATTTTAATCGCCACGGCGGCATAACCGATTAAAGCCGCGGCAATATAATTAACAACATAGACAATGGCGTTGGATGTCCAAGTAAAAAAGCCCTCAACCCAAGCGGCTGGATTCCACCAAGAGCTCTCTGCCTTTGCTTGGACATCTAACGCGAAAGAAGCTGTCGGCAATAAGACGAACAGTAGAGCAACCAACCCTATTTTTTTTAAAATGGTATTCCTCTGCATATTGCTATTTCGGTATTTAACTCGCTAACCCTTGAATCTACTAACACTTTGGTCGCGTCATATTCTTCTTGTATATCGGCAAGAAGGTCGCTAGCGGCAGTAGGATTAAATTTATCGCCATATTTTGTTTCTGTCTGGGAAAGAGATGCCCAGTCGCCGGTGGGAACCGCCCTCATATCGCTGATAGCGAATTGCGCCTCTTCGATAATCAGCTGATTTTCATTTTGAGCAGCCTTCAGGGTATTTACAATCGCTTGTTCTTTAATTATTTCTTCATTTGTGGATTCCCGCGGCCTACAGGAATAAAGCTCCTGAAGTTTATTGATAAGTTTATTTTCAAGGGCAATAATATCGTTAATAAGGGTTGCAATTGTTTGGCGGGGAACCAGAGTTTGATTAACTTGGTCTAAAAGATTGGCCCTCGCGGTATTAAAAGAATTTTGATTTGCCTGAATGAAATTTAGGCAATTTTGCCTTGCTGTTCCAGAAAGTCCGCCGCAATTTTGGGTAACGGCGCCGATTGGCTGAACACCTCCCCCCGGTTTTGAAGAGACTCCCCGGAGCCCGTTGACTCCCTCGCGCACCAAACGATTAACAAAAGCGTCCGCGATGGCGCCGACATAGTCGCTAAGTTCGGTGGCATTTACAATCATCGCGATGTCCGAGCCCACTGCTTCTCCAACTAAGTCTCCAACTACTCTTCCCGGAGTCGTGGTCTGGCAGTTTTTGCCGTTTTCATCGCATTTTTTAATTGAAAGAAATCCGCCGCCGGCAATGCCTTCAGACTGAGCCGCGGATACCGCCGCCGCTTTTTGTTTTTCCAGTTCAATAGAGCTCATTAAAAGAACACCTATAAAATTATTTTGAGGAGCCCAGGATTCGGCATATCCGATCCAGCCTCCGGTTCTAAAGTCGTTATAAAACGCTTCCACGTTGCCGACAATTTGAGTAAGCGAACAGCTTACTTGGTCGTCAAATTTTTTCACAGGCGAAAGCGCTATCCGCAGTTGAAGGTTAAAAGGCGAGCAGACAAAACCCAAGGCGGTGGAATTAATAAATTCTCCAGCCGCGTTGTCCGCGGCCTGACTCAAAAATCCCCGCCAATCGGTAATAAATTTCGGGTCGCCGTTACCCTCAATGTAAGAAGTAATTTGGTTTACGATTTGATTCAAAAGAGTGCGTTTTAGAATGTTCAACAAAACTTTTTCTATCGGCTCTTTAACAGACTTAATATTCGCGACAGTTACTTCCGAAGCGATTACGGCAGCGTTAGTTTCAATCGTGGGAATAGATGCTTTCGTGGAAATAGGCATCGTTCCTGCCAATATGCTTCCCCAAAAAGCAATGATTAAAATTTTACCAAAAAATTTTCTCATTGATTCAAAGAATTAAATTTATCATTAAGCGCCGCCAGTTCTTCAGAAACTAAATCAGTCGCCTGAAGCGATAATAAAGCCGTTAACGGATCGTTTTGATAATCGGCAATATAAGAGAAGATTTTTTCCTGCGCGAAAAAGAGGCGAACCGTCTCTTTATGAATAGAGCTAAAAGATTTTGGTACCGGTAGGTTATAAAGTTTTTTTACTGCTCTGTCATAAGCCGCGGCAATAGCTCCAAATTGGTCAACTTCCGGTTGCTTTGGCAAAGAGGAAAGCTCATCCGAGACAATCTCATTTAACGATTCTAAATAAGAAGTTCTGGATTTTTCGTCATCCGCGGACAAAATAATCATTTCTTTATCAGAAATATCCGGTTTTAAGGAATCGTAATCAAATTTAGATAAGGAATCTGCCAGCATTTCCGAAATAATTTTATCGGGATTGGATAAAGACAAAAGTCCTCCGTCATTTCCTGTTTCCGGACCGTTGGGATTTTTGGCGATAATGTCCTCGGTTAATTTTTTCGCGATTTCTTCGGTAGAATTAGATTCAGTAATTAGGAGTTGGGAAATTGAATTAATGGTTTCCGAATTTTGAATCTCAAAAGATAGGGATTTTTGGGTAACCGAGATTGGATTATCAAAAATAATAAGACCGGCCACCACCAGCGACCCCACGGCCAAACAAATTGAGATTACTTTAGACATTATCTTTAATCTTTGACATTTAGATTTTGGAATTTGGATTTTATCTACGGTGTGCACCAACAAATTCCTAGCACCCAAAGAGCGCCTTGCGGTGGCGGACACAAAAGATTAAGACAACCTGGAATGACTCCTGTCGGAGTTTGGATATCAAATGGCGGTCCGGGTATTGGTGTCGCGGTTGGCACGAGCGTTGGGGTTGGAATCCCGCCTTGCCGGAAAACCAGCGGATTGTGAATAGTAGATTGGCGTAAAATCGTTTCGTAACCGCGATAAGTAGCGAGATATCTTAAAAGTTGCCGTGCTTCCGGGATAGAATACTGGGTTTTAACTGCTTCCCGAAGATATTTCGTAGGATTAGCTTTGATATCGGAATTTTTAAAATAGTTCGGGTAATTATTTTGTGTTGAAAGAGCGGACACGGAAGCGGTGCCCATAATAAAAGAAATTACTAAGGTAAAAATCGCGGCAAAAATTACCGTGCGCATACATTAGTATTATAACAACCCTTAAAGGATCAGCAGGCGTGATAAAGTGGATAACTTTTCAATACTTAAATCTTGTGGCCGGACATCGGATTTTAAGGCGTTTTGTGCGAGAATTTCGGCTATTTTTGACTTATCCACACTTAATCCACTGCTTAAATTATTGAGGAGGGTTTTCCTCGGTTGTTTAAAGGCGATCTTTATGAATTTATAGTACCGCTCTGTTTCCTTATTGGTTATTGACTGTACCCTAGAATCTAGCTGGATAATTGCCGATTTTACCTCTGGAGCTGGAGAAAAATCCGAAGGCTTAAGATACCCGATAATTTTTGGTTCAGCCCAAAATTGCACTGCCGCGGCCAATAAATTCATTTTTAGTGGCTTGGCAATAATTCTTTCGGCAACTTCCCGTTGAATCGTCAGAACGGTCAACGTTGGCTTGTTTTCCAATTCACTGATTACCCGCAATAACTTTCCGGTAATGTAATAAGGAATGTTTCCCACAATTTTATAATTTAAAATTGAAGATTTAAGATTAAAGATTATTTTTGGCAGCATTTTTAATGCGTCGCCGTGAATTAATTCGTGATTAGAATTTTCAATCTTTAATTTCAAATCTTCAATAAGAGAAGAATCTTTTTCTATCCCAATAACCTGACACTTAATACCTGACACTTGGCATTGTTTTACCAATGGAAAAGTTAGCGCGCCTTTCCCGGGCCCGATCTCAATAACCACTTCCCCATTTTTTAATTCCAAAGACGCGATGATTTTTTGAATCGCTGAACGATTAACTAAAAAATGTTGTCCTAATTTTCTAGGCATAATCCTCGTTTTCGGTATAGATATCTTCCTCGTGTTCTTGATATTTCGGTCTTCCTAGTTGTTTTACTTCGGTTAGTTCCGGAGGAATTTCGCCTAAGAAACGGGAAGGAAGATTATAAAAACTTAAATACAGATTTTTTCGGGCACGGGTCATGGCAACATACATCAGACGGCGTTCTTCTTCGGTGTCGTTCATTGAGCCGTAAGACATTTGGTGGGGCAAAATTCCTTCATTGCAACCGGCGACGAAGACATTATCAAATTCCAGTCCTTTGGCGAGGTGAATGGTCATTAAGTTTACGGCGAAGCCGTCATCGCGAGCAGAGCGTGGCGATCCCCTAGAGATTGCTTCGCTAGCGCTCGCAATGACAGTGTTTTTAGCAGGTCGATCGGCTGATTGTAAAAGCGAAACCCGCTCTAAAAATTCGCTTAAATTTTCAAATCCGGAGGCAAAAACAATTAACTCATTAATGTTTTCTATCCGTTCTTTGGAGTTGGGGAAATTCTTTTCCAGAAAATCAAAATACCTAGTTTCCGTGAGGAAAAAGTTTATCAATTCCAAAATTTTTAGAGTTTTACCAAGCCGTGGCAATTCTCCAAGTAGTCTTTCGGTTTCGGCTTTGCGGAAATTTTTAATCAAGCGTTCGGCGCTGATTTCGTCTTTGGGATTATTGGCGATTCGTAAAGCCGCCACTACGTCTTTAACCTCTTTTCTTTCATAGAATTTTAAGCCGCCAAAGATTTTGTAAGGAATATCGGCCACAATCAATGCTTGTTCAATCGCGCGGGACTGGGCATTGGTGCGATAGAGAATCGCTGTGTTAGAGATTGCTTCGCTAGCGCTCGCAATGACGGATTCTTTGTTATTGCGAGGAGCTTTGCCTTGGTGGAGCGACGAAGCAATCTGTTCAGCAATAAAATCCGCTTCTGTTTCCGCGTCTTCACAAGCGGCGACTTTAATTAAATCTCCGCTGGTATTTTCCGTCCACAACTCTTTGGGTTTTTGGGATTTATTGTTCTTAATAAGGGCTGAAGCGGCAGTAATAATGTTGGAGGTAGAGCGGTAATTTTGTTCCAACAGAACTACTTTGGCATTCGGCCAATCCTTTTCAAAATTCAAAAAATTTCGGAAGTCCGACCCGCGGAAGGCATAAATAGACTGCGCATCATCGCCGACAACGCTGATATTTCGGTTTTTTTGGGCTAATAATCTGACAAGTTGATATTGCGATGGATTAACGTCTTGATACTCGTCAACTAAAATATATTGAAATTGATTTTGATATTTTTCTAAAACCGTCGGATTTTTGGAAAAAATTGCCACTACTTTTTCAATTAAGTCGTCAAAATCAAAAGCATTATTTCTCAAAAGCGCCTGCTCATATTCCTCAAAAATTTTTAATTCCCGCGGATTCAGGTATTCTTCCGGTTTGATAAGTTCGTTTTTCACATCGGAAATTCTTGCTCGCGCGGCTAGCGGATTTTGCTGGTCTTTACTTAAGTTCAGATTTTTCAAAACCTTTTTTAATAAACTTAAGGCGTCGTCTTCGTCAAAAATCGTGAAGTTAGAATTGCGGCCGACGAGCTTCGCTTCTTTTTTCAAGATCCGAGCGCCGAGAGAGTGGAAGGTGCCGACAAATAGCGCATTGTTCAATGTGACATGTTGAATGTTTTTGTCCTTGTCGCTTGGCGCATTAAATATTCTACTAGTCCGATTACGCATTTCCTCCGCCGCCTTATTGGTAAATGTAATGGCGATTATATTTTCCGGTTTTATCCCGTCCGCTATTAAGGCGGCGAGCCGACTGGTCAGAGTTTTTGTTTTCCCGGATCCGGCTCCGGCGGCAATCAAAAGCGGGCCGTTTTTGTGGTTTACCGCCTCTTGTTGGCGTTCATTTAGATTGCTTGGTTTTGTCATAAAAATGTGATATAATAGAATTGCGTGAAAATAAGTCTTATTAAAGAAAAAATAGCAAATATTCGCCGATTTGTAAGCATCACAACCGTTATACCGGTTGTTTTTGTTCTAGGGGCGTCTTTATTGAATCTGCGGTTTTTAATGGTGTCAGACGAAGTGCCATCTGGTTTTGGCGGACCGCAACAGCGGGGCTTGTCTATCGGCGGTTCAGCTTTCTTGTTAGCGCAAGAGGCGTTTGCTGAAGAATCTCCTCTCTTAAACATTGACCAATTTCAAGAGTTGGATATTTCTATCGCCAACACAGACGAAGATTTAGCCGGTTTTATTTTGATTGAAAGTTCCGCCTTAGAAAATTCTAACAGCCCCCTCGGATCCATTGTTTCCAATCGGAACGGTTTGTTGACTTACAAAGTTCAATCCGGCGATACTCTTTCTAAGATTGCCGCCAATTTTGATATTTCTTTAAATACTATCTTGTGGGCCAACAACCTGAAACCTAATTCTATCCGACCCGGCCAAGAAATCATAATTTTGCCTGTATCCGGAGTTTTGCACCAAGTTCAAGAAGGCGAAACCGTTGAGTCCGTCGCCGCTCTTTACGGAGTGGAGATGGCGACGATTTTAAAATATAACAGAAATTTTTCCGATACTTTGATTATCCCCGGAGCCAAACCTGCTAAAATTTCCACCGCTTTAGCCGCGGCCAATCTGCCGAACTTACCGGGCTATTTTCTCTTGCCTACTACCGGCTGGAACTGGGGTCGTATTCATCCAGTTAACGGCGTGGATATTGCCAATGCCTGCGGTACGCCGATTTACGCGGCTGCCGAAGGTTTGGTGGCGGTGGAAAAATCCTACGGATGGAATGACGGCTACGGTCATCATGTTGATATTGAACACCCTAATGGCGTTATCACTCGTTACGCCCACACCCAAAAGAACGCAGTTGCTGTGGGTGACTATGTAGCGCAAGGAGACCTTATTGCTTTTATTGGCAACACCGGTTTGACTCACGGGCCGACCGGATGCCATTTGCACTTTGAAGTGCGCGGGGCAAGGAATCCTTTTGCGAAATAGTTCTATAAATATGGGAATAAAAAAGCCCCGATGCATTGCACCGGGGATTAACTTCGCTTAGATGTGAAGCCCCGTTCTCATCTCCACAACATTCCGTTTATTCATTGCAATCAACTTGTCGATCCACTTCAGTTTGCTGTGAAAGCCCTCGGACTCCCTTTTACCATTGCGAAAACTTACTCTTCGGGAGGCGTCAATTGCTATTTTGTAAACTGTGGCGAACTGGCCCAGCATTTTTCGAAGGCCAACCGCAATTTCAATCCAGTGTTCCCAAAGAGCAATCACATCTTCTTTTGTAGAAAAACATTCTCTGTAGGCTATATCGGTAATCATTTTTCCCAATTCGCTGATAGCATCAGCATTTCCCGCCAGTATCATTTGGGGCGTAATTCCTGATGTCGACAATTCCTCAAGCGTAGGCATTTGGACACTCTTAACCCTTCTCGTATCCATCAAGACCGGATAGAACTTCAATACAACCAGTAGTTCTACCAATTCTTGACCCGAGTCATTCATCAACTGCCAAAGCAGGTCTGAAGGAATAAATGTCTGTTCCAGCTCCTCAAAACTTTGTCTTGCAAGTATGTAACGAGACTCCGCTTCCGCAATATCATTGTCTTCACCTAAAGCCTTAATGCCTTTTTTAGAATGATCAATGATTTGGCTCTTAAGTTGTTGTGCCGATCCATAACCTCGACGTAATTTTTCAAAATAATCGTTAGCGTTAATTAGAGATCCGTTCATTAGTTCAAATACTTCATGTTTCAAATCATACGGTTCCGTTTCAATTGCGTCATCAACTAGAGAGTCGTCATTTTCCGTTCTCATAAGAACTCCTTTTAAAACGTCCTTCTTGGGCTAGCCTAGCTCAGACGATAGCTAGGCGCTTATTTAGTTGTCGAAGGACTTAGCTCTGGAATCATGAAGTATGTCCCGCCGTTGGCGGGATCCCGCCTTCTGAAAAATTATTGAATCGGTGGCGGGAAATCATGAATCAAGGGCCAAGTTCTCCGTTTTAAATTTTAAAAAGAGGCCCCGTCCGTCGGTTGACGGACGGGGCATTGTTGTTTTGGGCTACTAGCGGATGTGCCGCGTAGACCGGGAATCGCCCTGGTAGCCGCCATCGCCCCGGCGCTTCCGCTCCGGGATGAAACCGACGACCTTCTCCACGCGAGCTTTGCGCTCGACGTGGCCAGCGGAGAGATGTTTCGCCTCCGAGTAGGAGAACGACCTCTCCCGAGGTTCTTCCCTCTTCATCAGCTCGTCGTTGATCTGATTGAGGCCTTCGCGGCTGATCGGCTTCGGCTCCCCGTCCTTGGAGGGCAGGAAGTTTCCCCCGAGCTTCGGCTCACCCTGTCGGGGGCCGTTCTCGTGGAGGAGAACTTTTCCGTCCACGGTCCGGTTCCAGACCATCGGGACGAACTTTCGGTCCGTCACGGTGCAGGTGACCTCGCCGTCTCCGGCGTCCGGGTCCGGTCGTCGCTGAACCATTTCGTCGTGCTCGACTTTCTGTTTGTCGAGCGCGGCCGAGCGCTGGAGGTAAAGTCCCTTGACCTCTTCCAGATTGATGGTCCGACCCTTAGCCTTGCAGGCCATGAGGATCAGGACATTCCAGAGGATCGAGTCACGAGTGGCCCAATCTCTTCCCAGCTTCTGGGTCCTGAGCCAGTTGTGGGCGGCGACGCTTGTCCGCCGCACTTGGAAGCCCTCTTTGGGCTCCAAAGAGAAGCCCCGCTGACCCATTTCCTCCAGAGCCATCGTCATGTCCGGGTCGAAAGGGGTCGGATTGACTTCGGGTACCTTCATAGGTCTCTCCTTCTTTGGTAAACGTCACTCGCTTAGAGGGCGGCAAGGCTTATGCCCTACCTTAAAGCCACTCCAATACTAACGAGCGTGTATTATTTAGGTTCTGCGCCCATTATAGCAACCCCACAGAATTTGTCAATAGGGCGTATTTTCGTTAGATCTATTCCGTAATTTCTAAATCCGGCAACGGATTTAAAATATTTTGAAGGCGTTGTAACTCTTTTTTTACCAACGGCCCCTCGTATTCTCCTCCATGAGCGGATGTGCCGCGATAAATCGGACGCTTCTGGTCCAAGTGAAGATTCAATTCCCAGCTGCCGGAAATTTCCTTGGCGTAAAGATGCCAGCGGGGAAAATCCGCTCCCTCAAAACCTTTTATGAAAACCATTTCTTCCGGGCTTGCCTGCCTTTCAAATCGGTACCCCGCTTCCCGAAGTCGCGCCGGCAAATTCTTGTTTTTTCGCGGGTCTTGAAAAATAAATTTCATTTTCCTATTCTAACCTTAGCTGTTTCAAAGTGGAAGCGGTGGCCAAAAATATTCTGACCGCGGTTTTGTTTATAGCTTTTATTTTTTCTCTTAGCTTTTTCTTATACAACCTTTACGGCCTTTATTCTTTTTCTGGAAATCAAGCTGAAGTTAATGTTGTAAAAAATAAATATAATAGCGAAGAAGGATTTTATCAGGCCATAATGGAGCTTCCCGAAAGCCAGCGCGAGGAAATTTTTGAGCAGGCAGTGCTTTTAAATATAGAAATTTTAGACACGGAAGTTTTAATTTTTAATTCTTTGGATAAAGGAATCCCGCTTACCGATTCAGAAGTCATGGAACTGATAAAAAGCGGAATAAGATTTTTAAAACTTAAGAATTTTTTAAATCGTCCGGACTTTTCTATTGATGAAAAATTCAATTTAGATTTTATGAAAGACCCGATACTTGATAACGACAGCTCTCTCCAGAACTACCTTTTTCTTTATAAGGTTACTAGCAAAAGGATTATAAGGAAATACTTTGACCAAGTCATATACTGGACTAACGAAACCTATTACTTCTTTAGTCAGAAAATAAGTCCTTTAAATTCCCAGCCGGAAAGAGCATCCGCCTATCTCCTTTTCAGAATAAAAACTATTGAGTAACCCGCATTGAACCGCCCACCGGCGGTTTTTTTGTCGGGCTGATAGGAATTAGAAAAAACTTCGCAATTTAGCACTCAAGTTTAATTTAGGATATAGATCTGTGGGATAGATTTCAATTAATTTTATTCCAGATCTTTTACAAAGTTTTTGTTTGATTTTCACGTTTCTATCATACCTAGGACTATCTTTAGCTAAACCGAAGTATTCAACAAAAAAATTTCCTACTTTCCAATCTGCTACGTGCCCACTATTAGGATATTTAACATTTTTCTCATGTTTAATATTGCGTTCTTCGAGCCAATTATCAATAAGAGCCTCAGAAATAGAGTCGCAAAAATGGCCATCCTTAGCTTTAGTTATAGTGCGTTTATACATTCTATTTTCGTGAGAACGATTGGGAGTTAAGCCGGCAGCGACAATGGCATTATTCCATGTGCCAAAGGCATATCTGCAAGCGCCGTCTATATTAGGAACTTCCCGTCTTGCCGGAACCCGACCGAATTTTTTATAGACAAACTTTATCTGTTTAAGTAAGTCGTCTGGTTCATGTCTTACACGGGATTGTTTGTAGCAAGGAATGGAACAATATTTATTACCGCCCCTAAATTGTTTTTCGCATACCTTACACAACTTTAATTTCGGTCTCCATTTAGGGAATTTCTGATTGTTGACAATCGCCGCACAGCTTGTGGAACAATAGTTGTGCGGGCCAATTTCTTTTCTTAATTTTTCAAATTTTTTTCTACACTTTGTATTTTCACAAATAAATTCCGATCGTCTTCTAAATGATTTGCCTTGGCAAAAAATCGAGCAATAAAAATTATATCCCAATTTTTTATTCTCATTAAATCTATTTCGGGATTTAAAAAAAATTTTCTTACAGTTGCGGCATTGAACCCCCGGCATTTATTCTTTAGTGTATCATGCCGGAGTCGGTTGCCCAGGATTCGAACTTTGTACCTAACTGTCGGAGCGCGCGGATTTGAACCGCGACTAAATCCTCCCGAAGGACTCGTGCTGCCATTACACTACGCTCCGTAGTATTACTTCACAAAATACTTCTTCATTACCTCTTCGTCAATTCTTTTTTGGACATTCGCCGCTTTCTTTTTCGCGGCTGCCATCATTTTTTGTAGTTCTTTTTCCGAGAACTTGTTTAATTCATGAATTTTTTTGATTAATTTTTCTTTTTCGTTTAACTTCGGATTATCTAAAGTTTCCTCCAATAAAATACTCAAAATCTGGCCAACCTTCGGACCGGGTTCAATTTTTAATTCTTTGATTACATCATTACCGTTCACCTTCAACATTTTGACGCTGATCGGATCTTTTTTCACTTTTTCAATCATTGCTTTGAGGTGCCGCAGGCGGTAAGGAACGGCCTTGGCGACTCCGGAACCAATCCGGTCGGCTTCGCGAACGGAAAATAAATTATCAATATTTTCTGGTCCCACGCGATTTACCAATCGGCGCACTCCTTTTTCCGTAACTAACTCCGGGTCATAAACAAACATGTGTTCGCGAACTAAAAGGGCGATTTCTTCAATCATTTTTTTAGGAAATTTCAGGCGGTCCAGAATTTCCACCGCCATTTTTTCGCCAGCATACTGGTGTTGGTAGAAAGTCCAATCGCCTTTTTTGCCCCGATAAGTTTTGGCGCCGCGCGAGTCAGATTTAAAAACGCGAGTCCGAGGCTTTCCAACGTCGTGGAGCAATGAAGCGATTCGCAATTCCAGCGGAAAATTTTGTTGGGCGGCATAGTCCAGCGCCCGAACATTGTGTTCAAAAACCGTGTAAATATGGTGCTTATTTTGCTCCATCTCCACGCCTTCTTCTAATTCCGGAACAACATATTTTAATAGTCCCAGTTTGGACATTCTGCGGATGCCATCGGCGGCATTTTCGGTCATTAATAATTTAGAAAGTTCCTCGGCAATCCGTTCTTTAGCGATAAATTCCAAAAGACCAGCATTTTTTTCCGCGGCGCTGGCGGTATCTTTTTCAATTTCAAAACCTAATTGGGCGGAAAAACGAACAGCGCGCATCAATCGGAGGGCGTCTTCTTTAAATCTTTCATCAGCGTTTCCCACCGCGCGGATGATTTTTTTCTCCAAATCTTTTTGCCCGCCAAACGGGTCAATCAGCGACATGGGCGTAGCGACATGGGCGCGGGTTTTATTACTTGTCGCTTGTCGCTTGCCTGCCCCGCCTTGGCGGTGGTCGCTTGTTAACTCTATAGCTATCGCGTTCACCGTAAAATCTCTTCGTGAAAGATCTTCCTCAACGGTTTTGGCGAAAGTTATTTCATCGGGATGCCGTTTGTCAGTGTATTTTCCTTCTTTACGGAAAGTCGTAACTTCCACTAAAGCCGTGGCGGAATTTTCTGATCGGGTTTTAACGCCGACGGTGCCGAATTGATTTTCATAAACGCTATCGGGAAAAATTTTTAAAATTTCTTCCGGCTTGGCATTGGTGGTAAAATCCCAATCTTTGGGTTTTTTATCCAATAAATAATCCCGGACACATCCGCCCACTAAATAGGACTCAAAGCCCGCTTCGGCGATTTTTTTACTGACGGATTCTATTTCTTTAGGAATTTCCATAAACCTTTATTTTTCTTCTGGCGAAAAACTAGCTTCAAATTTTTCCATCTTTACTATATTATAATAAGCGATATTGCCCTCGTGGTGAAATGGATATCACGACAGGCTTCGAACCTGTTATTCCCCGTTCGAGTCGGGGCGAGGGCACAAAATAAAACCTCCCCGATGTAACATTAAGGAGGTTTTAAGTTTATCTTTCCAAAAAGTTTAAGAGTAATCCAACCGATAATTCTCCTAGTGCTGGCGGATTCAATCGTGATTGGGGCGGATAGCCCTGGCATTTTTCCGGATATTGTTTGCAATATTCTTCCGGAGACGTTGGGTAATTAGAGGGGCCGGTCGGGTATTGTTGGTATTGCTGATATTGTTCTTCGTATTGTTTTTGATATTTTTCCTGATATTGATTTTGATCTGGAACTGGATATTGTTGTTGCGATTCATTAGAGCACTTACCGGCGTTGCCCGCATTGAAAATAGCTTGAATTTCTGACGTGCTTAGTGATTTATTGTATACGGAAACTTCATCAATCAAGCCCGAGAACATCTCTGTAATGCCGAATCGATCATCCCACGCTCCAAGCGTGAACGGAGCTTCGCTAGTTGTGTTAGCGCCTGCGGCTTCGGCAGTACCTTTTAATTGGCCATCTATGTACAGACTCATTAAGCCGGAACTATTTCTTGTGGCAGCGACGTAATACCAAGTTCCTGAACTTATCGGCGCAGAAACCCTTCCTCTAGATTTGCCCGCGTTGCCAACAGTTTCTCCTGCAAAAAATTCTAATATACTATTATCTTTACCTATAATCAGCCAATAACCCGCTCCATCGCCGCTTACGGGATAATTTGATTTTCTGATGATATTACCCTTAGAGGATCCGCCGCCATCCCAATTAATCCAAGCCTCTAAGGAAAACGGTCCAGCTCCAAAATTTAAATTCGCAGGATTTTCATCGTTAACGTATCCGCCGACTCCGTCAAACTTTAACGCCTGCCCGACTTTTCCTGGAGCAAGAGTGACGCCGCCACCGCTAGCATCTGATAAAGTATCATCGTCCAACCAACTGACTAAGCCGGAAGGTAGTGGAGCGCAACTTTGAGTTGGAGACGGCGGCGTACCACCGCAGGCAGGATCGGTGTAATGGGTTTGACAATAAGCCTGACATTCTTCCTGATTCGTGCATTCACTCGGAACATTCCCGTCAAAATCTTCGTTCGTGCAAACGCCCTCGTGCTTCACCTCCGTGCCATTTTCCTTAGCGTAACATTCGGCCACATAAGTTCCGTTGTCTCTACCGCAAACAGGGTGAGCAATATCTGAACAAGGTTTATGATTTTTACAAATACCATCATGGAGAATTTGCACGTCATGTTGTTTCGCGTGGCACTCATTAAAGTAAGTTGTTTCAATTCCGGGTTCAGCGCCCCTACCATTTATTCCGCAAACATACTCCTCTGCCATACCATCACGAACACAGGCCGAGAATTCTTCCTCGCTTTCGGTATCATTGTTATTTCTTTCACCTTCGCATTCAGTAGGGTGTTCTTGACAGTATTCTTGGCATTCTTCTTGGCTAGTGCAGCCACCCGGACCGCCCGGGAATCCACCGCCCGGACCTTCATCCGGAGGAGTAAAGTTTTGGCACTCCTCGGGATCTTCTTGGCAAAAAGCAGTACATGACTCAATTGAATTACATCCTCCTGGGCCGGAAAAACCGCCCGGACCACCGGGTAAACCGCCGCCGCCTGGCGGTCCAAACTCCTGACATTCTTCTTGGTTAGATTCGCAATAAGCTTGGCATTCTTCTTCAGATTGACAACCACCCGGTCCTCCAAAAGCGCCCGGTCCGCCAAATGAAGTTTGCAATTGTTGGAAACAACTTTCTAAACTATGGAAATCCACATCCTCATCAAATTCCCCACTTTGGAGTTTTTCCAGACCATCTTCACCGATAGTGTTCTTGATGCACTCGGCTGCTTCCGGTGGAAGAGCATTAAGTTGTCCACTCAATTGGGAAGTTATTTGGTTGAAGCAGGATTTCATTTTGCTTTCCATACTGCGATCAAATACCGGCTGCCCATTTGCCAATCTGTTGAAATTTTCTTCTCCAATGGCGTCTTTAAGACACTGAACAACCTCTGGCGGAATTTTATCCAACTCTTCTTTAAAGCGAGTCATGCCCTCGCGCATTTTTTGTAAATCAGTCTCGCTCATCAAGTCATTTTCAATCGCCCAATTGAAGCACTCTTCTTGGTTGGCTTCGCAATAAGATTCGCACTGATCTTTACTGCGGCAACCACCGGGTCCTTTACCGCCGGTTTTTTTAATCATTTCCCTTTCTTCATCGGAAAGAAGTCCGGCTTTGTCAGCAAAAGCGATACATTCCTCAAGATGTTCTTCTTCAAAGCAATACTTTTCGCATTGCTCTTTAGAATTACATCCCCCGGGTGTTTCGCCGCGTTGCATCAAAGGCATGACTTTTCTTGCCTGATCAATTTCTTCTTGTGACATAAATCCGGTTTCTTCCGCAAAATCCAAACATTCTTCCATGTGGCTTGAATCGCCGCAATAAATTTCGCAAGTATTTCTGTCTTTGCAATCGCCCGGGAATTGCTTGCCGCTTTTTACCAGAGCCTGGAATTTTCGGGCTTCAGCAAGTTCATCGCCAGAATAATAACCGGTTTCTTCCGCAAAAGTGATGCATTCGTCTAAGTGATCAATATTACTGCAATAAGCCTCACAGGAAGTCCCCGAATTGCATCCGCCGGGACCATTTTTAACGTTTAAAAACTCATCAGTTACTTCTTTAATTTCCTCGTCAGATAAAAGATTGTATTTTTTAGCAAAAGCCAAACATTCTTTGGTGTGTTCGGAATTATCGCAGTAACTGCGGCATTCTGCTTCGTTTTGACAATCACCCAAGTCCTTAACTGGATATTGTACGTCGCTAAGAGTGCGCTCTTCCGCTGGTTTTTCTTCTTTGGGTTTTTGTGGCGGCAGTGGAGGGGGCGGTAGCGGTTCCTCTTTTTGAATAGCCCGACTCTTAGTTACACCATCTTCAGGCGGTGGAATTTCCAGATTCAGAGTGTTGTTTTTGCAATCAATAATATATGCCGGCATTACCGGAGTAAAATCATCGGGGTTGGCAAAGGAGGTGTTATTGATGCTGAATGTTTTGGGACAACCGCTTAGTCCCCCGCCGTAGGGAAACTTTCCCACCGGACTCAAGGAGAACTCTTGTATTCCATCCGGATCTTTTATAGTTAGCGTAAAAAGATTAGAAGTCGGATCTTTTTTAAAACTAATTACAGAATCATTGGTAGCGGCCTGAACTTGAATAATTGAAAAGCTTATAAGAACTCCCAATAGCAAAATAATGCCTGCCAGTATTTTATTGCTTATCTTTCTATTTAATATATTAGTTATCATTTTATCTAAGAGGATTTTGGTATTTGAAAGGATTGGCTCTATCAATCGGATTAATTTCTGGCACTTCTGCTCCGGGATTGGTAGTAATTTTGGGAACGGCTTCGCTTACTTCCTCTGCGGTTCCTACAGCGCCCTTTTTCTCGGTCGTCTTGAAATACAAATAAGCAGCTACCGCAACAGCAATTATAACAGCGATAACAATCCAAATATTTTTTTTCATACTTAATTATTTATTAATGTTTTCTAACGGATTCGTCGGAATGTTGATGGGCGTATATAGTTCTTTTAAGAGTTTATCGGAAACCGGCGAGCCTCCGCCGCGATATTTTTTCCAGTAAATGTAACCGCCGATAGCCGCCCCGACGACAACTGCCGCGATTACAATTACCAACAGAAAATTCTTAGTCATTTCGTATACTTTTAAGTATATCAGAATCCATCTCAATAATAATTCACAGACGCGTTGCGAGAATAAATAGCCGAGATAAAGGAGCGATGACGAAATAAAGCAGGTGCTTCATTGAGGAAGAGCGACGCAGAGATTCGGCTATTTAGACCGCAACCCTTCGGGATACAGCTAATTTTATCCATAACTTCGTTAGTTGTCGTCAACGTGCTGAAAGCACAGTTTTCTCCTCCTGTCTTGTTCTGAATAAAATTGGCTAGTATCGCGTCAGAGAGTATTATTGAGATGGATTCTAAATTAATATAAAATAGGTTATCCACAGATTGCCCCCATAGCTTAATGGTAAAGCAGTTGCCTCTTAAGCAATTGACCAAGGTTCGATTCCTTGTGGGGGCACAAAGTTTTTTTCGGGTTCTTCCGCGCAATATAAATTTTCCAATCTAAGAAATAATCAGTTTTGATTGTGTTAGAAAACCCCGCTGGGGCTACTTGAATTATCTTGAGTTCCATATATATTTATATACGGAAATTTAAAAGGTGGTTTGTGAAGGAAGAAGTTACACTTACATCCGCTATCGGTGTTTTTATTATTTTGGCGGTGTTGTTTGGAATAATGGCTTGGGGTATTGGATCAAGCTCTGTTGCGCTTAGGGCAGAAGCATCAATTATTCAAGACCAAAGTACCGAATACCAATGGAAAGTGTTTACCTGCCCGGACACGCAAAGCGATATTGAAAAAACGTTGAAGGAAATGGAAAAATGGAAAAAAGAAAACAAAGATCGTTTCGCTGAAGTCTACGAGCCAGTGTTCCCTACCGGCTTTCAGTTCCATGCTCTCATCCGTTACAAGTTGAAAAAAGAACAATAAAAAAACAAATCCCCTACTTCGGGGATTTTTTAATTTCGAGAATTACCTTTACTCTTTCATATTGCCGTTGAGAAATCGCGCCACCGTCTAAAAGAAACTTAAGTTTTTTTAAATATATCGGATTTTTAGAACCGCGCACTTTGGAAAAAACATTGTCAAAATGATCGCGGCCGGAAGCTCCATAATTATAGTCATATTCAACCACTTTTTCTACCCACACCGCGTAATCTTCTAAAAAGTTCACCGCGCCATAAGCGGTGAGGATTCCGTCTTTGGGATACGCGAGTAAATAATCAGAATACTTTTTAGTTCCTTTTAAGTAGGTATCGCCGGCGATTTTAATCCACTCATTCCAATAATGCAGGATATCTTTTTTGAAAAAATGAGTATGGCCAGCTTCGTGCCATATCAAATCTGCGTCAAGAAATTCCGGACGAATACATATCTTTTCCATATTATACGGGCACAAATGTGCCGCCGCGAATCCCCCGTCTACTACCGTAGACAGAAAATGAATTACATTGTTATTTATCTCTATAGCTATAACAGACTTTTGAACATCGGGAGCTAGCCAAGCCAGCGCTTCGTCAATCACCAGTTTTTGTTCCGCGGTAGCGTTCGTCGCGTACCGAATGTGTTCACTAACGACTTTCTTTTCAGCTACTCCGCAGGAACAAAGAAAGAGAGATGCCAGAAAAAAGACCGCAAGACGTTTCACAGTTTACCTTGTCAAAGAATTTCTATTTTAGTATTCCAGATTATCTAATAAATTTCAAATTATTAGAAAATATTTTCGTAGTGATTAATTTGCGGATGTTTGCCGGCAAACATTGTTATCGCAATAAGGTCAATTCGCAACCCCTTATCCTCATTTATAAGTTCGGAATGTTTGCCGGCAAACATCTCTGCGGTTCTTTTGACTTTAATTAATTTTGACTTAGTTAAGTTATCTTCCGGCAATAATTCGGCAATGGTTCGGCTCGGCTCACCACAAGTTGCCGGATTGTCCCGATTCGGGTTTGCCGAATCGAGGATCTTCGATTCCGACTGCGTCGAGAATCGGGACCGCATTGTTTTAACCTCAACAAAAACTAGAGTTTCGTCTGGTGCTTTAGCAATAATATCCAACTCGCCCCATTTTTGGCGGAAATTGCGTTCAATAACCGAATAACCTTTTTCGATTAGATAATCGCAGGCTAAATCTTCGCCTATTTGACCTGTTGCGCTTGTATTTTTCATAATGTTTGCCGACAAACATATTCTAGTCCATTAAGCTTATTTTTTACAAATTGTTTCACGTGAAACAATTTAATGCGATGTTTCACGGCAAACATCTTTACAGTATACAGATGATTTTTATTAAAGTGTTTGCCGACAAACATTTGTTATAAGTTTAACAAAGTCCTTAATGCAATGTTTCACGTGAAACATTTTTTAGCTTTTAAGGGTAATATAAAATCAATGTTTCACACTTTTTACAATGTTTCACACTTAAAATTAAGAATTGTCAAATTACCGCTCGTTTATTTTAAGAAAAAGCGTGGTCATAGCGCTCCAGCGGCGCTATACCACTTTTATCTCAGCGCGCTGGTTCAATTACATTGAACACCAAGCCAGCGCGCCTCCGATACATTTTTCTTTAAAATAAACTCGCGTCTCTTGAACTTGCGGTTGAATCTGTTGACAAAAATAAAAATTTAATATATAATTTGCAACAGAATCTTTAATCAGGCCCGCTTGATTTCCGGCTGTTCCGGTAATTAAAGCGACGCCTATTTTGAAAGGACTTGCCATGACGGCAACCCTGAACCAAGCGGCAAAAATCCTTGAACTATTTAAAGAAACGCCGAACGAACAGATTCAGGCCATTTTAGGATCAGGGCTTCTTACGGACCTTCGTGATGCCAATATTTCAAAAATCAACCGCGAAGATTACCGCCGGGTCTGCGGCCTTAAGCCGCCCATACCGACCTTCACCCTCACTATTGATCCAGTCAGCTCGTTCGTTGCCAAAGAGGCCCAGCGTTTTGACCTGAAGTTGCTCAGCGACAGCGACCAGAGTCTCCAGCCCGGCAAGGTAGAGTTGGAGCTCTGTGAGTTCCTCAACTCGGGCGAGTCTCGAGTTGGCGGAGAGGAAATGCTCATCCGCGCCATCAAGATGCATGCCGACAAGGGTCAGAAGTACGCCGACGCCTTTCTTAATAAGTACAGGAACTGGATTCCTCCGAAAGGTGTGTATTGCATCGTCTTCCCCGGAACGGTCTGGCAGGGCGGGAGCGGCAGCCGCTACGTCTCGTACCTCGACTGGGATGGCGACCGGTGGTATCTGGGCTTCTACTGGCTCGGGGACGACTGGGGCTCCGACGATCGTCTCCTTCGTTATCGCAAGTAGCTTCAGCCCCCTGGTTTCCTGGCCCCTAGATTCCTAATCCCTTGCGTAGCATAGCTACGCAAGGGATTTTTAATTTTCTCCCGCCACATTTCCGATAACATTTAAGAAGGCGGGATCCCGCCAACGGCGGGACAATTCCTAATTCCCAAGAGGTGCTACAATTACAATTAGCACTTCAAAACAGGAGACTGATGCGATTGAGAGCAGGCCTTTGGATATTTTCTTTATTTCTTCTTTCTTCTTGCGTTTTACCGCCGATTTCCAAAAAAATATCTCGGCACGGAGTGGTTTTAAGACAGATATACGACGGAAAAGAAGCGAAAGAATTAGATGACGGAATGATTAAACTCATTGATGAGGCCTTGGATTGGCTGACACCGGAAATGATCGCTTCAATAGAATGTATAGCTTTCAACGATGACGGAAAACATATTAGTGGAAGTGAATGGGCTCACTGTCATAACTACACGGGAATCATTTGTTTAAAAACCGCGCCTTTATGTAAGAAAACTATTTGGCATGAAGCTGCCCACGCTTATACATTCCATTTGATACATTTGGGCGGCGATTTTTATAAGGATTGGCTAGAAGTAAGCAAGACGGTATCGCGAAAAGAATCGCTGATAGAAAGAGGCGTGATCAGCATCTATGGCGGGACTCATAAGCTTGAAGATATCGCGACTTGGGTAGCGGCAATCTATTCGTCTCTAGACCCGAATTCTTGGTCGGATTTTGACGACCTACTAAGATCGTCAGGAATGAAGTTCCGGGATCTTGGGGAAGTTTTCTCAAAAAAACTGGAGCTTTTAAGAAAATATAAATTTATAAGCCAAAAAGATTACGAAAAATTTTTGGAAATACATAATTAAATCTTTCGGGGCGGTTTGATCTTAGTAAGGGGTTGACTTTTAAAAACAGGGGGAGTATGATGAATTTATCAATATAAGGTCGCTTTATAAGCGACCTATATTTATAGTCAAAAAATTCCCCGCCACAAATTTAAAAAATAAAAATAAAAAAATGTTTGATTTAAAAAGTATTAAAAAGGCCGTTGACCAGATCGCGGAAGAAAAGGGGATTGATGCCGCCAAAATTTTGGAAGCCATAGAGTCTTCCATCGCCGCCGCGTATAAAAAAGAATATATGCAGAAAGGCGAAGTGATTAAAGCGAAGTTTGATTTAAAAACAGGAGACTTGAAATTCTGGCAGGTCAAAGCCGTGGTTGACGAAACTACGGTGCGGTTCGTGGAGGAAGCTGCCGAAGGGGAGTCCGCTGAAGGAGCTACGGGAAAGCCAATTGCACCCCAAGCTTCGGTCGGTAAGGAAGGCGAATTTAGTGAAACAGGAGAGCCGCTTTTGCCGCGTTACAGCTCTGAAAGACATTTGTTGGTTGAAGAGGCGAAGAAAATTAAAGCCGATGCCAAAGTCGGAGACGAATTAGAATTTCCCTTGGAAACTCACGATGATTTTGGACGTATTGCCGCCCAGACCGCCAAGCAGGTGGTTTTACAAAAACTTCGTGAAGCGGAAAGAGAATCAGTGCTTGGGGAATACAAAGGAAAGGAAGGGGAAATTGTCAGCGGGGTCATCCAGCGTTTTGAGCGCGGAAATGTTTACGTGGATTTGGGTCGCGCTACCGGCATCATGTTTTATAACGAAAGCATTCCCGGCGAACACTATCGCACCGGTGATCGGATGCGTTTTTATGTTTTAGCGGTTCAAGAAGAAAGCCGAATCCCGGGCATTATTTTATCCCGCTCTCATCCAAAATTCGTCAGCCGGTTATTTGCCTTGGAAGTTCCGGAAATAAACGACGACTTGATTGAAATAAAGGGCATCGCTCGTGAACCGGGTAGCCGTACTAAAATTGCCGTTGTTTCCAAAGCTGATGGAATTGATCCGGTCGGATCCTGTGTCGGCCAGCGAGGCACTCGCGTAATGGCGGTGAGTAACGAGCTTGGCAACGAAAAACTAGACATTGTAGAATGGTCTGAAGACCCTGCTAAATTTATCGGGAGCGCGATTTCTCCCGCTAAAGTCCAAAGCGTTGAGATTTTACCAAGGCGTGAAGCAAGAGTTTTTGTCCCAGACGACCAATTAAGTTTAGCGATCGGCAAAGGTGGCCAAAATGTGCGTCTAGCGGCCAAATTGACCGGATGGAAAATTGATGTTCGTTCTTCTTCCAGGCCGGAAGAAGCGCAAGAAGGCGGAGTAGCGGCCGTGGTTGAAGACGAGACCGCCGCCGAAGTTAAAAAGGAGGAAAATAAAGAAGTTAAGAAATCAGAATAATGAATATCTATTATTTAACCTTCGTGCCGATTATTTTGGCAATCGCTTACAGCGTTTACATCATCTTGTGGTTGCGCAGGCAACCGGCGGGTAATCCTAAAATGGAAGAAATTTCCCACGCCATTCAAGAGGGTTCCTCGGCGTTTTTAAACCGACAGTATAAATCAGTAGCGGTTGTCGCCGCGATTTTATTTGTTTTGATTTATGTAACGCTTGGCGTGGAAATGTCTATTGGTTTTTTGGTTGGCGCGGTTGCTTCCGCGCTAGCGGGTTACATCGGGATGAACGTCGCGGTTCGTTCCAACGCCAAAACCGCGGAAGCAGCGAAAAACGGAACGGCTCCTGCTTTATCTCTTGCTTTTAAAGCCGGCTCTGTTACAGGATTTTTAGTAGTGGCGTTGGGTCTTTTATCGGTAACCGCTTTTTATTTAGTTACCCGAGATTTTTCTTCTTTAATCGGCTTGGGGTTTGGCGCTAGTTTGATTTCTATTTTTGCCCGTTTAGGCGGCGGTATTTTCACTAAAGCCGCTGACGTGGGAACTGATTTGGTAGGAAAGGTAGAAGCGGGTATTCCCGAAGACGACCCGCGGAATCCGGGCGTGATTGCCGATAACGTCGGTGATAATGTCGGCGATTGCGCTGGAATGGCCGCCGATCTTTTTGAAACTTACGCCGTTACTTTAATCGCGGCGATGCTTTTAACGGGTTCTGTTTTTCCGTTGATTTTGGGCGGTTTAGCGATCATCGCTTCTATTATAGGTAGTTGGTTCGTACGGCTTGGTAAAAACGGCTCCATTATGGGGGCGCTTTATAAGGGATTAACCGCTTCTTTAGTGATATCAGCCGCTCTTTTCTATTTTGCTTCTACTTGGTTCTTAAGCGAAAATTCTTTCGGAGTCTTCTTTTCTAGTTTAATTGGTCTCGCGGTTACCGGCGGTATGGTGTTGATTACTGATTATTATACTTCCAAAAAATTCCGGCCGGTGAAAAGCATTGCCGAAGCTTCCAAATCCGGGCATGGAACCAACATTATTATGGGACTCTCGGTCAGTATGGAGTCTACGATTTTACCGATTATTCTAATCGTGGCGGGAATTTTAGGCGCTTTTGCTTTCGCTGGCATTAATGGCGTGGCGGTGGCCGCCGTTTCCATGCTTTCGGTAGCCGGTATCGTGATTGCCATTGATTCTTTCGGACCGATTACTGACAACGCCGGCGGTATTGCCGAAATGTCCGGCGCGCCGGAAGACGTTCGTAAGATTACAGATTCCTTAGACGCTGTTGGCAATACCACTAAAGCTGTAACTAAAGGATACGCTATTGCTTCAGCGGGACTCGCGGCGCTAGTTATTTTTTCAGAATACGTAAAACAATTCCCTGGAATTTCTTTTGATCTTCAGAATCCGAATGTAGTCATCGGTCTCTTTTTAGGAGCGGGGATCCCTTATCTTTTTGGTTCCATTGCCATGAAAGCCGTTGGTAAAGCCGCTGGCGCGGTAGTGGAAGAAATCCGGCGCCAGTTTCGAGAAATTCCCGGTCTGATGGCGGGTACCGCCAAACCGGAATATGGCAAAGCCGTGGACATAGTAACGACAGCCGCCTTGAAAGAAATGATTTTTCCGGCAATTTTGCCAGTAGCTTCCGTTTTAGCTGTCGGTATCTTACTTGGCGGTCAGGCGCTCGGAGGTTTTTTAATGGGAACGATTGTTTCCGGATTGTTTGTCGCGTTGTCCATGACTTCCGGAGGCGCGGCCTGGGACAACGCTAAAAAATATATTGAAGCCGCTGGCGCTAAAGGCACCGATTGGCATAAGGCCGCCGTTACGGGCGACACTGTCGGCGATCCTTATAAAGACACGGCCGGACCGGCGATTAACCCCTTAATTAAAGTCATTAATATAGTAGCGCTCTTATTGGTTCCATTTCTTTTTTAAGATATCTATAAACAACTAACTACTTGTCCGAGCAGTTTTTTTGTTATACCATATCACTAGTTATTTTAGAGGTCTTTAATGAATATCGGTTGGCGTGCCATTTTGTGTTCTGTATTACTTGGAACGTTGATTGGCGTTTCATCCGCACTTTTCTTTTTAGAGTCCGCGTTCGGCAATAAGATATCCGCGGACAAAAGCTCTTCATTACAAAAAAATAATGTTCCCAAGACGCAGTCAGGGCAAAAAAATGTTCCCGTTAACCCCGCGTTAGAAGTTCCTATTTTTAACGTTGAAACTGATGAGGATGCGAGAGCTATTTTAGAAGCGCTTTTGGAAATGCCTCCGGAAACTGTTCGGTCAATCCCTTTGATTCTAGTGCGTACCGATTCGGAGCATTTTGAGAGCGAAAAGGATGTTGCCCACACCCACAGCGATGGTTGGATTTGTCTTTTGTCTCAATATTTTGGGATTGAAACTAAACCAACAGTTTGGCACGAAGCAACTCACGCCCGCCTAATAGAACTCGGAGATAAGTTTTTAGAAAAATGCGCGGAAGCTTCTGGTGGTACGGAAGCCTACCGGCAATATTCTAATAATCAGAGATTTCCCCACAACGGATTTTTGTGGAGACGTTCTACGATTAGTTGTCACGAAAACTACGCTTTTCTGGCCGAAGCCATTTATCGGGAAACAGTATTAAATGATAAAACTTTGACCGCGGTTTTGAAAAAAGCCGACGCTAGAACCAAAGAGCTTAACTTGGAGAATGTCCGAATGCTTTTAGAAGGTAAAATTGTCAGCATGGAAATGTTTAATAAAATTGAACCGCTATTTAAATAGCGGTTTTTTCTTATCGAAGACTACGGTATTTATATCTGATTACCCCGCATATAAATTATTGCTTTTTTCATTAAAATCTATTATAATAACAATCTCAATGAAAACTAATTTCAAAAAACTCCCCGGCTCCAAGATCGCTCTAGAGGTTTCTTTAGACGAGAAAGAATTTAAAAATTATTGGGACGCTGCTTATGAACACGCGTTGGCCAGCGTAAATTTAAAAGGTTTTCGTCCGGGAACTGCCCCCAAGGAGATGGCGGAGCAGGCAATTGATAAGGACAGGGTTTTTGAAGAAGCCGCTAAAGCGGCGGTGCGGTTTAGTCTGGACGAAGCAACTCAAGAAAATAATTGGGTGGTCATTGATACTCCTAAAATTGATTTAAAGGAAAGTCCCGCTGGTCTTCAATACAAAACCGAAATCACGATTCTTCCGGAAATTAATTTAGGGAACTATCAAAAAATTGCCAAGAAGATTTTTGGCGAGAAGAAAGAATTTTCCGTTGACGAAAAAGAGGTCGCCGAATCTTTGGAGTGGCTACGCAACTCCCGGGCCAAAACCATTCGTGCCAATCACGAAGCCCATAACGGTGACGTCGTGGAAATTGATTTAGAAAGCGTCAGCGATGGCAAGCCGCTGGACAGTTTTAAAAACGAAAAATTTATTTTAGGCCAAAGCCATTTTATCGCTGGTTTTGATAAGGAGTTGGAAAATCATAAAGAGGGAGAAAATTTGAATTTTCTCTTGACTGCGCCGGCGGATTATTGGAAGGAAGAATTACGCGATAAAAAAATTGATTTTAAAGTACGGCTGAACGCGATATTTGATCGCCAGCTTCCGGAGCTTAACGATGAGTTTGCTAAAAATGTCGGCAAGTTCGCCAATTTAGAAGAACTTCGCTTAGGCATCAAAGACGGTATTAAAAATGAGAAGAAAATAAAAGAGCGCGACCGCCTGCGTCTAAAGTTTTTAGATGAAGCCATTGCCGAGTCCAAAATGGACGTACCGGATATTATGATAGAAAAAACGCTGGAACAAATGGCGGAAAATTTCAATCATCTTGTTTCTTCCGGCAAAAAAACCGAAGCCCAAGTTAAGGAAGAATTAAAACCCCGCGCCCGCCGCAACGTGGAAGTAAATTTATTGCTCTATAAGATCGCTGAAGCCGAAAAAATAGAATTTGATCCGAAGGGGGGCATTGATAATATGAAGGTCTTCGAACGTCTTGAGGGCCCATCTAATTAATGTTAAAATAAACTTACGAAAGCGCGAAAATATACGAAATAAAATTATTATGGATGAATTCAACCAATACTTAATTCCAACCGTTTTAGAAAAAACCGCTGGCGGCGAGCGGGCTTATGATATTTATTCGCGACTTTTAAAGGAGAGGATTATTTTTCTAGGCGGGCCGATATCCGATCCCGTGGCTAATTTAATTATTGCTCAGCTGATTTTTTTGGAGCACGAAGATCCGAAAAAGGACATTAAGCTTTATGTAAATACTCCGGGCGGATCAGTAACGGCCGGTATGGCGATTTATGATACGATGCAATACATCAAACCCGACGTTTCCACGATTTGCGTCGGAATGGCGGCTTCTATGGGCGCGGTTTTACTGGCCGCCGGAAAGAAAGGCAAGCGTTTTGCTTTACCCAACTCCGAAATAATGCTCCATCAAGTTATGGGCGGCGTTGAAGGGCAAGCGGTAGAAGTGGAAATTGCGGCTAAGCATATTCTGAAAATTAAAGACCGCTTAAACCAAATTCTTACTAAACACACCGGTCAGCCGTTGTCTAAAATTGATAAAGACACTGACCGCGATTTTTACATGAGTCCCCAGGAGGCCAAAGAGTACGGAGTAGTAGACGAAATTATCAAGAAAAAATAAAAATAGCCCTTGTTTCTGGGCTGTTTTTATTTTATGATTCCCAAAGCTTTTTGAAGGTTTTGAATGGAAAAATTGATTTTGGGCTGGATAGAGAAATACGAAAACTCACTCCGCTACGTAACCCCATCTTTCTTTAGTTTTTCCAGATTGCCTTTTGTGCCTTTTATTATCTGGTCTATCGCCAGCGGCTACAATATCTTAGCGATTTTCTTATTCTCGGTAGCCATGTTCACCGATTTTCTGGACGGGTTTTTCGCGAGACTTTTGAAATCTCAGACAAAGTTCGGTTCTTTTCTGGATCCTCTCTGCGACAAATTAGTGATTATTCCGACTGTCTGGCTTTTGGTTTCTCCTCCTAATCTAGGGCTTTTCGTAGCGCTGGCAATCGCGGAAGGAGGATTAGTGTTCATTCGGATTATTATGATGGCTGTTCGTTGTAATCCCGAAGCTAATATCTTTGGCAAAACAAAAACTTGCGCTGAAGTTGTTTGGGTTGTCTTGATGCTTTTGGGGCTGCCTATAAATTCCTTCTTTATTATTCTTGTGTTACTTGCCATCTTCAGTTTGCTTGGCCAAGTGCATCATCTTACCGAAGAATCCGTCCGCTGACGGATTTTTTATTTAGTGATAAAATAAATTCATGCTAGAAGCCCATAATAAAAAACTTTTAGAGCGGGGGGTGGAAGAGGTGATTGTCAAAGAACATTTGGAAGGTGTCTTAAAAAATGGGAAGAAGTTAAGAGTGAAGTTTGGTATTGATCCGACTGCGCCGGATTTGCATTTGGGCCATACCGTGCCGCTTCGCAAACTCCGCCAGTTTCAAGACGCCGGTCATACGGCAATTTTAATCATCGGGGATTTTACGGCAATGATTGGCGACCCGTCCGGCCGAAGCGATGTCCGCAAACCTCTTACAATAAAAGAGGTTAAGCAGAATATGAAAAAATATCTCAAACAGGCGGGTCGGGTTATTAATCTTCGTAAAGCCGAAATTCATTATAACAGCAAGTGGTATGCCCAAAATCCGAATTTAATTTTAGAACTAGAGGGCAAAGAAAGCATTCAGCGTTTGCTGGAGCGGGACGATTTTCAAAAACGGCTCAAGGCGCAAAAAGAAATTTCACTTTTGGAAACCGTTTACCCGTTATTGCAGGGCTATGATTCGGTTATGGTAAAAGCCGACGTGGAGATTGGCGGCACCGACCAGAAATTTAATCTGCTTATGGGGCGGCGTCTCCAGCGCGCTTACGGACTGCCGGAACAAGATATTTTGACCACATCGCTTTTGGAAGGAACCGACGGCGTTAAAAAAATGAGCAAGAGTGTTGGGAATTATATCGGTTTAGATGCCGAACCTGCTGATATGTTCGGAAAAATTATGAGCGTGCCGGATAATTTAATTGATAAATATTATACCCTACTTACTGACGAAGATCGCAAAATTAACGATCCCAAAGAAGCAAAATTAAAACTCGCTCGGATTATTGTTTCTCAATACCACGGCGAAAAAGCCGGCAATGAAGCTCAAGAGAATTTTATCAATGTTTTTTCCAAACACGGCGCGCCGTCAGAAATGCCACGCCATAAACTAAGAGCCAATAGCTATAAACTTATTGACTTGCTTTTGGAGGTTGATGCCGCTCCAAGCCGGAGTGAAGCGCGACGCCTTATTGAACAAGGAGGCGTCCAAATTAATGAAGAGAAAAAAACTAATCCCGAAGAAATGATCACAATAACTAAAGAAGCGGTTTTAAAAGTAGGCAAAAGAAAATTTTTGCGGCTTTTAGCGTAAATAAAGAACCCGCGTCAGGCGCGGGCTTTTGTTTTTATATATAAGCGGGATAGTTGCCGTCTTCTTCGTTTTCCTCGCATTTAAAAATCATCAAGTCAAATTTTTCCCTGCTGATCATAATGTTTAGTTCTTCCAATCTTTGCCAATGTTTCCTTTGCCATTTATTTATGCAGTTTCCGGCTCCATGTTCGGTATTTATTGGATAACAGAAGGTGTGGTTCTGCCAAACGGCAATCATATCTCCGGAGCGAAAATTTTTTCCGCAGTGGTCGCAATAAAACCTTTGTCCAGAATATTGTTTCGGGCCGCTCATATTCACCTCTCAAAGATCGGAGAAATTATAAGGCAGATTTGTTTTTAAGTCAACTTGTGGAAAAATCGGAATAGAGATTTTGTAAGAGCGTGCTATTATTAATTTAATGATTCGTTTTACGACTACAACTACTGTTTCCAGGGCTCAAGCTTGAGGTTGTAGTTTTATTCTAAAATTTGTAAAATAACTCCGACCTCAATAAGTCGGGGTTTTTAATTCAAAATGCAAAAATCAAAATTTACTAAAGTATTAAAATTCGGCGGTTCTTCGGTGGGGGACGCGGCGCGAATTAAAAATGTGTGCAGAATCATTCTTAATTCTACCCAGAGCTTATTGAAGGGTAACCGACTAGCCGTTGTTGTTTCAGCAATGCAAGGGGTTACAGATAAGTTATTGGCTTTAGATTTTAATTGGGTTAAAGAAATGCATTTGGCTACTGCCAAGGAATTGAAAGTGTCGCCGCCTATCAGATTTCTTAACGAGCTGGAAGCTGTGATTAAAAAAATCCTATCCAACGGGAAAGCTTCACCGGCCTCATTAGATTTAGTAGTCAGTTTTGGCGAGCGGTTATCGGCTAATCTAGTTGCCTCTTATCTTCGTAAGGAAACTCCGGCAATAGATTTAAATGCGGGGGCATTCATAAAAACCGATTCCAATTTCCAAAACGCTGCTGTAAATTTTCCCAAAACTAATAATATAATTCATTTATATCAGAAAATAATTTTCAACAATAAATACGGCCTTCATCCCACGCCCATCATTACTGGTTTTATCGCTTCCGACAACAAAGGACGAACGACTACTCTCGGCCGCGGCGGTTCTGATTACAGTGCAGCGATTTTTGGCGCCGCTTTAGGGGTAGAGGTCATTGAAATTTGGACTGATGCCGATGGCATCCTCACTGCCGATCCCAGAATTGTTCCCGCCGCCTTTACCTTACCGGAAATCAGTTATGAAGATGCTTTTGAAATGGCCTATTTTGGCGCTAAAGTGATTCATCCGTCCACTATGCTTCCGGCCATCAAGAAAAACATCCCGATTTTGATAAAAAACACTTTTAATCCTAAACATTCGGGCACTATAATACGGAATTCCAAATTCCCAGTTCCTAATTCCCAATCGGTTAAAAACATTTCTGCCATGGACAATATCTCCCTTATCACTATTGGCGGTACGGAGCTTGCGGGCGTTCCCGGAACGGCTGAACGAGTTTTTACGGCTGTCGCGAATAGAAAAGTCAACGTGATTTTAATCGCCCAAGCTTCTTCCGAGCACACAATTTGTTTAGCGGTAAACAAATCTGACGGCGAAAAGGCGATTTTTGGCTTAAAAGAAGAATTTCGCTCAGAAATTCAAAAAGGCAAAGTGTCTTTAGAAAAAAAAGACAGTCAAAGCATTATTGCGGTCGTTGGAGAAGATATGCGTGGCGTGCCGGGGATTGCCGGAAGAATTTTTTCAGCTCTCGGGAAAAACAATATTAACGTTGCCGCC
This sequence comes from uncultured Candidatus Saccharibacteria bacterium, assembly GCA_964360605.1. Taxonomy (GTDB): domain Bacteria; phylum Patescibacteriota; class Minisyncoccia; order UBA6257; family WO2-44-18; genus CAYHXN01. The sequence continues at coordinate 2,605 of CAYHXN010000003.1, read as the reverse complement.
ATAGCCCAAGGCGGTTCGGAAAGAAATATTTCCTGCGTAGTGGATTCTTCGGAAAAATCCAGAGCGATACAGGCGATTCACCACGAGTTTTTTGGCGATTCTGGCGCGACTAGGATATTTTTAGTCGGGACCGGTATTGTGGGTGGAGAATTGCTTCGTCAGCTCAATACTCATTTTAAAGTATGCGGTATCGCCGATATTGATAAGATGGTGATTGATGAAAACGGCATTGACTTAAGGAATTGGAGAAAAACTCTTAAACAATCAGGACAAAAGACCAATTTAGAAGAATTCTTAGAAAAAGCTAAAAAACTTTCCGGCAATCAAAAAATCTTCGTGGATTGCACCGCCAGCGAAGCGATTGCCAAAAAATATCAGGAAATCGTCAGCGCCGGTTTTGATATTGTAACCCCCAATAAAAAAGCCAATGTTTTACCGATGAAATTTTATCGCCAATTGCGCCAAGCTCTTAAAGAACAAAATAAAGCCTTTCATTATCAAGCGAATGTCGGCGCCGGATTACCTATTCTCGCGTCAGTAAAAGAGTTGGTAGCGGCTGGGGACAAGATTAAAAAAATTGAAGGAATTTTTTCCGGCACTCTAAGTTATTTATTCAATAACTATTTAGGAAAACAGAAATTTAGCGATTTAGTAAAAGAAGCTAAGGCCAAAGGATATACCGAACCAGACCCGCGTGAGGATTTAAGCGGTCAGGACGTGGGGCGAAAGCTTTTGATTTTAGCTCGGGAACTTGGCTGGGAAAAAGAACTGTCCGATGTCAGTTTAGAAAACCTTGCGGGCTACAGCGATGAAGTAATGAAGAAAAAGCTAGGAAAAGCTCAAAAACAGGGAAGGGTTTTGCGCTACGTCGGCGTTTTAACTAATGGCAAAATTTCTGCTAAATTAAAGGAGGTTGAAATAGGCGATCCGTTGGCGAATGTTACCGGAACGGATAACGTAGTCGCGATTTACAGTAATTATTACGATAAAAATCCATTAGTCATTAAAGGTCCCGGCGCCGGCGCTGAAGTTACCGCCGCCGCCGTTTTAGCCGGAATAATAAAAACAACAAAAAATCTTTGGAAACACTAAAATGGAAAAATTTAAACCTAAATATGAATCATCAGAACCAGAAGTTAAAGAGTATAAATCCAAGTCCGAAAAGAGTAAGGAAAAAATAAAAGAAATAAAAAGAATGATAGAGCGGGCGCTGGCCCAATCATTGGAAGGGGCTAATCTTGAAAAAGAGAGTGGCGCAGCACTTTGGTTAAAAAGAGAAAAAGATAAGTTATTAATGGTTTATCTTCAGCGATCTGCTTGGGGGCCTGATTATTATATTGAAGCCGGCGTTTGCAGAAAAAAAGACATTCCCAAGGGAGAGAATCCTAATATAGTCTTTTGTCCGATCAGAGACCGCATTGAAAGCATTGTTTCTAAAAAGGATGAGCAATCTAAACTTCCCGAAAAAGAGCGCTTGAAGCATATAAAAGAGGTCCAGCAAACCCTAGATTTTTCTAAAGAAGTAGAAAAAGAAACACCCGCGTCTGAAGATTTAATTCTGAAAGCGAAAATCGACGCTGTAGAGCAAGTCGTGGAAAAGTATATTCCCGACTGGCTTAAAGAGAGCTTAACTGAGTTAACAAAAAATTCTGATAAATATCCTCTCGTTGGAGAAGAATAATGATTAAATTATGAACAGTAAACTGAAAATTGGCATTCTCGGTGCCACCGGAACCGTTGGTCAGAAATTTATAGTTTTATTGCAAAACCATCCGTGGTTTGAAATTGCCGCGCTCGGAGCGTCCAAGGAATCCGCGGGAAAACGCTACGGCGATTTAATGGAGAACCCAGCCAAAGGCGGGGCAAGTCGTTGGAAGCAAAATATTGATGTTCCTCTGGCAGTCGCCAAAATGAAAATTTCATCTTGCGATCCCAAATTATTTAAAAAAGAGGGCTGTTCGTTAGTGTTTTCCGGCTTGGACGCCGATGTTGCTAAGGAAATTGAAAAATCTTTTGCTGTTGCCGGATTAGCCGTTGTTTCCAATGCTAAAAACTGGCGGATGGAGCCGGACGTGCCGCTTTTAGTCCCCGAAGTTAATCCTGACCATATAAAAATTATTCCGTTACAACAAGCGAAAAGAAAATGGAGCGGATTTATCGTAACTAACCCGAATTGCGTTGCTGTCCCGCTGGCGATGGCTTTAAAACCTATTCATCAAAAGTTTGGCGTTTCTAAAATAATGGTAACCAGTATGCAAGCAATTTCCGGAGCGGGATATCCCGGCGTGCCGTCGCTGGATATTTTAGACAACGTGATTCCGATGATTGGCGGCGAGGAGCCGAAGGTGGAAACCGAGCCGTTGAAACTTCTTGGAGAATTAAAGAAAAACGGCATAAAATTTGCCAATATTAAAATTTCCGCCCAGTGCAACCGCGTGCCGACTCGCGACGGTCATTTTTTGACCGTCGCTTTCACCACCCGCAAACCGGTGAGCGTCACGCGCTTAAAACAGGCTATTAAAAATTTTAAATCCGAGCCGCAAAAACTGAAATTACCGACCGCGCCGGTTCAGCCGCTGGTTTATCTGGAAAACGATTTTCGCCC
>CAYHXN010000002.1:63929-73552 GCA_964360605.1 uncultured Candidatus Saccharibacteria bacterium | reverse complement strand
CCTCTCGGATTTGAACCGAGGACCTTTCCCTTACGAAGGGACTGCTCTACCGCTGAGCTAAGGTGGCCTGGAGCGGGTAACGGGAATCGAAAATTATTATTGTGCTTGGCCCCGCAGCAATTTTGCGAGATCAACTTTGAGCGAGTGAGGAGAATCGAACCCCCGTCTCGACCTTGGGAAGGTCGCATACTACCATTGTACTACACTCGCAAATTATGCGGGATTGCGTTTTGTAGATTCGCTGCGCTCATACAAAACGGGAAGAAGGTTGCGTATTGCCACTATACTATACCCGCATTTTAATCATTCACAACCACAATTCCGTCCCAAGTAAGTTTAGAAGAAAATACCATAACTTTTGCTGATCGCCTAATTACCGTAAGCCATTCATCAAAAGATTGTTTATTATTCGGAATTTTTAATTCTAAAATTTCACGGCGCGCTTGGGGAACAAGTACTAATTCCTTAAAGCGCTCTGGAGTTAAACCATAGAGCGATACGGCGGATTCTTGAAAATTAGGGATTTTTTCTGAAACCAATCTAGAAACTTCCGTTGTCCCCACTACCCTGCCCAACTCTTGATAAATTAATACATCTTCAATGAGTTTATCAAGGGTAGCCCGCTTTAATTCATCTAGAATTTCAGAAGTGTCAAAAGCCGTATCTTTGGGATAGGTTTGTAAAATATTTTGGTAATAAACCAATGCCGATCCATAATTTTCTATAAATTTGCTGGCAAAAATTGGGGTCCTGTTTACAATTGCCAACGGATAATAACCGCTGCGTATAACATAGTAACCGGCGAGGCCAAGGAAAATTATTAAGAGGAAAATTATTTTAAGTTTCATCGCTAGTTATTTTTTGGGAACGATGATATACAATTCTTCTCCGGGCCTTTTATAATCAAATTTAGATTTTAGCTCTTTGGCTAAATTTTCCGGATTTTTATAATATTCAATATTTTGGGCTACTTCTTGGTTTTCTTGAAATAAGGCGGCAGTTTCTTTTTCCAGCTTTTCTACCTTATCGCTTAAACGCGCTTTTTGGCCGTAAAGTTTATAAACCTGCCAGGATAAAAATCCGGTTAAAATAAGAAACAATAGGCCAATTAATTTTTTTGTTATCACATTCTTATTTTAACATTTCTTAATCAAAAAACCGCGGGTGGCGAGCCACCCAGTAGGGCGAGCCTCGCCCACTATCTATTTTTTCAATAATTCTTTAAACACGTGGGCGGGAATCTTAATTTGAGTTGATTCGCCGCGTTCTTTTAATCTTTCTTTGCCGCGCTGTTGTTTTTTCCAAAGCTTCATTTTGCGAGTCCGGTCGCCGCCGGTTTTTCCAAAATTACCTAATTCTTTCCGGGCTGCGGGAATGGTTTCCCGAGCGATAATCCGGCCACGACTTACTGCTTGGAGAGCTTGGGTGAATTGCTGTTTCGGTAAAAGATCTTTTAGTTTTTCTACCGTAACCCGCGCTTCTTTTTCTATATCTTCTTTGGGTAAAATACGAGTAAGTCCGGGCACGGAATGAGTGGCAACTAGAATTTCCAGCTTCGCAACTTCTGTTTTTTCATATCCAGTAATTCCGTAAGAAAATGAAGCGAATCCTTGAGTGACAGACTTCAACTTATCGTCCAAATCGCGAATTAAATCAGAGAGGGGCAATTTTACGCTAACAACGACTTTATCGTTTAAGGTTTTGGTTTCTATTTCAGAAAATCGAAAAATTTCTTTAAGACCCAGAATCGCACCGAGATACTGCGGCCGAGAAACTATTTCTATTTTTGTGATTGGCTCCTGGGTTTCTAAGTATTCGTCCGGAAAATCTTTAGGATTAGTAATTATTTGCCAGTCTTTTCCGAATTTAACTTTATAAGCAACGGATGGAAAACTATGGACGGTGCTTATTTTAAATTCCCTCTCTAACCGTTCGGCGGTAATTTCAAAATGAAGCCGACCGAGAAATCCCCCCTTAAATCCCCTACCCAAGACCTCGCTAAAATCCGGTTCAAATTTAAGCGCGGCGTCGGTGAGACGAAGCTTAGCTAATGCCTGTTTCAAGTCATCATACTTATTAGTGTCTTCCGGATAAAAAGAAACGAAAACTACGGGATTTGGTTCTTTATAACCGGGAATCGCTTGCCCATCGGAATTATTAGAAACTGTGTCTCCAATTTTTAAAACATCCGGGTCTTTAATGCCGGTAGCTAGATATCCGGTTTCGCCCCCTAAAAGAGCGCCGCTGGGCTTTAATTGCGGAGAAAAATAACCAATTTCTTTAGTTTTAAAACTTTTTTTATTGGATAAAAGATAAAGCGTTTCGTTGGCCTTAAAACCGCCGTGAAACATCCGTACAAAAGCGATTACGCCTTTATGTTCGTCATATAAAGAATCAAATACCAAGGCGCGACTGTAATTAGGAATTTGTCCCGCCGCTGGCGGGATCCCGCCTTCCAAAACGCTATCAGAAAAGTGGCGGGAGGATTTGGAATTAAAAGTTTCTTTTGGAGGTGGAACTTTTTTTATTATCACCTCTAAAAGCTCGGGCACTCCCGCGCCGGTTTTACCGGAAACTTTTAAAATTTCTTCGGGATTAGCTTCCAATAAATTACTTAAGTCTTTGACCGCGGAATCAATTTGTTCCGGAGTGGCAACATCAACTTTATTAACCGCGCCAATAATTACTAAACCGGATTTTTTGGCATTTTCAAAATTTGCCAATGTTTGCGCTTGAATTCCCTGCGTTGCGTCAACAAGTAAAACCGCTCCCTCAACAGCCGCCAGCGCTCGAGAGACCTCATAGGAAAAGTCGGAGTGACCCGGAGTATCAATCAGATTAAGGATATACTCAACCTGCGATGACTCACGCGATGTGTATTTCATACGCACAGGAGCCATTTTTATGGTTATTCCCCGCTCTCTTTCTAGTTCCAGCTGATCCAAGTATTGGGGTTTCATTAATCGCTTTTCCACTGTTCCGGTAATTTCTAAAAGCCGGTCGGCTAAGGTGGATTTTCCGTGGTCAATATGCGCCGTTATGACAAAATTTCTGATGTTATTCATAATTAACCCATATAGTATATAATAAAGTCCGTGCCTGCGAAACAGGCATATTTCAATGGAAGAGCAACAAGAAGTCAAATTAGCCCGTACTTTAGGCTTAGGATCGATTATTTTACTGGGTATAGGCGCGCTTTTGGGCGGCGGTATTTTTACTTTGTTAGGACCGGCTATAGGTTTAGCAGGCCCAGGCGTATTTTTTGCTATGCTTTTGGGAGCCGGCGTAGCTTTTTTAAATCTCCAAATGTACATCGCCCTCGGTACTACTTTTCCGGAAGCGGGCGGTGGTTACCTTTGGGTCAAAAAGGGATTAGGAAATCTTCAGGGATTTATGGCCGGCTGGTTAAGCTGGTTTGCCCATTCTGCTGCTGCTGGTCTTTATGCCTTAAGCTTTGGATTTTATGCTTTTGAATTAATAAAAATGGTTTTTCATGATGATTTAGGGTGGTCATTGGTTCCAGTAGAGAAAATTGCCGGTGTGCTGGTAGTTTTGTTTTTAGGATACGTGAATTGGAAAGGTGCTAAAACAAGCGGTCGCACCGGAAATATAATTGCTGGATCACTTTTAGCAATACTTGTCCTTTTCATATTATTTGGTGTTTTTAAATTTACGTTGGAGCCAGTCCAATCTTTGTCTAATTTTGAACCGCTTTTACCAGCTGGAATTTTGGGAATTTTAGCGGCGGCCAGCTTGTTTTACATCGCTTTTGAGGGTTCGGAAATTCAAGTTCAAACCGGAGAAGAAACCCGAGATCCAAAACGGACTTTGAGAGTTGGCTTGCTTTCTTCTTGGGCGATAGTCAGTGCTATTTATTTTTTAGTATCTTTGATAATTATTGCCGCAACTAGAGATGGCGGTCCTATTTGGCAAGTTATCGCGGGATGGGGCGAGGGCGCTATCGCCAGAGCCGCTCAATCATTTATGCCTTTTGGTTACTTGATAATGATTATTGGTGGTCTTTTTGCGAACTTCGCGGCTTTAAATGCCACAATTTATTCCTCCAGTCGGGTTTCTTTTGCGTTGGCAAGAGATAAAAACATCTGGTCGCGTCTTGCGGCAATCCATTTTGAAAATCTTACACCGCATCTGTCAGTCATTGCATCAACGATTCTTATTGTCGCAATGGTTATTTTCCTGCCATTACTAGATGTAGCCAGTATGGCTAGCTTGCTCTTTATTTTGCTTTTTCTGCAATTGAATATTGCTGGCATCAACATCCATTACAAGTGGCCGGATACGCAATGGGGATATAAAGTTCCATTCTTTCCTCTTACGCCAATTTTAGCAATTTTGATTTATATATTACTTGCTCTTACGTTACTGCAAGTCAACCTGACTGCTTGGGTTATAACTGCTTTTTGGATGCTTCTAGGCTTAATAAATTACTTTGCTTACGCCCAAAAACAAAGCCGGGAAAAATTTGAAACTGGCATAGTTTACGAAGAAGCAATCCGCATTGGCCCCAAAACCGGTAAACGGATTCTTTTACCAATCGCGCCCCATCTTAGTTTGGAAGAAATAAAACACCTCGCGGAAACTGCTTTTGTACTGACCAGTAAATATGATGGGGAATTAGTAATCGTGACTATTCATGAAATCCCCCCATCTTTGCCATTAAGCCAATCAATGGTTAATGCCGCTCGTTTACAAACAGAAAAAGAAATTTTCGCTCAACTTCATCAATGGGTTGAAGAATATAACAAGAAGACTGGGCCAACAGTTAAAGATATTAATTTCCATAGCCTAATTCTTATCGGCCGAGACTTAGTGGATGTTATTTTAGATGTAGTGAAGATTGAGGACTGTGATCTTTTGATGATTAACTGGACCGGCGCTACGGATGGACAAAATGTTATTTTGAGTCGGAAAATTGACCGGATTTTGCGAGAATCCAAGTGCGATCTTTTAGTGATAAAAGACCCAAAACCGTTTGCTTCGGCAATCATCGCTGTAAATCCGGAAGGTATTAGTCCTTACGCTGGTTTAGTAGGAGAAATTTCCATTGCCCTGAAAAACTACTATCAAACCAAACTGGAACTTTTAATGCTTACAGATAAATACGTTCCCTCTTATCTTAAACCAGACCCATCTAATGTTTTAAAATCCTTAAATATGAAAAGATTAGATTTTGATTCTATTGAATTAAAAACTAGTCCTTCAATTACTCGCGGCATACTTAAAGAGGCGGAAGAAAAACAAGCGAATTTAGTCATTATCGGTTCAGCTCGCCCACGTCTTTTAGAACAAATCCGTCTTGGCAGTATCGCCGAGTATTTAGCAAAAAATATTAAAACTTCTCTGATGATTCTTCGCGGGCATCAGGGCGCGACAGAGGCTTTTTGGATAAGAATTTTAAAAAAACTGAATCCGGTAAAATAGTTTTCCACAATACAAATAACGGGAATGGCGGGGTTTGATATAATGAAATTGAATCCCGCTCATAGATTCCGGATTACATGATCTCAAGGGACGGCAAAGCGTCTTTGGCTCGAGGGCCAAAGACTGAGCTGACCCACTTGGTTTTAACCGGGGATCAACTAGGGCGGGATTCGTAGTTTTTGAAAGCGGTTACAAAACCGTTTTTTTTGTTGTAAAATCAACGACATGGAGTTTATATCAGATAAAACCGGAGAACGCCTAGATAAGTTTTTAGCCGCCCATTATACGGGAATTTCGCGGTCCCAATTCCAAAAACTTATCAACGAAGGTACTATTAAAATTAACGGGAAGGCCGCCAAGAAGCCGGCTATTTTACTGCGAAAAGGAGACCGAGTTTTAATATTAGAAGAAGAAGTTCTGCGACAGACTCAAGGTGGAAAAGAATTTATTGTTGAACCGGAACCGGATATTCCACTGGAAATAATTTATGAAGACAGCGATATTGTGGTTATAAACAAAACCGCAGGCTTATTAGTTCATCCAACTCTTAGCCAAAAAAAGCACACCTTAGCGAATGCCTTGATTGCCCGTTATCCGGAGATGAAAAACGTCGGCGAAAGCCCAATGCGTCCAGGTATCGTCCATCGCCTTGATAAAGACACTTCCGGTGTTATTGTTGCGACTAAAAATCAAGCGGCCTTTTTGTATATGAAAGATCAATTTTTAAAACGTGGAATTTACAAAAAATATCTAGCGCTAGTAGAAGGCATTCCGAAAGAAAAAGAAGGGGTAATTGAATATGATATTCGTCCGTCTAAAACTAACCGGTTAAAAAAAGTTGCCGTAAAATCCTTTGATAAAATCTGGTTAAAAAAATCACGAAGGACTGCTAAAACCGCGTATAAAGTTATTAAAAATATCGGGGATAAATTTTCCTTAATAGAAGTCTCGCCAGTTACCGGACGCACGCATCAAATCCGCGTACATTTAGCCGCCATTGGCCACCCGATTGTTGGCGATAGAATGTACGGAAGTAAGGCAAAAAGTGACACGCGATATGTGCTAAAACGGCAGTTTCTTCACGCTTTTTCTTTGGAATTTACCGCTCCCAACGGAAAAAAGTTAAGTCTAGAAACGAAACTGCCAGAAGATTTAAATAATCTTATTAAAAATTTAAACCCTGTCGCTTAAGAATTTCGTGAATATCATAAGAAGTTAAAATAGCCGCTTCGTCCCAATTTTCTTTACTAGATTGGTAACCAATCCCTTGCGTAACAATGCCAATTAAATTTCCTTCAAAAAACGCCGGTGCGCCAGAAAATCCCGGACGGAAAAATGGCGTGATAATACCAATTTCCGTGGATTTATTAATTTCGTATTTATTCGGATAACGTCTAACGAAATAACGCAAACCGCACGGTTGAATCGTACCGTCGCAAGAAGAATCTTCGTAAAAAGAAATTGTTTGAAGTTCGCTGTCAAAACGTTCCAGGTTCTGAGGTACCGCGACAATTTTACCCGGATATCCAACGGCGACAACCGGAGCGTTTTGGGATAAATTTAACAAACTAGGAATCAGCGACGCGTAGGGCTGGTTAGGATTGGATTCTGTTTTTAATACCGAGAAATCTAGTCCAGCAGAATCCCGATATTGGTCATCGGAGGTTTTAAAAATAACTTCTGCCGGACTAAAAGCGTTATTTTTATATACCTCAATCGGGGTTTTATTTTGATCAGTAAAGGCTACTTCGCATTTTTTCCTGTCCCAAACGCGGCCGACCAAATTGTTTTTATTCAACGAATCTGACGGATCTAAAAGATGCCTAGCGGTTAAAATATGCCCGTTTGGCGAAATTACCACTCCACTACCAATATTGTAATTTTCCTCATTATGCGGCTGGGAAGAAACTTCGTAAAACTGGGAACGAAAAAGACAGCGTATTAAAACAATTGTCTGAATATTAATCGGCTTAATATCTAAAAATACTTGCGGCGGCGTTATCGGTTTAATAGCCGTTAAATTATCGGCAAGCTTTGGCGCCAGAGCCGGCGATTCAGAAATTTTAGGGGTTGGCTTAGCTGTTATTTTTATTGGCTTGGCGACCGATAATGGTTCGGGATAAACAATAAAGATTTCAAATGGGCGCGCGGGCAAGTTGTTTAAATATAAAATCGCGCTTCCCAGCGCAGTTAAAATTATAGCGACTACAGCTAAAACTATTTTATCCAAAAAAATTATTCTAAAATCCCGTCTAAATTAACATCATAAAGAACCGCTTCTTGAATCAGACGGTAGTTAATAAGTTCCTCTTTTTTAAACCAAAGCAAAACTTCCGCCTCCGCCTCCTCTTCATTTCCAGAAGCATGAACGATATTGCGAACAGCCCGTCCATCCGCATCGGCAAGTTTGTAAGAATCAATGGTGTAATCCCCTCTTATTGTTCCCACGTCCGAAGAAAGCGGCTCGGTGGAACCAATTAGTTTACGCACTATTCCGATAGCGTGCGCCCCCTCCCAAACCATCGCCACTACCGGCCCGCTAGACATGAAATTTTTAAGATGCTCCAACACCGGACCGGACATTTTGGCATAATGTTTCGCAACTTGGTCTTTCACCGGAACCGTCATCTTAATACCAATAAGCTTAAGCCCTATTTTTTCAAAACGGCCGGTTACTTCACCTATAAGTCCTCGCTGGACACCATCGGGTTTTACTAAAACAAGCGTGCGTTCTTTTTTATTCATTTGGGTTAGTTTATTACTTTTCCGGCTTGATGTGAAGCTCTTTAAGCTGTTTAAGCTCAACGCTATCTGGAGCGCCAGTCATTAAATCCCGGCCGTCTCCAGTTTTCGGGAAAGCGATGACTTCTCGGATATTCGGTTCGTTCAATAAAATCATCATTAGGCGATCAAAACCGATAGCCGCTCCTCCATGCGGCGGCACGCCGAAAGAGAACGCCCTCATCATGTGGCCGAATTTTTCCTCAATTATAGAATCTTCATAACCCAACAATCGGAAGGCCTTTTTTAAAAGCTCCGGCCGGTGATTCCGAATACTACCGCCAGCAATTTCATAACCATTTAAAGCTAAGTCATATTGCTGGGCAACTACGCTTCCAAGGCCATTATTGTCATCAGGGAGGTTCTCTCCATAAGGCATGCTAAATGGATTATGGCCAAAATCCCATTTTTTATCTTTTTCACTCCATTCGTAAAACGGAAAATCCACAACCCAGCAAAACGCTAATTCATTCGGATCATTTTTATCCTGCCGTAAATCCGGCTTGTCGGTGCCATATTTTTCTTTTGCTTCCTTGTGAGTTAAGCGGGGAAAGGGTGTTTGATAAATACGCTTTTCGGGATAAACATTTTTTACTAATCCAATCATAAGATTTTCCAACGCGCTTAAAACATCCTCGCGGGTAACAAAACTCATTTCTAAATCAATTTGAGTAAACTCCGGCTGGCGGTCGCCGCGGGTGTCTTCATCACGAAAACACCGGGCAACTTGGAAATAACGCTCTAAGCCGGCTACCATTAGAAGTTGTTTGTATTGCTGTGGTGCTTGGGGTAAAGCGTAAAACTTGCCCGGATAAAGCCTAGAAGGTACAAGATAATCCCTCGCCCCTTCCGGCGTGGATTTTCCCAAAATCGGAGTCTCTACTTCCACGAAATCGTTTTCTTTAAAAAAAGCGTCAACATAAGCAAGGACCTGGCTTCGCATCCGCAAGTTTTTTTGCAAGCGGTCGCGACGCAAATCCACGTAACGATAAGTCATTCTGGGCTCTTCTCCTATTTCACGGCCATCCGTATCCAAAGCAATCGGCGGAGTTTGGGCTTCGGACAATACTTCAATGGATTTAGCCAAAACTTCTACTGTTCCGGTGGCTAATTTCGGATTAACCATGTTTTCCGGCCGCTGATTAACCGCGCCGATAATTCTTACCACCCATTCCGGTCTTAATTTATCCGCTTCGGCGTAAAGTTCTTTAGTAAAAACAACCTGCGCGACACCGCTTCTGTCCCGCAAATCAATAAAAATAAGCTTACCGTGATCGCGCCGGACGCTGACCCACCCCATTAATTCCACCTCTTGGCCGATTTTATTAATAATATCCGCGATTAAACTTCGCATAATAAAAAGTTTATCACGGTTGCTAAAAATAAAAAATCCCCCGAGC
>CAYHXN010000002.1:41025-63829 GCA_964360605.1 uncultured Candidatus Saccharibacteria bacterium | reverse complement strand
GAAGGGTTGCGCGGATAAAGCTGGTGATGTTCCCCTAACTCGTCCAAAGCCCGTCCTAATAACTCTTCTGCTTCATGTAATATTTTTTCTAGATGGTCTAAGAATTTCTTTTGTGCTTTAGCATCAGTATTAAGCTTTTCACTGTCTGGTAGGGTTCCATTTAAAAAATCGGACATTCGCTCAAAGAATATCTCAAGACACTCGTTGGCGTCCTCAATTTTTTTTTGGATACCTTCTAGTCTCTTAGAGCATGCTGGGTTTGGAGAATGCCGACGTTTTATAGATTCATCCACAAAGTCGGAGGCAATCTTACCAAATATTTCTGTCACACTACCAAAGCGTTTAGCAAGACCCTAACGCTGTTTTCTCAAACGCGCGTTTCTAATTAAACGACGAACAACAAAAATTCCGAACAAAAAAACCAATACCCAAAGTATCCAAGTAGTCAGGTTCCAAAATCCCATTTTATATCTCAAAAAAGCTAAGAAAATAATAGCAAAATTAACGAAAAAAATCCCGCTTAGTTTAGCGGGAAAACTTTCATTCCAAAACACTCTTTATAGTTCAATAAGTCCTTATCAACAGAAGCCAGAATTCCAATGGTTGTTTTTATATAAATTTCTATAGACGCTTTCTTGTTCTTTAATTGGGAACTATCTAGGGTTGGGGAAATTTTCCAAATGACTTTTTCACAGTCCGCGGCAATTTTAAAAACATTGTCCAATTTTTCACGCATGCTATTTAATAGATAAACTCGCGTATCATATTCTTCTTCAAATAACACTTCGACAGCTTCAAAAGCAAAGGCAAGATTATTATAAATTGCGGATAGCACGATATGGCTATTTTTTACAGATTGCAGTCTATCAAAAAATTTGTTTTGAAGCTCCCGCGTCGCTTCCTTTTCATTTTTTCTAAACTTGTATTCATTAAAAGCCTCTTCAAGTTTAAATTTTCCATCGGCCGCCAGAATTACCAACCTTATTTTTAAAGCGACAAAAAAGATAACGATAGAAGCAAGGGAAAGAACAAAAAACCAAAAGCTTACAGAGTCTGCATACGCGTGATCCATTGAGCCGCCTCACGTCAAAAATCTCCTCAAATTATATCACTTTATTGAATAAATCGCAAGCCGATCTAGACCTAAGGATATTTTAATGGTCCCCTCTTGGTTTGTCTGCTCTATCAGGGAATTAACCGAAGCTAAGCGATTCAAAGCTTCCGAAGTCGGGTGGCCGTAATTATTTTTCCCGACGCTGATTAAGGAAACTTTTGGCTGAACCTCTTTTAAAAATTCTTTAGAGCTGGAGTACTTGGAACCGTGGTGAGCGACTTTTAGAATATCCGAACGGATATCGTAACGCCGAACTAGTTCCAGTTCTTTCTCAAAATCAATGTCGGCGGTATATAAAGCAGTAACCGAACCGGTTTTTAAAAGAAAAACGATTCCGGAATTATTGCTGGATTTTCCATTTACGTCTTTTGGCGATGGAGCTAAAATATCTAAAACCGATTTTTTATAACTAATTTTATCTCCCTCTTTTAAAACCAGTTCTTTGGCGCCACTTTCTTTAGCGGCCTTTATAAAATCAGCATAAGCTTCGGCTACCCCGTCTCGCCCGTTAGTTATAACAGCGCCGACTTTGTAAGTTTTTAAAACATCTATCAGCCCGCCGAAATGATCAAAGTCCGGATGCGTAGCGATGACTAGATCAATATAGCGGTCGGTGGGGCCTAAGGCTTTAGTGAGTTCGCTTAATACTTGCGGCCCTTTCCCGCCGTCCATTAAAATCTCGATTTTCCCTAAATCAATCAGGCTCGCGTCGCCCTGCCCGATATTTAAAAAATAAAGCGCTTCCTCACCGTTATTGCCGCCATAGATAATCGCTTGCCAGGCGAAAATATTGGCGGCAATCAAGATTATGAAAGTTATAGAAACAAACTGGCTATTTTTGAACATAAATTAATGACTCCGATTTTCCAGGATAGAAGGGCGTTCGCCGGAAAACTTACTATCCACGCCAGCGTTCCTGAAAAAAGAGAAAGTCCGGCTATTAAAAACCCTAATGCCATCGTAATCGGAACGAACTCTAAAATCAAAATGTTGGAAATAATTCCTAGCGGGGAAAAGAAACTGAAATGCCACAGAAGAAGCGGCAAAACCGCCAATTGGGCGGAACTAGTGTTGGCAAAGTGTTCTCTCCACGAAAGAAAGCTTGGTTTTTTAAGAAATGGAAATTTTTCTTTTAACCAGGGTGCTAAGTAAACAATTCCCAATAAAGCCGCGAAAGAAAGTTGGAAGCCGATGTCAAAAGCGAGAAGATTGGGGTTGATGGCGGTCATTACCAGCGCCGCGGCGGCCACGGAATTCCGAAAGTAATACATTCTTTGAAGTTTATCGGCTAAAATAACCAGAAACGCCATGATTGCCGCCCTGACTACGGACGCCTCCGCTCCGGTCATAACTACGAAAAGCGCTATAACCGCGACGCTGATAAACAAATTAAATCGCTTGGTGAAAGCCCAAGTTCCCAGTAAAAGCGAGACGGCGCTGACAATAATAGCAATGTTATAGCCAGATAAAGCGACTAAGTGGCTTGTTCCGCTTAAGCGAAGTTTTTCCTTAAATTCATCGGAAAATTCATTGGTTGAGCCAAGAGTCAAGCCGGATAGAAAAACCGCTTTTTCTAGAGGCAAAACCCGTTTATAAACATTTTCAATATAATGGCGAACTCCTAAAAGCTGTTTTTTTACCCAAAACCCACGATTATTGGCAACTACCTCAATCTGGGGAAACTGCATCAATCCCGCGATGCCTTCTTTTTTAAAATACCCCGCGAATTCGGCTTCCGGTTCTTTAATAGTTCCGGTCGCTTTTATTAAATCTCCATATTGAAACTCCGGATAACGCGGCGCGGTAATCTGAATTTTATCAACAACTAACTTCTGGCTGTTTAGGCGCTGTTCCGCTTCCCGCACCACGCCGGTAAGTTCCACTTTTTTTCCAAAAATCGGTTCTGGGCCGTGAGCGAAATTTGTAAAAATAAAATAATATCCGGAGCCAATAAGAGTTAAAAGTAAAAACGCGACATGGGAAATGCGGAAATAAAAAAGCAGTAAACCAATTAAGAGCGTTGTCAAAAAAGTGATTAAATAAGCGGAAGAGAAACCGCTGGCGATGCTGGCAACAAAAACTCCTCCCAAGAAAAAGGAGGAGCTCCAAAAGAAAATATCCGATGACTTCATAATACGCTTAATGGTATAAAATTTTTTGAGTAACGCAAATTAATAAACAATAATGCCCCCGCCGAGCATCGCGCCTTTTTTGTCATAGAAAACCGCTGATTGGCCTTCAGCTACAAATTTGACTGGCCGGTCAAATTTGAGTTGGGCAGTTGAAGAGTTGATGGGTTGAAGAGTTGCTTTTTCTAGCGGTTGGCGATAACGAACGCGGGCATAAACCGGGAATGATTTGCGATTTAAGATTAAAGATTGAAAATTTACGTTTACTAAATTAACTTCCTTTTTGTATAAAGCTGGGTGGTTTTCGCCTTCGGCTACGTAAACGATGTTTTTCTTTATGTTTTTTTCCGAGACGTAAAGCGGTTTAGAATACCCGCCAATATTTAATCCATGCCTTTGGCCGATAGTGTAAAGATGGACGCCGTTGTGGATGCCTATCTTAATGTAGCCCCTCGACAAGCTCGGGGAATAATTAGTTGGCGAGCTAGTCAAGTCGCTACCACTCGTAATGAGCAGAATATCGCCTTTTTTTTGTTTGATATATTTCTTTAAAAAATCCGGAAGAGAAATTTGTCCCAAAAAGCAGATTCCTTGCGAATCCTTTTTAAGCGCGTTGTGCAAGCCAAATTTCGCCGCGATTTTTCGCACCTGCGGCTTGGTGTATCCACCAATCGGAAACAGGCAATGCTTTAATTGCTTATGCGTAAGAGTCCAAAGAAAATAAGACTGGTCTTTATTTCTATCGCGAGCAATACAGAGTGAAATGGGACATGCGACATGCGACAAAGCACTTTTTGACGCATTTTCCCCATGTCGTATTTTACATGTCGCTAATTTTACATAATGTCCGGTTGCGACAAAGTCCGCTCCTATTTTTAACGCTTTTTCCAGAAACAAACCGAATTTAATTTCTTTGTTGCACATCACGTCGGGATTGGGCGTAATCCCCTTCTTATAACTGTCAATCATGTACTTCACAACACGGTCTTTATATTCTTTTTCAAAATCAAACACATAAAACGGAATATTCAAATGTTCCGCCGCCCGCCGCGCGTCTTCCGCGTCCCGCTCCCCACACCCGTCCAAGTTGTAGCATTTCATATGAACGCCAATTACTTCGTATCCTTCTTTTTTAAGCAATGCCGCGGCAACAGAGCTATCCACTCCGCCAGACATAGCAACGAAAACTTTTAATTTTTTCTTATTCATTTCCGTCATTGGATCCTTTTAAAATCCAGATTGATTTTAATAAAAATTTTTGATAACATCAACCCTATGCTGGCTTACAACGAACTTAAAAAGGGTATGGTTTTTGTGCTGGAGGGCGAGCCTTGGCAGGTTTTGGAATACGAATTTTTGCGGATGCAACAGCGCAAGCCGGTAGCCAAGTGTAAAATAAAAAGTCTTATCAACGGCAAAATTGTAGAGCGAAACTTCCATCAAAGCGAGTCTTTTGAAGAGGCTGATTTACCTAAAGAAGAAATTAAATACCTTTATAACAATCGCGGTGAGTTTTGGTTTTCCGCCAAAGACAATCCAGCGCAACGATTCGCGTTGAAAGAAGAAAATCTCGGTTTGACGGTTAAATTTTTGAAACCAAATACACTAGTAACGGCGATTAAATTTAATGACCAAATCATCAGCGTGCTAGTGCCGATTAAAATGGATTTAAAAATTAAAGAAGCGCCGCCCAATATCGCCGGCGACAGCGCTAAAAGTGGCACCAAAAAAGCGGTTTTAGAAACCGGGGTAGAAGTGGACGTTCCTTTGTTTGTAAATACCGGAGATACTATAAGAGTAAATACAGAGCTGGGAACTTATACAGAAAGAGTGGAAAAGGGGAAGTAGTAACGAGAATGCTGTCTTTAAGATTCTATCGGTCTTTTTCTAGAGTTTCTTCGTCGTAATCCTCTTCCTCAACTTTGATTACTTGTTTTGTTTTTAGCGAACTTTCTAAAGCTTTTTTTAATTCATCAACGTTAATAGCCGGTTTCGGGCGTCTTTCAATTGACGGGGCTGGCGGAGCTTCACGCGGCTTAAGATCACGCAAGGACATGGTCGGAGTCGTTGAAGCTTCCTCTGGTGGATTAATGGGACGCGGCCTTATTGGCTCTACTTTCTGAGGAGTGAACCCCGCCTTCTGTGGGGTAAATCCCGCTTTTTGCGGAGTAAACCCTACAAAATTTCGTGGGGGGGCATGCTCTCCTAGTACGTTCGTCATTGCTGGCCTTTGAGTCATCGTTCTTGGTTTTTCTTCACGGTGGTGGATAATCGTTTCATCTTCTTTACTTGAAGCCCAAAGATTAGAAATTTTTTCCTCCACAATATGAAGAGGTGTCGCGTAAGCCGCGCGGGTATATTCAATAATTTCCTGAACGTGAGATTCAACGGGTTTTTGGACTGGCCCTATCCCGCGGGCCGAAAAAGGCCGGGAGGAAACTCCGTCAATCATTAATTTAAGATATAAATTCGCCTTAGGGAGATTAACTAAATCGGTAGCCATAAAATCCGGTTCAAACTCTTTTTCTAAAAATTCCGCGTCTTCCGCTCCAACACGAAAAACAAGCATTGTCCCGACGTTTCCAAAAACCGCGTCCCGAACTTTTGTATTCATTTCATGTACTAATTGACCAATATATTGATGGGCCAAAGTCAGGCATAATCGGTATTTACGAGCCTCGGATAAAATATCCGCGAAAGAATCGGTCGCGAAATTTTGAAATTCATCAACATAAAGATAAAAGTCATTGCGGTTCTCTTCGGATAAATCCACGCGAGACATTGCCGCTAATTGAAGCTTAGTGATAATCATTGAACCGATTAAAGCGGAGTTGTCTTCGCCGATCCGGCCCTTGGAGAGATTAAAAATCATTATTTTTTTATCATCCATGGCTTTCCGAAAATCCAAAGCTGAACGTGATTGTCCTAAAATATGCCGAATGAGCGGATTAGCGACTAATTTTCCAATTTTATTTTGGATAGCGGCCGTTGCTTCTGTTTCAAATTTTTGGGCATAACGGGCAAATTCATTAACCCAAAAACTTTTAATTACTGGGTCTTTAAGTCCATCCACCAATTTTTTCCGATAATCCTTGTCAGAAAGCACCCTCATAATTCCTAAAAGAGTTGAGTCTGGATATTCTAAGAGCGTCAATAAGGTATTGTTTAAAATATATTCCATGCGAGCGGACCAAACGTCTGGCCAAATTTTCTTAAATACCCCCATTAAACCGGAGGCGACTAAATGACGATGTTCCGCTCCTATGTTTTCAATCGGATTAAAGGCGATTGGAAAGCTAGTGTCCGCTGGGTTGAAATAAATAACGTCTTTAAGCCGTTCTTTGGGAATAAAACTAAGCATTTTTTCCGCAAACTCTCCATGCGGGTCTACAATACCAACGCCATTGCCAGCCAAAATATCGTGAACCACCATATTTTCCAGCAAAGTAGTTTTGCCCATACCGGTTTTACCGATAACATAAACATGCCGCCGTCGATCATCGGTTTTAATGCCAAATTTTTTGGTTTGTCCTCGGAAGTTTACTTCTCCGAATAAATTTATTTGTTCCATCTTAATTTATTCAACAGGCAGACCGGCTGGAGGTTCGCCTTTCTTAGCTCCCAAACGACGCAACAGCGGGGCTTCTACTACAACTGTCGGGAAGTGATAAATAGTAGCCAATTCTTCAATATTGAGAATGGATCTTCTCTTCGGCCAGCGCATTTTCATAAAGTTATCGTACATCAAACGCTTACGCGCCCAAAGACGGCTTTTTTTAAACCATTTAATATTACCCCGAATAATAGTCATGGTTTTTAGATTAGGACGAAAAGCATTTAGATTTAAGGTGTTGAATTGATTAAAAGTACTCATGGTAGCGGCAACATTCAAACGCGTAAAACTATCGCGCCGGTCAATGTAAATAAAACGAATATTGACGTCAAAACCGAGCTTACTAATTTTAGTATCAATAGCCTCAACCACATCTCGTTCTCCTGGAGAAAGAAGAAGCATTCTACTTCTTTCTTCCTGCTTCTTGTCTTCTGGCCAAATCGGATATTCCGCTGGCGCTAAAATCAGATTGCGAATAAAGTGGCCAATGTGACCAAAAAATCCTAACGGCTCAGCCGGTTTAGAACGACCGATCAGTTTGTCGCGGATAACTTCCGCCGTTTTTTTCCATTCAGTCCCAGTCGGCCGAACGAAAATTTGGATCCAAAGCGCTTCCTCATCTTTAAGTTTAGACATAACCTCGGTAATCGCCGCGATTGGATCCAACCGAGTTTCATCTTTTTGGGATTCAAAATACTCGTAAGTACGGATTGGGTACGCGTTATCCCTTACCAGGTGATAATCAAATCCCATAATATCGTAAATTTTATTGGGTAGGGTTTTTGGAAAAAGAGCCCGATAATCTTCAGCTAAAGAAATTTCCGCGTCCGGATACTGGGAATAAACGGCGGCTTCCATTGCATTACGAACATACTCCGGTACCCGGATGTAAAAATGCACTCCCCCACCATTGCCGACAAGCTCAAAAGAAGCGAAGTCTTCCGCTAAATGGCCTTCCCAATATTTTTGAACAAAATTAAATTCATAAGAATATAAACTATACGCGGCCGAAAAAATTTGCTCCATCGCTTTGGGAGTTTTTTCAATTAATGCCGGAATTTTAATTTCCAGAAGCACCCACTTTACGCTTCTTAAGTAGCTGACGTAAATGTAATACTTCCAGAAATCCCAAAAAATAAAGCCAAGAGCGATCGGCAATAAAAACCACCAGCTTACGGCTAAAACGGATATAACGCTCTGAATAATTCCTTGAAGAATATTTAAGACCACAACAACTTAATTATAGCAAAAGAGCGAGAGAGTCCCTAAAGTTAAAAGAGATTTACGCTAAAGTAGCGTACCGGCCGTCCGGCAAACGTTTAAAGCGCTTTTTATTCTGCAAATTAATAAGAATAGTATTCTCTTTAAAAATTCTTTCATTAAGAACTTTTTCAACCACTTGCTTAGAGGTTAACGGACCGTTCTCTTTAATAAGACGGTTGATGACCTCCCAAGCCACGCCAGGCTGATAACCCATCTCGCTTAACGCGTATGTTCCCTTGCCGACTAGTACAAATTCCGGATACTTAATTAGTTCATTGTGCACTGTCTGTGGATTAGTTTTCTTACCGCGAAGTTTAGTAACAGCTTCGGCAATCTCGCTAAAGTGTAAAGGCTTGTTATTCCTTTTTAAAATCAAGTAGGCCCAATCACGAGCATTGCGAGGAATAATATGAGCCCATTCGGATAAACCAAAATCCCCATAAGGATTAACGGCAAATTTCTTAGAAACAGAAACAAAGTTCAAACTCATTGAATCTGTTGGAGCAGGTAAGGAATCTTTTTTGGCTTGCAAGCTTTGGTGCAGTTTATCAATGAAACTAGCCGCTTTCTTTTTACTGTCTTCGTTTAAGTACCAAAAAGTATGAAGGTGGTTGTCTTCGCGATGCTGGAAAACAGCGTTAGAAATTTCTAAAACAAAACGCAGCGCGTTAGGAGTTCCCCCAACCACCGGCTGTAGTCCTAAAAACAATTGGTCTTCTTTCATCACGCCTCCGACAGAATCTAATTTTTCTGAAACCAATTTAACGAACTGCGGCAATTCGGTTTTGGAAACGACTTCCCGAACATCGCGAAGCGCCAAGCTTTCCAATTGTCGAATCCTTTCGCGAGTAACTCCGTATTTATCTCCGATTTCCGCCAAAGTAGCGGTTTCGGGTCGGGTTAAGCCGTAACGAAGTTCCAAAACTTCCCTCTGCCGATCGGGCAAACCGTTTAAAAGTTGTTTTATAATTTGATTAACTAAAACCTTCATGGTTTTTTAATTTGTTCTTATTTTATCACAATATGAAAAACGCGTCAAGTGCTCTATAAATACGACAAATCCTCTTCGAATGTCTTTATTAAGGTTGTTGATATTGTATCAAATTACTTAATTAAAGTCAATAGAGGGCTAGCTACGAAGATTGAGGAGTAAGTGCCGAAAATAGTGCCGATTAAAATAACCAAAACGAAGTAAGACAAGGCGCCAGCGCCAAGAAAATACATAGCCAATAAAACCAAGATAAGAGTTAAAGAAGTGTTTACCGACCGAGCAAAAGTTTCCCCGATACTTTTATTGACTAGGTCGTTAAAATCAAAATTTTTATTGCCGGCAATCCTTAAATTTTCCCGAATCCGGTCAAAGACCACAATAGTGTCGTGGACAGAAAATCCCATAACCACTAAAATAGCGACGATGAAATTGGAATCAATTTCTATATTGGCTAATTTCCCCAACACAGCCATAAGGCCAGTTGGAATAATCGCGTCATGGAATAAAGTTACTAGAGTTATTAATCCATACTTCCAAGAACTCACGGGCTTGGACACCTTCCGAAAAGCGAAAGCAATATACAAAGAAATTCCCAAAATGACTGCCGCGAAAGCCCAGATGGACTTAGAACGCAATTCTTTCCCAATTGCCGGACCAATGGCGGAAAAACTTAACTCCTCCACCTCCACGCCCGACTCCTTCTTCAAAGCGACCAACAGGCTTTGGTGCTGGCTTTCGGTTAACTCTTTGGCGCGAATAAGAAAACTATTTTCATTAGGTTGAAATGTGATAATCGCTTCCGGAAGAATTTTTTGGATTAACTCTTGAGTCAAAGCCGCGCCCCTTACTTGCCATAAAGAACCCCCGGTAAAATCAATTCCCTGCTTCAAGCCAAAAAAATAGAAAGTTGAAATACTGGCCAAAACCAAAAGTCCGGAGAAAGTGAGAAAAATATATTTTTTACTGATTATATTCATTTGGAGCTTTATGTTTTAATAAATACCCTCAACAATGATCTTGTAACCGTGATTGCTGAAAACATACTGACTAACACGCCGATTAATAACGCCAGTGCGAAGCCCTTCACGAAACTTGTGGTCATGTAATATAAAATAACCGAAGTGAGAATTGTGGAAATATTGGAATCACGAATAGACGGCCAAGCGCGTTTAAAGCCTTCGTTAATAGCCAGCGTCCTGGCAACGCCTTTTTTGATCTCTTCCTTGGTTCGTTCAAAAATTAAAATGTTCGCGTCCACCGCCATTCCTATGGAAAGAATAAATCCGGCAATACCCGCGAGGGTCATAGTCATGGAAACTGTTTTAAAAACCGCCAGAGTCAGTGCCACGTAAATTAAAAGCGCCACGGCGGCGAAAAATCCTAGTCTACGATAATACAAAATCATAAAGAGCATCACTATAAGAGTGCCGACAGCACCGGCGATCATGGTTTTATTAAGAGAATCTAAGCCAAGCGAAGCGCCGACTGTTTGCTGGCTGACTATCTTTACCGGAGCCGGAAGGGCGCCAGCGTTCAATAAACTCGCTAAGTTTCTTGCCTCTTTTAAATCAAATCCTCCGGTAATAACGGCCGTCCCTCCGGAAATTTTATCCTGAACTACCGGCGCGGAAATTACGTCACCATCCAAAACGATAGCTATCGGCTGACCGATATTAGCGGCAGTAATTGCTTCAAAAAGCTGGCCACCAACGGAATTAAAGTTAATCTGGATCTCTGGCTCAAAAGTAGTGGGGTTAGAAACTACTAAAGATTTTTGGAGATACTTTCCCGTAAGTTTAGCGGGAAGCATTTCCGCTTTGCCGTTTTTTTCCCTTACTTCTTTAAATTCTAAGAGTGCTGTGCGTCCGATTTGATTAATCGCCTGCTGGGGATCACGTATGCCAGCCAATTCTATAAGTATCCGATAAGAGTTACCGCTTTTTGCCGTCACCACGTGGGGCTCGCTCACGCCAAAGATATTTACACGCCGTTCCATTACATCACGCAAACCATCATGAACAGAACCACGATCTGCCGGAAGAACGCCATTCATATCAATTTCATAAACTAATTGGGTGCCGCCAATGAGATCCAAACCTAACTGCCATGGCAGAATTTTATTTCCCAAAGCGTTTGGATAAACAAAAAGAGCGGCGAAAACCGCCAGCGCCAACACCAAAATTAAAATTGCTTTTGGATTTCGCATAATAATAAAAAAGATATCAGATTTGAAAAAAATTGTAAAAGTGCTAAAATATCGTCTATACTAAATTTTGACAGAGCCCCCATAGCTCAATGGTAGAGCAGCTGCCTTTTAAGCAGTTGACCAAGGTTCGATTCCTTGTGGGGGCACCACGTGGGAAAAGTCAAAGAGTTTTGCCAATGCGTAAATAAAGAAATCCCCCGGTCTTGTGGCCGGGGTTTTTGTTGAATTGCGCTAGATTACTCCGCCTTTACGATTTTGAAGGCGGAAAGTTCGTTCTGAAGAATCTTAATTTTTGTTCCTCTTGGATACGGCATTGTTATGTATCCGTAGATGGGTTGAGCTCTTCCATCGCTGAAGTGAATAATAGTGCAAGAAGTTCCCCCAATCCCTTCTTCTTTTTCGCCGTTCTCTTTCTTCTTTTCAAAAACAGAAAATTCCGGCTGGTATTCAATGCGATCGTAAATTCCGACGGCTATCTCTTTAAAATTGAGAAGTTCCTGAAAGGGCGGAACGGGGAGTAATCTTTTTTCAACCACCGCGGACGACGAAGAAGCACATCCAACAAACACAACGGTGATAAAAAAGATGAGTAAAAGAGTTGAAATTACGGCGTTGTAAACGCGCAACCGCGGACTGTTTTTTATAGACCACACCGTGACCTCTTCTTTAATGATTTTTGACCACGACGCAAACTTTTTCTTCAAACACCCTACCCAGAGCGCATTCCGATTTTTCAAATTTTTTCCTCTCTAAATTTTCTCAACCTCGCTTAGAGCTATATTAGCCCTAATAAAACGAGATTTTAGAACTTGCAACAATATAGCACATATATAAAAATTAGTCAATTATTCGCTCATTTGTGCGAATAAGCGAATAACCGTCTAGAAATAAAATTCCCTGCTATGAGGCAGGGGTGTTTTCTTGCTGTTTCTTCTTTTTTTCGTCTTCGTTTGAATGAACATAAAACATCTTGGTAAAATAACCTAGAAGAATCATTATACATAAAATCGCTACGCCGGCGCTCCCCCAAAATTCGGAAATAGCCAAAATCATGGCCACAATTATAGACATAAATGCGGTAATCAAAAGCAGCACACCAACCGCTTTTAAAAAGGCCTTCGCTAATCTCATCATTTCTCCAGAAAAGAACCGTTGTTATAGTAACTTATTCAAATCTCCTTATCAAGGTCTTCTAAAAGCTTTTTGGCTTTGGCGCTGAGTTTTTTAGGCGTTTTAACGGATAAAACAATATAAAAATCTCCCCGGTGTCGGGTGCCGAGACGCGGCATTCCTTCACCGGAAATTTTTAAGTTTTCCTTGAGATCCCAGCCGGAAGGAATTTTAGCGCGCATTTTTCCGCCTTCAATATTAGGAATTTCAATTTCTTTTTCTAATAAAACGTCCAGCAAGTTAGCTTCTTTTTTGATATAGAGGTCGTCGCCATGCCGCTCAAAAACCTGGTGGGGCCTTACGCGAACGCGTACATATAAATCTCCGTCGCCCGCTCCTCGCTCTCCCGCCTCCCCGCCGCCGGAAACTTTAATAATCTGTCCGTCCCCAATGCCCGACAAAATATTTATAACCAATTCTCTTTCGTTTTTCACGCGTCCGGCTCCAGCGCAAACCGAGCAGGGTTTTTTAGGAATTTGGCCGGTACCAAAACATTTTGAGCAAGAACGCACTTGGGAAAAATTTCCAAAAAAAGTGTTACGGCTCTCGCGAACCTCTCCCCTTCCCTCGCAAACGGAACATTTATCCGCGCCAGCTTTTTCGTCATAACCCAAACCGCCACAATCCGCGCATTTTTTTAAAGTTTTTACCGTAATTTTTTTACTTACTCCCTTAAATGATTCTTCTAAAGAAATTTCCTGATGAACTTCCATATCCGCGCCCCGCTTGTAGGTCTTTCTCTTTTTAACGCCCATTCTTTCAAAAAAAGCGTCAAAAATATCGTTCAGTCCCTCAAATCCCCCCGGCCCGCCTTCGCCGGAAAAATTTCTCGGGTCAAAACCAAATTCAAAACCCCCTCCATCTTCCTGGGAAAAAGTCCGAAAGTCCCAGCCGAACGGATTATCGCCGCCAGAGGATGGCCCTCCGGAAGAAAATGTCCGTCCGAATCCATCGTATTGGGACCTTTTTTCCTTATTGGAAAGAATCTGATAGGCCTCGTTGATTTCCTTAAACTTCGCCTCACTCCCGCCGGACTTGTCCGGATGATATTGATGAGCAAGTTTCCGATAAGCGCGCTTAATATCGTCCTCCGAAGCGGTTTTTTCTATGCCAAGAATTTTGTAGTAATCCTTACTCATAAAACTTAAATTGTAAGCCGTGAATAGTGAAATATGAAACTTTACCGTGTTTCAAGTTTTAAGATTCAAGACTAATTATCTCTTTATCCCGACTTTCTAAAGTTATTTTGAAAAATTGGGCGGAAAGCAAAATTTTAAATAATAAAGAACCGAAGGCAAGAATTAACCAATCGGCAATAACCAGTACTCCCCGAACGCTCAAGAACATTAAAAGCCATATCCCTATAACTATCCCTTTTTGTACCTCGGGCGGTAAGTGTAAAAGTTTCCCAACGGTCGCGTCAAAAACTTGTTCGTATACTTGGGCTCTCAAAACGGCTGGCGCTTCCTGAATTTCTATCGGCAAAAACATTTGAGCGTTCTCAATCGTTTTATCAAATGCTTGCCTAGCTAATTTCGGAGTATCTAAATTAAAAGAAGACATGATTACCATCGTAATAACCAGCGATAAAACTGTTGCTACTTGCATGATAACTGGTTTTCCTAAAGATAGAAATTTTATTTTAAAAGAGTTTTTTACCGCTCCCTGACCGGATTGATAACCCAAAAATAAAAACATCGCCATTAAGAGAGAAATTCCTAAAACCAAATACCCCGGCAACATTCTAAAAATCCAAAATGACATCGCGCCTACCTCTAAAATAATTCCCGCTAGAGAAATTCGCCAATTCTCAACAACAAAACTGCGTAAAACGAATAAGGATGCCCAAAAAACTCCCAAAACAACACCGAGAAAAATACTTTTTTGTGATACGGCATAACCAAAACCACCTGCTAGCAAAACAGAAACGGCTAACAAAGATATGATTTTAGGATTCATTAAATAATTTTTACTGCGTTTTGGGCTCTTCCTTGCCCGAACTATTCTTTTGCATCGCGGGTCCGATTTTTTGTATTTCTACGGATAGCTCTTGGGCGGCTTTTTTCATTACCTCCGCGTCGGTCCCATCCTTCACCGCTTTAAGAGCTTCAATCTTTTTATTAACCGCTTCTTTAACTTCCGCCGTAATTTTGTCACCCGCGTCTTTCACTGCTTTTTCGGCCACGTATATTAAATTATCAGCCAAATTTTTATTTTCCGCCAATTCTTTCTTCTTCTTATCTTCGTCGGCAAACCGAGCGGCGTCTTGTTTCATTTTTTCCACATCCTCTTTAGAAAGATTAGTGCTAGCTTCAATTTTTACAGATTGGCTTTTACCGGAATCCTTGTCTTTGGCGGAAACGCTTAAAATTCCGTTCGCATCAATATCAAAAACTACTTCTACTTGAGGCATTCCGCGCGGCGCTGGCGGAATACCGTCTAAAATGAAACGCGCTAGCGTTTTACTGTCCGCCGCCATTTCCCGCTCTCCCTGTAAAATATGGATTTCCACCGAAGTTTGGTTATCGCTGGCGGTAGAAAAAACTTGAGTCTTAGCGGTTGGAACCGTTGTATTTTTTTCAATTAGCTTAGTCATCACACCGCCCAACGTTTCAATTCCCAAAGACAGCGGCGTTACGTCTAAAAGAAGCACGTCTTTGACGTCGCCTTGAAAAACACCGGCTTGCACCGCCGCGCCAATCGCTACCACTTCGTCCGGATTAACTCCCAGATGCGGTTCTTTTCCAAACATTTTGCGAACTGCTTCTTGCATTGCCGGCATTCTGGTCTGCCCGCCTACGAGAATCACCTCATCAATATCCTCTATTTTAAAACCGGATTCTTTGACGGTTTTTTTCGTAAGTTCAATGGAGTGGTCAATAAAATCCTGAACCAGGCTTTCCAGTTTAGTACGAGGGAATTTAATCAAGAAATGTTTTGGCCCGGAAGCATCGGAGGTAATGTAAGGAAGGTTGATTTCTGTTTCTAGAGCGGTGGAAAGTTCATGCTTGGCGCGTTCGGCCGCTTCTTTAAGACGCTGAAGCGCTAACGGATCTTTGGAAACATCAATGCCTTCCTGTTTTTTATATTCGTTCACTAGATATTCAATAATGCGCTTATCAAAATCATCGCCGCCCAAATGAGTGTCTCCGCCGGTGGACTTAACCTCCACGGTATCGGCGGAAACTTCCAAAACAGAAACGTCAAAAGTGCCGCCGCCAAAATCATAAACCACGATTTGCTCGTCTTTTTTGGTATTAAAGCCGTAAGCCAAGGCCGCCGCGGTCGGCTCGTTAATAATCCTTTTAACTTTCAGTCCGGCAATTTCGCCAGCGTTTTTGGTCGCCTGGCGTTGGCTGTCGTCAAAATAAGCGGGAACGGTAATCACCGCTTCTTCAATTTTTTCTCCCAAACGAGCTTCGGCATCGGCTTTAAGCTTCGCTAAAACCATCGCCGAAATTTCTTCAGGCGAATGCCAATCGTCACCGATTTTTATTTCTACTCCGCCGCTTGCCGCCGCACGCATTTCATACGGAAGCCACTTCATATCATTTTTCACTTCCGCATCGGTAAATTTCCTGCCAATCAACCGCTTCACCGAAAAAATTGTATTCTTGGGATTAGTGATGGATTGACGCTTTGCTAAAAGCCCCACCAACCGTTCTTTGGCTTTACTAAAAGCGACCACGGACGGCGTAGTGCGCGCTCCCTCGGCATTTTCTAAAATCTTTGGCTGGCCGCCTTCAATAACCGCCATCGCGGAATTAGTTGTTCCTAAATCTATTCCTAAAATTTTACTCATATTATTGTTTGCTTTTAGCGACTTTGACCTTTGTCGGCCTAATAACTCGGCCGTTTAATGTGTATCCTTTGACTACTTCTTCTAAAATTGTACCGGCGGGTTCTTCTGATTCTATTTCTTCTATTACTTCGTGAAAAGCGGGGTCAGCTTGCTGGGCGCCTTCGCCGGATTTGATTGATTGAATGGGTATTGTTTCCACTCCCTGCCGTTTTAAAATTTCTTCAAGCTGTTGGCGAATCAGCGCGGCGCCTTTCGGCAAATCGGTAGCAAGGTCAAAGCTGTCCAAAATTCCCAATAACTCTCTAATCAGCTCGCCTTGCCCGAATTTCAGCATTTCCTCAAATCTTTTTGCTTCGTCTTTTTGGTAGTTTATAAAATCGGCTTTCGCGCGCTTCCAACCGTTCAGATATTCTTCGCATTGCTTTTTACATTCTTCCAAATCATTTTCTATTTTTTTGTTTTCTTCATTATTCATAGATTAATTTAGGGATCGGAAAAATTTAATTATTTTTTCATAATTCATTCTTTTTGGCCCAATGACCATAACCATCATTTCGTTTTCGCCGTCTTTAAAAACGTCTGCCACCACTGATAAATGCTGGCTTTTGGTTACCGGACTTTTTCCTACAAACACCTTCGGCAGATTACCATCAACGAATTCCGCCATTTTCCCGACCCGTTTATCTAGTTCTTCAAAATCGTTAACGACGCCGATCAAATCTTTTTTATTTTCTACCGAAAGCTGTTTTAAAAGGGAGCCGAATCCCTGTTTAGAAATTTCTTTGTCTTTGGGCCGATAACCGACGCTTAAAAGATTAAGCTGTCCCGAAACGTCGCCGATTAGATTATTTAAATGAGAGTCCAAAAATTTTTTGGCAAAAAGGCCGCGTTTCAAATTATCCAGATTGGCTTTCATTTCTGCTAAAGCTTTATTGGCAATGAATTCATAACCTTTATTAGTCGGCACGCGTCCGCTGGAGGTATGGGGCTGTTCTAAATAACCGGCTTTAGCTAGCTCGCTTAATTCAGCGCGAATCATCGCCGGTTTCACTCCAAAATCGTACTTTTTAAACAATTCATCAGAACTGATCGGCTTGCCGGTGCGGATAAATTCTTTAATTGCCGCTTCTAAAATTGATAAACCTCTAGACGACATAATATTAGCAATCTTACACTGAGAGTGCCAATTAAGTCAACTCCAGAAATAAAAATACCCAGAAGTTGCTAGCAACTTCTGGGCACCAAGTGTCTCCGCCTCCGCTTAGGCTTCGGCGGACAGGCAAGGGTCTAGGCCTGCCTGCCGGTAGGCATGGACTCGCGGAAAGCTTTGCATTGCCGCTTGGTTATATAACCAAGCGGCTTTTTTAATAAAAAACCGTCACCAGGACGGCTCTCGGAATTTTTTACAATTAGCGCAATCGCATCCTTTACAATTTTTACAGTACAAGCAGCATTCGGACGCGCACTTATGAAACAAAGACCATATTTGAACGATGGATAACCCTAGTAACACCAAACCCAAAAATTGATTCCCTGATATTAAAGAGAATGCCCTTAAGAGAAGCGCGCTGAAACCGACAAGGTAGCCGGTCATTCTCAGCCATTTCATTTGCGTATCCGTGAAATAACTAATTCTGACTATATAACAAAATGGGTTGAAAATGAAGAAAAACATATATCCGGAAAAATGGTATAATAATTAGTATGAGAACAGTCAAGGGAAAAATAAGCTGGATTGATATCCTAAATCCCACTCGCGCAGATTTGGAATTTCTCAAAAAACAGCATAGGTTTCACCCGATTATTTTGGATGAACTTCTTCATTTATCAGTACGTTCCCGCGTGGAGTTTTATAAAACCTATCTGTATCTAACCTATCACTTGCCGATTTATGATAAAAAACTTCGTACTTCGCGAAGAATGGAAATAGATTTTTTGGTTACCAAAGAAAAAGTCATTACCATTCACTACGAGGATTGTGAACCGATTGAAAATTTCTACCGATCGCTGAGTAATAATACTCATTTTAAAGAACGCGCGTTGGGCGAAAATTCTGCCCGTGCGGTTTATTATTTAATTCAAGAAATTATTAATTTCTCCATGCGTCAAATCAAGCACGTGGAAGAAAATATAAGTCATATCACTCAAGAAATTTTCAAACGCCGAGAAGCGGAAATGCTAGAAAAAATTTCTTATGTCAAAAGAGATATCCTAGATTACAGTATAATTAGCCACCCGCAAGAAATTCTTTTAAACTCGTTCTTGGAAGTAGGCGCTAAATTCTGGGGCGACGAAGTGAAAATTTATCTCAATGATCTTATTGGCGATTATTATAAAGTAACCCAATTATTGGAAAATTATCATCAGGTCATTGGTTCGCTAGAAGCCACGAATGGCCAGCTTTTAGGGGCTAAAACTAACGCGGTGATGCAAAGATTCACCATTCTAGCCTTCTTGACTGTCCCTTTGGCTCTCTTTGCTTCCTTAGCTTCTGTGGATTTTATCGGCCAGTTTCTGGCGGAAAGCCATCTTCGTTTTTGGATTATTTTCGGCGCGACCGGAGTAATTGTAATTGCCCTAGTCCTTTTATTCAGAAAAAAGGGCTGGCTATGATATACTTCACGAAAGTACGAAAATGTACGAAATTACGAAAAAAAGTCGGGTATATAAACCCGACTTGTTATATCCAGAATTAAGCTACCAAATTGTTGGTGTATTATTCGATGTTTTTACAGAAGTTGGATATGGATATAGAGAACAACAGTATCAAAAATTTATAGAACTAGCTTTGGGAAAATCCGGAATAAGCTACAAAAAAGAACTGCCGATAAAAATATCTTATAAGGGCCAGTTTGCGACTACGAACTATTTAGATTTTTTAATTGATGAAAATATTGTTTTAGAAATTAAACAAGGTAATAGATTTTCTAAAAAGGATATAGAACAGCTATATAACTATTTAAAGATTGCAAATCTGAAATTGGGTATTTTAGCTAGATTTACAAAATCCGGAGTTAAGTTCAAAAGAATCATTAATCTTAGATAATTTCGTACTTTCGTATGTTTTCGTAATTTCGTAAGATAAAGCTATGCTGATTTATAACACTCTCTCCGGGAAAAAGGAAGATTTAGATAAAATACTGGGTGGCAAAAAGAAAATTAATATGTTCGTTTGCGGACCGACTGTTTACGATGAACCTCACCTGGGGCACGCACGGGTGGCGATTTTTTTTGATTTTACGAAACGCTATCTTCAATCGCTTGGTTATAAGGTTAAGTACGTTCAAAACATAACGGACGTGGATGATAAAATAATCTATCGCGCCGAGGAAGAAAAAACCGATTGGAAAACAATCGCCAGAAAATACGAAAAAGAATATTTAAGAGGGATGAAATCCCTCGGAGTAAAAAGCGTGGATAAATATCCGCGCGCCAGCGGCCATATTAAGGCAATCATAAAACAGATAAAAATTTTAGAAGAAAAGGGGTTCGCTTACAAAACTTCATCCGGTGTTTATTTTGAAGTTAAAAAATTTTCCGAGTATGGAAAGCTTTCTAAACAAAATTTAGACGAACTGCGTTCTGGTTGGAGAATAGAGCCTGATCCAGAAAAACGCGACCCGATGGATTTCGCATTATGGAAACTCAAAAAACACGCTTATGAACCGTCGTGGCAATCGCCATGGGGAGGGGGTCGGCCAGGTTGGCATATTGAAGATACGGCCATCACGGAAAAATATTTTGGGCCGCAATATGACCTGCACGGCGGCGGAATGGATTTAAAATTCCCCCATCACGAAGCAGAAATCGCCCAGCAGGAAGCGGCATCCGGTAAAAAACCATTTGTAAAACTTTGGACGCACGTCGGATTTTTAATGGTCAACGGAGAAAAAATGTCTAAAAGCTTGAAAAATTTTATTACCGTCGGAGACTTTTTAAAAACCCGGGCGCCGGAGATATTAAGCTTTATATTTCTCCAGCATCATTACCGCTCCCCCATTGACTACACGGAGAAAACGGCGGAACAAGCCTACAGCGCTTTAGAAAGTTTGAGTCAATTTTTAGAAAAATTAAAATTAGCGGGCGGCAATAAAGACGTGACCGAGAAAATTACTGAATCGGAAAATAATTTTAATGAAGCGCTGGATGACGATTTCAACACTCCCGAAGCTTTGGCGACGATTTTTAGATTAATCAACGAGCTCCAGCAAGAAATGTGGTCTCTAAGTAAAAGGAGCGCAAAAAACGCGGCGAAGTGGATTGTAAGGAAACTCAATTTATTGGGAAGCCGCCCGCAAATTCCTAAAATTCCCCTAAAAATTAAGCTCTTAGCGCGTAAGCGAGAGTTATCCAGACATTCTAAACAATTTACTAAATCCGATGCCTTGCGCAAAGAAATAGAAACATTAGGATACACAATAGAAGACACACCAAACGGGCCATTTCTATGGCGTATTCGTAAATCTTGAAACGTGAACCATGAAGCGTAAAGCGTGTCCCGCCGTTGGCTGGATCCCGCCTTCTGAAAAATTATTGAATCGGTGGCGGGAAATCTTGAAGCATAGCTGTTTCAATTTTCAAAATGCCTAAAAAATCCACTCTAAAACTGCCTCCTAATAATCTTGAAGCCGAACAATCTGTGTTAGGCGCTTTGATGATGGATAAAGACGCCGTTGTACAAGTCGCCGATCTTTTAAGGTCGGCGGATTTTTACAGTCCAAGCCATACGATAATTTATGAAACAATGCTCACTCTTTATGAAAAGCACCAGCCGATAGATTTTTTGAGCGTTAGTTCCAAATTAAAAGAGGCCGAAGCATTGGAAGACGTTGGAGGGCGAAGTTATCTAACTCAACTGGTTGAATCAGTGCCAACATCGGCGCACATCAATCATTACGCGAAAATTGTTAAAGAAAAAAAGGTTTTGCGCGATCTTATAAATGCCTCGGCGGAAATTAGTGAAACGGCTTTTAAAGAAACTAACGATTTAGAAACTTTGCTGGATGACGTAGAACAAAAGATTTTTTCAATTTCCCAGCAGTCCATCCCCCAAACTTTCGTTCATATTAAAGAAGAATTAAACGTTGCTTACGAAAGAATTGAGAGGTTGGCGCGCGGCGAACGACCAATTCGTGGTTTAAGCACTGGATTTCCGGAATTGGACGGCATTCTTTCTGGAATTCAAAACTCTAACTTAATCGTTGTCGGCGCTAGGCCGTCTTTGGGTAAAACTTCTTTTGCCTTAGATATCGCTCGACACATTGCCACTAAAGAAGAGAAGCCGGTCGGCATCTTTTCCTTGGAAATGTCTCGGGAGGAAATTGTGGATCGCATGATAGCGGCGGAATCTAACGTACCGCTTTGGAGACTGCGTACCGGCAGAATAACCGATGAAACTGATTTCACTCTTATCCAAACCGCGCTAGACGCGCTTTCCCGCGCCCCCATTTACATTCATGACATGCCAACCTCTAATATCATGCAGATTCGCTCCATCGCTCGCCGTTTACAGTCCCAACACGGCTTAAGCGCGTTGATCGTGGATTATCTCCAACTTATCCAGCCCCGCACTAATTCTGACAACGTAGTTCAGCAAATTACGGAGATTTCCCGCGGTTTGAAGGCATTGGCTCGCGAATTGAATATCCCAGTCATCGCCCTTTCCCAGCTCTCCCGCAATGTTGAACAAAGGGAAATTAAGATTCCTCGCTTAGCCGATCTTAGAGACTCCGGCAGTATTGAGCAAGATAGTGACGTAGTAATCTTCTTGTATCGCAAAGACCGCGATAAGCTTCATCCTACTTCGGAAGAAGAAAATCTCGCGGAAATTATTGTCGCAAAACACCGCAACGGTCCGCTCGGCACCATTAAACTAAAATTTGACCAAGATAAAGTTAGTTTTAGGTCATTGGATACTAGGCACTTGGATAACTAATTCAAATTTAGTTTTTAATTTATGTTGCCCGATCCTATAAAAAAATTCGTGGAGATGTTCGCTGGTCTTCCCGGCATCGGCCCTCGCCAAGCGACTCGGCTGGCTTTTCATATTAAAACTTTGGGGCAAGCCGCGGTCGGCGAACTTGCTAAAACTGTTTACGGTTTAAATGATGTTAAAACATGCCCGCAGTGTTTTTTTACTCATACCGGCAGTTCCTTAACCTGTTATATTTGCTCTGATTCAAAAAGAGACATTGGCGTTATTGCCATCGTGGAAAAAGAAACTGACTTAATTTCTCTGGAAAAAACCAAAAAGTTCGGCGGCCGTTATCTAGTTCTCGGTGAACTAAAAAAAGCCGGCGCCTTAGACAGCGCGCAGAAATTAAAGCTAAAAACCCTTAAAAACGCCTCTGAAATAATTTTAGCGATTAACCCAACAACGTATGGAGACATCACTGCGGAGATGATTGCTCAAGAACTTAAGGGTGTGGCTCCAAAAATTACTCGCCTCGGCCGCGGCATACCCACTGGAGGCGAAATTGAGTTCGCCGATGAAGACACTTTAGGCGGCGCGCTGGA
>CAYHXN010000002.1:0-40925 GCA_964360605.1 uncultured Candidatus Saccharibacteria bacterium | reverse complement strand
CCTTTCTTTTTACGATAGCGGGTTTTAGAGTGATATCGGAAAACAATTACTTTCTTTGCTCTCCCCTGTTTTAAAATCTTTGCCTCCACTTTTGCTCCGCTTACGTGGGGGGCTCCAACTTTAACACTCTCGCCGTCAGCGGTTAACAAAACTTTGTCAAAAACTAAGGCGTCGCCTTCTTTGGCTTCCAGCTTCTCAATTTTTAATTTTTCGCCAGCGGACACCCTATACTGTTTTCCACCGGCTTCTATGACTGCGAAGTTCATAATTTTAGTAGCGACACCGTGTTCGCGTTACGATATATTATCACTTTTAATTTACGGAAATAATAACACCTATAATAATTAAAATCAACAGCCAGATAAAAACATTGAAGTAAAGCAAGGCATAACTAAACACCCTGACTCTTTTCCAAAAACTAGCCGCGAGTCCGCTATTCAACAAAGTGAGAGATACCGCTACTAAAAAAATCCCAAAAGTGTCGCCTTGATTGCCGGAAAAGTCTATTCCCCGAAAGCTGTCAAAGTGGAAAATAATTGGGTGATTAATCGACCCCAGGTTTAAATAAGCGATAATCACGGCAACCGCGCCCAGTAAAATAACTAAAGATAACGGTAGTAAAATAGTACGGTTCATAACTATTAATTTATCTGAATTGGGGTAAAAAATAAACCCCAATTATTGGGGTTAACCGTCTAGGTCTAGACTGTCTTCGGTATTAAGACCGCCAGGAAAATCAGTCTTCTTCCCGTTTATTTTCGCGGCCGTAACCGCTAGCTCCAACTTGTCCCCGTTTAAAAATTCTACAATTAAGATAGAACCCTTTACTTCCACGCTCCTTACTCTTTGCAGATAACTTCGGCTTTCATTTTTCGTTTCCAGAACATTGCTGATGGACATTTCACCTCCAAGAATCTGGGAGTTTGTATGTTATTATAACTTAATACTTTCGTCAAGCCAAAGTATCTGTTAAAATCCTTAAAGAAAATTGACTGGCGCAAATGACTATTTCATTCGTAATACCCGCTCACAACGAGGAGAACCATGTCGCTAAAACAATTGAGGCTATTTTAAAACAGCCGGAGGATTTAGTTAAAGAGATTATTGTCAGTTTAAGCCCAGAAACGGCGGATAGAACAGCGGAAGTAGCTGGACAGTATCCAAAAGTCAAAGTGGTGCGTTCTACCGTTAAAGGAACGAATGGGACACGACAGGCCGGCTCGGACGTAGCCGTTGGAGATATCGTTGCTTTTATCGACGCTGATACCCAGGTAATGCCCGGCTGGAGTGAAAGGGTTGTAAAAAGATTGGCTAATCCAAAAGTGGCGGGCGTTAGCGGCCCCTACATTTATACTGACCAGAGTTGGGTGGGATATATTCTAACGCTGCATGTTTTCTTAATCATAGCTATACCCATCGCTTTTATCTTTAACTATATTTTGGGTATTGGTAGCGTTGTATTAGGAGGCAATGTAGCCGCTAGAAGGAAAAATCTTTTAGCAGTCGGCGGTTTAAACGCGAATTTTCACTTTTTTGGAGATGATGCGAGTACTGGCAAGAGACTGCGCAAAAGCGGTTTAATGATTTTTGACCCGTCGCTTCGGGTCATTAGCTCCTCGCGTCGCTTTCGTCAAAAAGGGTTTTTAAAAACTACTCTTAAATACTTTATAAACTTTTTTTGGGCGATTTTCTTTGACCGGCCGTTTTCTAAATAATTAACCCCGCCAAGGCGGGGTTTGTTGTTTTTATGTTAAGAGTTTCTTTTGAAACCTGTCAAAGTACGGACCATCGCAAATGATTTCCGGCACATAGCGGCGAACAAGTTTTTCCCAGCCGCTATTCCCAAGCATGCCGCGCACCGAAGCTGAAACACACGATTCAAATTCTTGAGGAGCAATGAAGTAAAGTGTTTGTTCGGCAATCGGTTTGTCGTTGATTTTCCTCCGAGCGTTTGCGTATTCGGCGGAATTTTTCAAAGTTCGTAGAACCACCATAATTTTTTGTTCGCCGAGATACTTGGATACTGATTGAACTTCTCGTTGAACCGTGTAAACGCCCATTAAACCGGATTTTAAAACCCAGTCGTGGGTCATGACGGAGCGTTCGTCCATTGAAAACAGAGTCTTTTTCACTGGATCGTCTACAACGATCACATGAATTTCTTCAAAGATCCTCCGGCCCTGCTCAATCAACCAAGCGTGTCCCCTAGTGAACGGATCAAAAGCTCCGATTACCGCGGCTTTCATAGGCCTCCCCTAAATCAAAGAGCTTGTATATAATAACAATTTTTTTAACCAAAAGCAAATTTACTTTTGTCTTAATCTTTTTCTTAATCTATTTCATTTTTCTTAACCTATTTCCTAACCTACTTATTCCAGCCATGGCAAATATAAGTAGGTTAGCTATATAGCGCTAATTATTAAGTTTTGCTTAACGCTTCGTTATAAATTTTAGCCCGTTCTTCAAAAACCGACCGATCAAGATCATTAATCGGTTCTCCGGGCGGAATTTCCACTGTAAAAGGATTTACATAGCTGCCGAATTTGTGCATTTCGTAATGAAGGTGCGGGCCAGTCGCCTGTCCGGTGGCGCCAACATAGCCAACCACCTGTCCCTGCTTAACTTTCGCGCCAACCGCAATCCCGCGGGCTAAGCTCTGAAAATGCCCGTAGCGGGTTTGGTACGTATCGTTATGCCGGATTAGAACCGATAACCCATAAGGGCCGTTCCAACCGGCTTGGATTACCATGCCGTCGCCGACCGATACCGCCGGAGTGCCATAATTCGCGGCGTAATCAATTCCGCGATGAGCGGAAACTTTTTTAGTTATTGGATTCAGACGCGAATAACTAAATCCCGAGCTGATGTACTTATACTGCAAAGGCGATTTCAAAAATTGTTTTTGGAGGGAATTACCCTCTTCGTCATAATATCCCGCTTTGCCGTTAGAACCGGCAAAATAATAGCCGCGAAAAGTCTTTCCGGTATTAGTGAACTCCGCGGCCAAAATTTTTCCCGGCATAATATATTGGACGTCGCGATACCGTTCTTCGTAAAAGACTTTGAAGCTGTCTCCTTTTTGAATATCGGCGGCAAAATCAATTTGCCAAGCAAAGTTCTCCGCCAAGGATAAAACTAACCTCTCATCTAATCCCTGCCCGACCATGGTTTCGTAAAGCGAGCTTTCAATCACGCCGGCGGCGGTATTTTCTTTAATATCATAATTGATAGTGGAAGTGCCAGATTGCCAGCCGCTTTCTTCCGGCTCGGCGAAAAGTTCCGATTCGGAATCTATTTCATAAACTATTTTTTCCAAAGCGCTGCTGGTGGCGTTATAAAATAATGCTAGTTTTCTGCCTTCAACAATTCGCGAAAGGTCATAGGAGTTTTTGGAACTTTCCAAAATTGCCAGCGCGGTATCGGTTGCCACGCCAAGGTCGTTCATGAATTTGGAAAAGGTTGCGCCTTTAGGAATCTCTAATTTTACGATTCTTTGCTTCGGTTCCGATTCCACAATTTGAGAAATTTTTTTCCAATTAATGACCAACACCAACCCCGACGCCAAAATTAATATAGAGATTAAGATAAGCTTTTTCATAAATATCATTGATTATAACAAAAAAACGCCTCTTGGGAGGCGCTCTAAATTAAAGTTGGTTAGCGATCACTTTTTGTCGTGAAATAAAATTAAACCAGTTGCTATAAGGGTTCCGAACCCTAGAAGAAAGATAATTGCAACAAAGTCGCTTGACCTCAATACTTTGGTAAGTATGAAAGCAATTATTACTCCGCCAGCAACGAGCCAGGAAACCACAATTAAGATAACCTTGGCTATAGATCCCATAATTCACCTCAAAAATCCGAGATTATTTTAACATTTACTAATCGCCTTTGTCAACGATTAATAAAAATCTATATTTCTTCTTCGCCCAAACTGGACCGGCGTAATCCACGCCAACACGCGCTGCGCGTCTAACTTTGAACTTATAGCTGTTAACTTTTAGCTTGTAGGAATTCTCTACCCAAAGTCCGGTTTTTTTGTCAGCCGGAAGATTATTAAATTTCTTACCAATTTTGAAAAACTTGGTAAGGCGGGCAGGGCCGTTTAAAATTGTAGTTTCTCGACTCGGCCAGTAAGCCTGGTCTCGCTCGGAAACTAACTTACTTATTCGCCGAGCTTGTCGAGGCGCTACCACGACTCCCCGAATCAAAACCGCCGCCGGATAGTCTTTTGGGCCGGTAACGATATTCAGCATCCAATGCATTCCATACGTGAAATAAACGTACCAGCGACCCGCGGGTCCAAACATTAGAAAATTTCTTTTAGTAAGGCCCCTAGACGCGTGCGATGCCTTGTCTTTAAAACCGTCATAGGCCTCTACTTCGGTAATCATCGCCTTGATTAATTTTCCCCTATACCGTCGAACCAAAGAAGCGCCAAGAAGTTCTTTGGCAACTTTGAGAGTTGGGCGATTAAAGAATTTAAAATTCAAAGGTTTTGTCATTTGGATTTTGTCATTTATAATTTCTATATGCTTCGCTTAATTTTTAGTGCCATCATTATCGCAGCCGCGGGTTTTCTATTTCTCCGTTTCGCTCCTACGGATATCAAGCAAAAAGGCGCGGAATTTATTGCCAAAAACGAAATAGTTCCGGAGCAGATTCGGGAAACTGCCAGCAATATCTTATATACCCCAACGGAACAACGCGAGCAACTGATTGCCGAACTGGAAACTCAATTAAACGAATTGGAAACAGCTGCCGCTGAACCAGACAAAATAGATTCGGAAAAAATTAAAGAATTGGTTAAAAAATCCGAAGAATCATTAGCCAAGCTAAAGGCTAAAAATAATACCCAGCCAAGTTTGGCCAATCTAGCCGCGGAAAAACTTTTGAGTATCGGCGTCACCAAAAATGAATCTTGTGAGCAAGATAAGTAATAAAAATCAGGCCGGTTTGGCCTGGTCTAAACTCTTTCCATTATAGTTTTCTGGTGCGCTTGCGATTTGTAAGTTCCCTCGCCTCCTTCGGAATCTTTTCCGTCGCAAATCGGAGAACCGACGCTTTGTTTAACCAGTTCTTCTTCGGATGGAATCGGGTAGGAAGCTGATTTCTCGCAGACCGGACAACGGAATTTCGCCAACATAACACTGCCCGAAAAAGTTCTGATTTTATTGTAGCAGAAGCCCGCTATTCTGCAACTACCTTCACAAAAGTCTACTGAGCCGTGGACTCTTCGCCAAAATTTATCTGCTGATCAATTTTTAAAAAGTCCTTAATTTCTCTCTCTAATTTACTGGCATCAATGGGTATGCCTTGCTCCTTTTTAAGAGGCGCGGCAACGGGAATAACGGCGGCTGGCGCTCTGGCTTCATCTGGTTCGGCAAATTTTTCCAGCACTTTGCCGGAATTTTCAATGGCATTTTCCAGTCCTTGTCGAGCCGCTTCTGGAGCTTTTTCCAAGACCTCTTCCAAAATACTGATGTGCTTTGCTATCGCCGCTTCAGCAGTTTTTAATACTGGATCGGATTTGTCTTCTTTCGCTACTTTAACTTTTTCCAGACGCATTTTTGCTCTGGCGGTCCAATCTTCATATTCCGCTACTGCGGCTAAAGCCGTGTCCGCCTTTCCTTTATTAAAAAGCGCATGAGCTTCTAAAAGTTTTTCCTCGGCTATAGCTAGTTCTCTTTTAATTTTGGCTTCGCCGCTAAAAGTGAATAAATTGCCAATACCGCGAAGGATTACTTTAACAAAATAAAATGGTGAATCGGGAAGCAACGCTGGTACCGGTAAGGGCTCATCGTGCGCCAAAGCTAACCCTCCGCAAGCCGTACCAACCAAAGTCAAAATCGCCAGAATATGAATAAGTTTTTGAGTCATTAATTCATTATAACAAAAATCCCCCGATATTTATCAGGGGCATGATTCTTAGCATCCATACGGTATCCAGATATTCTTCACTTGTGTCGCTTCTTTCAAAAACTTTTTTGATATTCCTTCTGGTCCGAACCAATCAAAATCCTTATCCCAATTCGTCCAAACTCGTTTCATGTTGCTTATAGACGCGCGTTCCACGTCAGTACAGGAGTCTTGGGAACTAAAACACCAAACTGCGTCCACATCTTTATGTTCCGCTAAGGTTTTAAAAACCTCATCCGGATTTTCTGCCGTCAGAATATTCACTACTCCTGCCGGAATATCAGAATTTTGAATCGTTTGAATCAATTCCGCCACCGGAAGCGATTGTTTGCCAGAAATCAACACTATTGTA
This sequence comes from uncultured Candidatus Saccharibacteria bacterium, assembly GCA_964360605.1. Taxonomy (GTDB): domain Bacteria; phylum Patescibacteriota; class Minisyncoccia; order UBA6257; family WO2-44-18; genus CAYHXN01. The sequence goes on along the minus strand of CAYHXN010000002.1, from coordinate 34,654 downwards.
TTTCCCATACTAATAGCCGCCGCCATCAAGGAAACGGCTCCTAATAAAGAAGGGGCGTCAGGCACTCGGATGCCAATTACCCCAATCGGTTCTTTACTGGCGATCACGGTTATTCTGCCCGGAACTGATTGGACAGTACCTTCAAACTTATCGGCCAACGCAGCGTAATGGAACAGCCGTTCCGCCGATTTTTCTATTTCCATCAGCGCTTTTTCAAATTGCCGTTCGCTATGAGTGGCGGCAACTGCTCTAATAAATCGGTGCTTTTGAGCGCTTAAGTTTTCGGCTAGAAAATAAAGAATTTGCGCCTTTAAGTGCGGTGTCGCTTTATATTCCCAATCCGGTGCGGCTTTGCGGGCCGCTTCCACGGCATTCCGAACATCTTTTCGGTTAGCGTTTCCCAACACTCTCCTAAACTCTCCAAATCCAGAGCAAACGTGAAAACTGTATCCTTCATCCGGCCTAACAAGCTGGCCGCCGATTAAAAATCTGTAAGTTCGGTCAATGGTTTCTCGTTCCAATACGATCGTTTGGGCTAAATGCGCCGCTTCGGAATATTTTTTAGTTAATTCTTTATTTTCTAAAACGTGGATCGGATAACTTTCAACTAAGTATTCTTCCATCCCTTCGCGTCCGCCTTCACGACCGTAACCGCTTTCGCGATAGCCGCCAAAACCAGAAGCCGCGTCAAACAAATTAGTACAGTTATTCCAAACTACTCCGACTTTAAGCTTTCGGTCTACTTCCAGCGCCACATCCATATCTTGAGTCCAAACCGACGCCGCTAGGCCATAACGGGTATTGTTAGCAAGGTCAATCGCTTCCTGCGGTGTCCGGAAACTCATGCAGACCAGAACCGGTCCGAAAATTTCTTCTTGAGCAATCGTATGAGAAGGAAAAACGTTGGTAAAAATCGTTGGCGGAAAAAAGTAGCCGCCAGCAGGACAAAGGCATTCTGGCTGCCAAATTGTTGCTCCTTCATCTTTTCCGATTTTCACTAGTTTTTGGATTTTACGCAGTTGAGCTTCAGAATTGATTGCTCCTATATCTACCGCTTTATCCAGTGAATTACCGGTTCGTAACTTACTCATCCGATGTTTCAATTTAGTGATAAACTCTTCGTAAACGCTTTCTTGAATAAGAAGACGGGATCCAGCGCAACAAACATGTCCTTGATTAAAGAAAATAGCATTAACTACGCCCTCAATCGCGGAATCTAAATCGGCGTTTTCAAAAACGATAAATGGAGATTTACCGCCCAATTCCATCGTGAGACGCTTTCCAGAACCAGCCGTGGCTTGACGAATTTTACGCCCAACCTCGGTAGAACCGGTAAAAGCGATTTTCCACGGTATTGGATGTTTGACCATTAATTCTCCCGTCTTTCCGTCGCCGCAAACGATATTCACTACCCCCGGAGGAAGGCCGATTTCTTGAAGAATTTCCGCGAAAAGCAAAGCGGTAAGCGGAGTAGTTTCTGACGGTTTAAGAACTACCGTATTGCCAACGGCAATTGCCGGAGCAACTTTCCAAGCCAGCATTAGTAACGGGAAATTCCAAGGAATAATCTGAGCGACTACACTGCCAGGTTTATGATTCGGAAATTCTCCATTCTTTTCCATTGCCCAACCGGCATGATAATTGAAATGACGAATTACTAAAGGAATGTCTATGTCTCGGCTCTCACGAATAGTTTTCCCATTATTCAATGATTCCAAAACAGCGAATATACGCGAGTATTTCGCGATTGTTCTCGCGATAGCGTAAAGATATTTAGCGCGTTCGTATCCGGGAAGATTATTCCATAATGGAAACGCTTTTTGCGCTGAATCCATAGCCGCGTTAACGTCATCGGTGGTTCCTTCGGCAACATACGCCAAAATTTCCTGATTAGCCGGATTTAAAACTTTAATGTAAGTTCCGTTATCCGGGCCGTACCATTCGCCGCCAATAAAATGATTAAAGAATCTATAATAACTTGAAAGCCATTCCCGTATTTTCTTGTCTGATTCCGGAGCCGGACCGTAGTCCAACTTCTCTAGGTACTGCCGGATTGTTTCTGGTTTCATTTTTTCTCCTTTCTTATCCCATCGGGTGGCTATGGCTATCCGAGTACTGCCCGGTAGCCAAATGGTAAAGCTGGCGCTCCAAATCAGTTAGAAGCGAGCTCGCGCCTATTCGGAAAAGCTTAGGCTTAGTCCATTCTTCGCCAAGCTCTTCTAACATTAAAGTTAACCAAAGCATTGCGTCTTTAGCCGTTCGGATACCTCCAGCCGCTTTAAACCCCACCTCATCTTTGCCGCCGGAAAGTTCCAAAAATCTGCGGATCTGTCTAGCCATCACAAGGCCGGTTTCCGGTGTAGCGTTAGTCGGTTCAAAACCGGTAGAGGTTTTAATAAAATCCGAACCGGCCATGATCGCCACGGCCGCCGCTTTAGCAACATTATCCAAAGTCTTCAAATCTCCAACGCCTAAAATGGTTTTCATTTTAATTTTATCGCCGCATTCGTTTTTAAATTCGTAAAGTTCGCGATATACCGCCTCCCATTTTCCTTCCAGGGCTAAACGCCGGCTGATTACCACGTCAACTTCATCAGCGCCATTTTTGACCGAATCGCGAAGATCCTGCCATCGAGATGGCAAAGAATTTTGGCCAGCGGCAAAACCAGTCGCGACCACGGCCACCGGAATCCGCCCCTTAAGAACGGTTTTGGCTGTTTTTAAGAGTTCGTGATAAACGCAAACCGCACCGACGGTGATTTTAATGTCACGAATACCAAGCATTTCCAAAGTTTCCAGTTCAACCGGATTAAGCGCTTTTGCGCAAAGCCCTTCCACACTGCCCGCGGTATCACCGCCAGCAAGCGTAGTTAAATCCAAGCATTGAATCGCTCGTAAATAGGCCGCGACTTGGGCTTCTTTCTTAAAGCTTCGGCGTGTGCCAAGCGTTGCCGCCCGTGCTTCTACCGCGCTCCGATTAATCCTTATAGATTCAATCAGCGCACGATCAAACTTCATTACTTCTCTCAATTTTTGCCTTTCAAAAATCTGCCGTCATTTTAAAACAAAATTAGCAAAAAAGCCATCAATAAAGTATGCTGGGGCTGTACTTTTAAAAGGTGGATTGTGGATGAAGAACACGAACCGCTAGTGGTGCCGCCGCGAAAGTGCCCAAACTGCGCTAAAGAAAAAACTGTCATTATTCTTGACCCGAAACGGCCGTTGAAAAAGTCGCTCATAGGCCGAGATTGGGATTGCCCCGATTGCGGAAAGTCATTTTGTAGTTCCTGTTTTCTGCCGAATTACAATGGAAACGGATCAACTATGTTTTGCCCGCATTGCAACATACAACTGTCGTTTCCAAAAATAGTCTCTTTAGAACTTTGCGATTTAAATTAAGGAGAATCTGATGACAGAATCCTATGAAGATGCCGCCATTAGAAAAGAAATTATCAATAAAGCTAATCTGTTGGGTAAACTTTTAGAAGAAAACCTAGCGAAAGACCCCGTGGTAGCGAAGGAAGCAATGGAGAAAGCCAACAATTTAAGGAATGAAATAGAAACTTTGGGATTTCGGGTAACTTGGGGAATCACAATAAATTCAAAAAATCCCTCCAAAATAGACGTGGAAGTAACGATTTGGGAACCAAGAAAAAATATGACTCCGGAGGAGCAGAAGACTTACGACGAATGGTATGAAGAAGTCTTAAAAAGGAAATTGAGAACTTAATCCGCCGATGAGGCGGATTTTAAAATAAAACTCCCCCAACACGCGTTGAAGGAGTTTTATTTTATTTATTCGCGCAATCGCACTGACCTTCTGGATGGTCGTGGCCGCAGGAACATTTTTGACCTTCTGCCATATGTTTAGTAAGTCTTTAAGCTCTAAGTCTTGAAAATTATTAAAAACTTTAAAGACTGCGCTTTGTGGACTTTTTTAATATAGCGACCTTTCCTGCTTACCTAATGTTAGCACAAAGTAAAAATCGCATGAAAACGGCTGGGGAAAACCCTAAGGCTGTAAAATTTCTTCTGTTTTTCCGTTAATGGAAAATACCGTTTTTTGAACAGTCGGAAATTGTTTTAAAGTATTTTCTATTTGGGAGCGAATCGCCATCACACGGCAGGAACCGGCAACTCCCGCCTGTAATAAGTCGTTAAAATCCGCCTTAGCAATACCGTTTTCAATAATTAAGGACTGAACCTTTATTCCGGAATTCAAGCTAGTAAAGTATCCGCTCTCCACCTCGTTACTGGTTGGTCCCTTAAATAGTTCTTCTAAAGCGGCGCGCGCTGTGCCTGCCGTTTTCCCAATTCGCCGCTCCACTGGAAAAACCGCCTCGCAATCTAAACCCTTTGGGTCTTCTTGAGAACTTCCGAAAAATATCTTTACCGCCATATCGTCAACTACCGCGTCAAAAAATACCGGAATTGATACCTTGTTTATCTCCGAGCCGTCTTTGGCGGAATAAGATAAAACTTCCACCGTTCCATTGCTTCCTTCGGGTTTTGGGTAATTAACCGAAACTTCAAACGGCCCGAATTGTCCGATATCCGGAGCGTTAGCGGTATCAAAACTCTCGTATAAAATATCGCCGTCAAAATCGCGAAGCCGATAATTAAAATTATTTTCAAAAACTCTGGCTTCGCCACGAATCACTAATGGCAATCCGATTTTGTCATTGGGTAATGGCGCGTAAACCTTGATATTTCCGGATTCGGAAATCACTGCCGGTTCGGTATCAGCGGTTTTTTTAAAAGTAAAAATCGCCGCCGCCAAAGCTCCGATAGTAAGTATTAAAAGAAAAAGAAATAGTTTTTTCATTAAAATTTATAAATTCGGAATGCCTCGTCTCCTTTTTTATTATAAACCGATGCCGGAAAAACTCCGACCGACAGTAGGCCTTGTTCAAACTGCGCTCCTACGCCGGTACGCTTGGTAACTTCCTTAATTTGAACAGCGACTGGTTTTATAAAATAAGAAATCGCTCCGACTTGTTTGAAATAATCGCCGCCTTCAACTTGTAAAATTTTTAAATACTCTTCGGTCTTGAGAACCGGCCAGCCATGATAAATCTGCAAGCGATCTAAAAACCAAAGCTGGGCGGCGTTAAAGATATTAGAATCGTAAATAATAACTGCCGGATAGCGTTCTTTGCCGGATTGGCGCGCTCGTTCCAAATCCGCTTCCTGAATTTTTTCCAAAAAGCGGTATTTTGGCGTCAGAGTAAATGCCGGCATTTTCCCCTCTAGTTCTTTATCCAAAAATTGCCCTAATTCATTGTATCCCCAGCGATAAGTTTCCCAACTGATCGGTTCCGAATACAACCACGGCGCTTTACCGACCGGATAATTAAATATCTGGCTATTCAACGAGTAAAAAATTTCAAAACCGCAAATAGCAATTAAAATTACGGGAAAAACGGTTTTTCTTATTCGCTCATTCGTGCGAATGAGCGAATAAGAGCCTCCGATGCTTAATACCATAAACGGCGTGAGTATCGTCAAAAACCGCAAAGTCGGGCCAACTAATAATAGTGACAAGAAACAGGAGACAAGGGACAGAAGCAATAGTTTGGATTTACGGATAGCGGGAATCGCGCCAGCGGCAAAAAGAGCTAAAAACAACCAAGAGTTGGTATTAACTAAATTAGGAATGAAGTTTTTTAACCGGTCTCCGAAAGCGCCGATTTCTTCCTTCCCCGGCGCCGATTGCCACACTGCGGGATCTTGGTTAAAAATATACGAGAGTTGAAAATCAAAGTGGCCGGTGGTTTTGTAGAGCATAACGTTATAAACAATAACCGGTGAAAAAACCGCGAAAGCCAGCGCGATTCCCATCCAGAAGTATTTGTTCTTAAAAACATTCCGCTTATAAAGAACGAGGTAAATTAAAAATGCCGGAACAATTACAAAACTTGTGTATTTTGCCAATAATCCCAAACCAATTGCGGTTCCAACCCATAAAAAATATTTTTCTTTTTCCAGCGCCAACAAAAACCAATGAAATGCTAAAAGCATAAAGAAAATTACATAGGATTCCTGTAAACCAACTCTAGAAATAAAAACCGCGTTGGCAGTGATTGTCATTGCCGCAGTGGCGAATAAACCGGCATTCTCGCTCAATAAGCGTCTGCCAATTAAATAAACCAGGAATACCGAAAGAACCCCCAGAATCGCCGACGGAAAACGAAAAGCAAAAGGATTTTCGCCAAAGATTTTAATAAATAAGTTTTGGACCCAAAAAACCAGCGGCGGATGGTCATGGAACGATAATTTAGTCCACCATTGCTGTTGGGGGTCCTGCCATTCCAGCGGAGTGGTCTGAAATTCGGCGTTGTCGTAATCCAACATTTCAATCGCCCGAAAACCATATAAAACCTCGTCCCCCATAGGGTCGCCAGTCCCAAGCCCCAATAATCGCAAAATAACTGCTGTCCCAAGAATTAAAAAAAGCCAGCGTTTAGTGCTCATTGCCTTATTATTGTAGTATACCAAGTATGCTATCCAAACTGGACAAAAGGATTCTTTTAGGAATCGTACTGGCGTATTTTATCGTTTTTGCTTCGTTTACAGCGTTACGTCATTACACTTTCCAAACCCAAACCTGGGACATGGCGGCTTTCGTGCAGACATTTTGGAATACGATTCACGGCAAGATAATGTTTAATAATTTAGAAGAAGTTCCTAATCACTTAGGGCTTCACTGGACGCCGTTTTTATTTCTTTTAATCCCGGGCTATCTTCTTTTTCCAAGCCCATACTATCTTTTGATAATCCAAACTCTCGCGCTGGCACTGGGAGCAATTCCGCTTTACCTATTGGCAAAAAAGCATCTCGGAAAAACTAATTGGGCGGCTTTGGCGACCGGAGCTTATTTGCTTTACCCTTCTCTCCATTGGGTTAACACTTTTGATTTTCACGAACTTACTTTTTTAGCGCCGATTCTTATAACCGCTATTTATTTTTTTGAAGAGAAAAAATGGCTTTGGGCGGGAATCTTTTTTGCTCTTTCGGCGGCAGTCCGCGAAGACGCGATTCCGGTAGTAATTTTCGTTGCCCTTTATTTCTTGTTCCGGTCTAAACTCGGTTTTGAAAAAAGCTGGTGGAAATTGGACCGAAAAATAGCCGTCTTAATTGCCGTAACTGGGATTATTTATTTAGCTCTGACGCTAGCGGTATTTATGCCCGCATTTACCGAAGGAAAACTAATTCGTTTTGACCGCTACCAACATCTTGGCGAAACACCCGGCGAAGCAATAAAAAATGCGGTTGCCCAACCGATGCTGATAGCGGAAACAATTTTCACACCGGAAAAAATACGCTATTTCCTCTGGCTATTCGCTCCATTGGCATTCCTGCCGTTGGCTTCCGGATGGGCTTTGGCAATGCTTTTGCCAGGATTAGCGGAAAACCTGCTGACTAATTTTTCTTTCCAATTTTCCGGAAACTATCAATATGATTCGGTAATTATTCCTGTAATGCTTGTCTGTCTGATTTACGGATTGAAAAATATCCTATCACGCTGGCCAGCTAAAGAAAAAGTTGTTTTTTGGATTTTAGCGGGAGCGATATTAATAGCATTTCTCGTCCGTTCTCCTATAAGCCCCATTAATTCGCCTTGGCAACTACTCCAGAACCGTCCGGAATGGAAAGCTTATAGAGAATTGGTTAAGATGGTCCCTCCGGAAGCGACGGTCGCCGCTTACACTAATCTAGTCCCCCACCTTTCTCATCGCGAACATGCTTATATGATAGGCCGAGAAAAACAGCCGGTTGAGGTGGTAATAGCAGATACCGCCGATATTTTTGGCTTTCCAAGTCAAGAGGCGTTTCAAAAATATATAGATTCTTATTTAAATTCCGGAACTTATAAGGCGGTTCTTTTTGAAGACCGCTACTTAGTGGTTATGCATAATAAGTACGCTCGGTAGAATTGAGAACTGAGAATTGGGTACGCTCTAATTCTAAGTTCTGATTCGTAGCATAAGAACTTTCCAAAACGCTTCCAACATAATCCGGAAATTAAACTTGGATTTTCCGGTTTTGCGTTCTGTAAAAGTAATAGGAGTTTCGCAGATATTAAATTTAAGCTGGTGGGCTTTGTAAGTGGTTTCTATCTGAAAGTTATATCCAGTGGAACTCAAGGACTCTAAATCAATTTTTTCTAAAACTTCTCTACGCCAGCATTTAAATCCACCCGTCAGATCTTTGTAAGGCAACCCCAAAACTATCCGCGCGTAAAAGTTTCCGAAGCGGCTAATAAGTTTTCTAAAAAAATCCCAATTGACCGTTCTACCGCCTTTGATGTAGCGGGAGCCGATGACTAAATGGCAAGTCTTTATTTTATCCAGCATCGTCGGAATTACCGCCGGATCATGAGATAAATCGGCATCCATCTGGACAATATAATCCGAATGCCGCGAATCTTTATCCGGGCGATACGAAGTTAAAACAGTTTTGAAGGCAGTAACATAAGCCCTACCGAGACCTTCCTTTTGTTGACGATGCAGTACGGCTAAATTTGGATATTTTAGTTTCAATTCATCGGCCAGTCGGCCCGTTCCGTCGGGAGAATTGTCGTCTACAACCAGCGCTTTTAAATCAGGGATTTTCAAATCAAAAATCTTTTCTAATAAAACTGGCAGATTCTCTTTTTCGTTATAAGTTGGAATTACTATAAAAACTGGCATAACAAGGAATTTATTGTAAGTATGCCTCGCTTTGTCCAAAAACAAAACCAGCCCTCGTTAGAGCTGGTTTTGTTAAATAGATTCTAATTAGTCACGCGGATTCTACCCTTAATATCGTTACCGTCCGACAACGATTTGTAATCATAAATTCCGGTAAGATCAAAGATTTTTTCGTACCGTTGGCCCTGCAATAAAGCGCCACTATCAAATAATCCGGTAGTGCTAGTAACAGTATGAATAGCGGGATCACGATTAACCCAAACAACCCTAGTACCGGTCTTAACGGTAATTTCTGGGGCGGAATAGGCGTACCCCTTAATTTCAATTAAGATTGTACCGTAGGGAGCTTCTTTTGAAGAAACAACGTTAGAACTAGTCCCTGGAGTTTTAGAGATTCCAGGATTCAAAACTTCTTCTTCTATGGACGCGCTCTCCATTAATTCGGTTGGCTGATTAGAACGAGAAAAAATGAGATAAATACCGACCACAAGAACTGCCGCAACGACTAAAAAGAGTGTTAATTTGTTATTGTTCATATTGGTTATATATTAACACACCAGCCCTAATCAAGTCAAGACCGATAGAGGCCTTCTCGGTTAATGTAATCGGCTACCCCTTTTGTAATGTAAGGCATGCCAGTGCGGCCATTGGTTAATAATTTGCGTATAAAAGTGCTGGAGATATTGAAACCCGAAGTTTCGGTTTGAAGTAAAATGACATTTTTGGGCAAATTTTCCGGCAACGGAGCGCCGGGCCTGTTAATAACTACAAACTTAGTCTTCTCGTGCAAAATATCTCCTTTAACCCATTTTTCTTTGACTTCACCAACGGCATCCGTACCAATAAAAAAATAAAATTCGTCATTTGGATAAAACCGCTCTAGTTCTTTTAACGTGTCGTAAGTGGCCGTAAACCCCGGGCGGTTGATTTCTAAATCCGAAGTTTTAATGATGTGGACTTCCGGAAAAAATTCGGAAATCATGATATCCAGCATCGCTAGGCGATCTTTCCCGGAAACTCCTATTTTTTTATCCCGCCGATCTGAAGACGGCATTACCCACAGCTCATCGCAAAGGAAAAGCCTTAGTAGATTTTCAATAGCCACGGCATGGCCGATATGAGGCGGATTGAAAGACCCTCCGAAGACGACTATTTTCTTTCTGGAATCCATTTTCTAAATTATAAACAAAAAAGCGGGTTTTATCCCGCTATCTAAACATCAGCATCCGTCGGATTGCCATGCTCGCTTTTTCCGCCACTGACTTTTGGAGATGTATTTCCCAGTCGCTTTCGTGGGGTTTTTTCGGATCACAGCAATCGTTGCAAAAAACTATTTCCAGCCGGTTATTCTTGAGTGAATCCAATAGTTTTGGAAAAATATTGGACTTCATATATTTGCATTGGGCTTGCATGGAAACGGGTAGAAACTCCTTATCGGGCATCTCTTTGCGAAGCCGATAGATCATTCCCTTTTCCGTTGCTACTAAAAACTTTTTGCCGGAAGATTTTTTGGCGTGTTCCACCATTTGCTCCGTAGACAAAAAATAAGCTTTGTCTTGAGGAATCTTTCCTTCTTCAAGCTTCATTAAACACGAAGAGGCGCAGCCGCACTCCGGATGGATCATCAATTCCCATCCCGGATGTTCCAGCATGGCAATTTCGGTTTCGTCAGGGCCAAGCTGTTCGTGAACATAGCAAGCCGCGCGCTGGCCATTGTATTCCTCTTTGTAAATTTCAACTAAAGTTGGGTCGGCTTTAACGCCTTCGGATTCTAGAATCTTCAAGGCCCGCTGTTTCATAACAAAGCCAAGATACTTGTCCGGCATTACTAAAATTCTGCTTCCCGGATAATTTTTCAAAGCGTAAGCAATGATTTTATCCGTATTGCGGGAAGTGGAAATAAAATGGCTTAAAGATTTTGTATAAGCATCGCTGTTGATATAAGTGATAATAACTCCTTCGGGATTTTCCTTTCGCCAATTTTCCAACCAACCATGGTCAGTTCCAAAAACCAAGGAACAGCCCAACACTTCCGGCTTATCGCAAACATAAACCTTCGTTTCATCGCCGGTGATTATTTTCGCCGTAGCGCCCATAAAAAATACACTTTCAAAATCCACTCGCTTAGCTTTAATGGTTTTAACTTTTAAACTTAAACCCAGCGAATCGCCGACAAAATCGGCAATCTCGTGGAATTCCGGCAGTAAATAGTTATGCGCCACAATCGTAGATTCTTTTTCCTTAGCTAATTCTTTAATTTCCATCGCCTGTCCAGCTAATTCAATGCAATAGTCTCGCGTATAAAGGCCGGGATAAAGATCGCTAGCGTAACGGGAAAACAGATCATACCACTTTACCCCCAACTCTTTGGCAAACATTATTTTCCTTTCAATAAAATCTGCCGAAATTATAGCATAAATTTGGATATTTTATAAATGAAGCCTCTCCACGGCCTTACCCACGGCCCCGCTGAAAGCGGAGCCTCGCCTGTGGCGGGGCGTGGCGGCCGTGGTTTCTGGCTTCACCCCGCCAACGGCGGGGTTTTATTGTTTGTAACTAAATTCATCCCCGACCTTATGGTCGGGGTTTTCTTTGGACAAACAATAAAAAAAGCGGGTTTTATCCCGCTTTGCACTAAGACCGGCAATCTTCCCAAAAGGAAATTTTATAGCCTGCCATTTTCTTGTATCGTTCCACCGTCTCCGAATCACCCATTGCTTTTGCCAAATTATCGCTTAACTTTACTGCCGGCTTGCCGTCAGCTTCCACGACCTTAATCACAAGAGACAATGGCTTATATCCAAGATCGTTGGTAAGGTCTGTCCCCCAACCGAAGCTAATCATTATCTCATCTTTGATGGCTTCTGTTATTTTCAGCATCGTTTCCATATTCTGCTGGTCGCTGAAAATTATCGTTTTCTTTTTTGGATCAATGCCGTGGCCGCGATACCACTCCATAGCCATTTTTGCGAATTCCAATGGATTCCCCGAATCTTGCCTTAATCCCTTCCACTCCCTAGCAATGTGCCTTGACGCGGTTCTGAAAAAGAATTTACTTCCAAACGTATCCGTCAGAGCAATGGACAACCCAACACCGTAATCATTCCACCAAGAACAAAAGGCTTCGTCTTGGGATTCTCGCAAGCTTTCCGGACTGCCGTTCTCACGGATAGCCGCCAATACCATTCCCAATTCATGCGCGGAAGTTCCCATTGGAAGAAGTCCGTGCTTCATCGCTAAATAAACATTGGAAGTCCCGCGAAACTGTGTTTTAGAAACCCGCGAAGCTAATGCGGCAACTTCGTAATCTTGCCAAGAACGCCCGAATCGGCGCCTCGTTCCAAAATCACTAAAAATTATTTCTGGGTGTTCCAATAAGGATTTAATTTTTCTATCAAGCCGCAAGATTCCTTCCGCGTAAACAGCGTCCCGTTGAAATTGGGAAAGTTTTTTTAGCTGGCTTTCGTAATAAAGTTCGCTAATAATTGATAGCGCCAATGTTTCCCAATAAGTAACGGCTTTCCAAGACCCAGAAAATTCTAATTTATACTGGCCCTCTGAATTTTTTTCCAAGGAATACTCCGGCAATTCTAGTTTGCTTAAAAACTCCAGGTAATTCTCCTGAAACATTCGGTATCCATATTCATTCGTTCCCCGAAGATAATGCAGTTCGCTGTTGTTAAAACGCAAAGCGCGGATGTGGTCTAGTTCCCCGCGCAAGTCCTTCTCCGGTATTGAATCTGCCAAAAGAATTCCCTTTGTTCTGTTAGTCAATCCGAATTTTACTTTGACGTCCGGATATCTGTGAAAAATCCACTGGCCCATGGAAAATTTATAAAAATCAATATCCAATAAGGACTGAATAATCGGTTCGCCAGCGCGCCGCTCAAACTTTTCCACTCATCACCTCTCCAGTAGTCGTAATAATTACACCGGCCTTCTTCATTTCTTCAACCGCCTTTTCGCCGTCGCCAGGTTTGAGATTTACCGCGCGGCAGGCGTCCAGTAGAAGATAGGTCTTAAAACCATACTTGACGGCGTCCAGCGCCGAAGCGCGAACGCAGTAATCGGTCGCGAGGCCGCCAATATAGATTTCAGTTATTCCCTGAAGATTAAGAACTTCCAATAGCGGCTTTTCCAGTTGATCGCAATTGCCGTCAAAAGCCGAGTAGCCATCTTCATCGGGCTGAACTCCTTTAGAAACTATTTCCGTTTTATAAAATGTTCCCGCGGCGTTCATATAAAGACCGTAGTGAAATTCTGCGCCGCGGGTATTCTGCACGCAATGTATGGGCCAAATGCCGCCATAATTAGAAAAATGCTTCGTTACCAGAGGGTGCCAGTCACGAGATGCAAATAAAGACCAACCGTATAAAAGAGCATGGACTGCCAGATTATTCAGCGGCTTCACTACTTCATCGCCGTTGGGCACTGCCAAAGACCCGCCCGGACAAAAATCCTTCTGGACATCCACAATCAACAGCGCTTTCTTCATGGGCTCTCCTTTCAAGTTCCTGGCCTTAGTTTACTAAATATTGCTTACAAGGTCAAGCTTATTCGTGTAAAAAATACACTAAACAAAAATCCCCGATTTAATGGGGATTGCTATTTAAAGCCACAAAAATCATTCCGAGATTACTCCAATCTACTAAGTTATTTTCCAGAATTTCTCTAATAGTCGTAACTTCCGTGTATACCCGTTCGCCGGTTTCACTCTTACCAAGATTCACTCCCCTTGCCACTCCTTTTTGAGAACGGAACCAATTAATTTCTTCAGCGGTCAATTCCACTTTAAACAAATGTGCGTGGTGGGCAGAAAAAGTCGCCGCCAATTGCCGGCTTCCTAAAGGCGCTAATCGTTTTGGGTCAAGCCTTAGCCCATTTTCTTCGTAAACCTCTTCAATAGCTACCTCCAAAGGATCGATATTGGGATTAGGAGAAGATCCGCCCGGGTTTTCCCAAACAAACCCGTCTGAATTTCTTACCGGACTGCGAAACTCGCGCGCCAGAACTATTTCCGTGTCCAGAAGATTTGAGGCGCGTCGGTACAATACCACAGAAGAAATATCACCCCGGGAAATTACAATTTCATTAGTTTTGTGGCGTTTCTCCGAACCTATAAAGATTTTGGCTTCAATGATCCAAGAATATACGAATTGTTCTTTCGGCCTGCAAGAATAAACCAACTTCGCGTAGTCTAATCGGTTTCCGGCTTTACGAAGCGCTAAGTACCATTCTTGGAAAGAACTCCTACGCCATACCAAAAGGGGAATATCCCGCTCCCCGTCGCTGCGTGGCGCGCCATCGCCGATTTTTTCTAAAGCGGTTTTAATTGATGATGCGAGATCGTCGTATTTCGGTATCAAAAATTTTTCACAAACTAGTTTAAGATAGCGATTTTTCGTCGCCCGCGGAGGCGCACCGAAAACAACGTAGCCGGAATTAGCAAAAAGCCCAAATTCCACATTAGTGGTAAAAGCCGGCATAGTTCGAAGATTGCGCGGCACCCAAAATAAGATTATATCTGACCGGTATAGATTTTGGTGTTCCCAATCAATACTTTTTTCATAATTATCCTCGTAAACAGTTTTGCCAGAACGATTTTCCGGAACAAAAACTACTCCGTCATAACCCGCCTTTTCTAAAAGTATAATCGCTTCCGACCGCCAAGATTTAACATTTAGAGATCGCGGCGAAGGTCCCGCCAAAAATATGGATTTTAACCATACAGCAGGCGCTGTTTCTCCAGTGTATACTAAGTCCATTTTTCACCTTTTAAAGAACTCTAATAAAAACTTATCAAAATAACTAATTTTTATCAACAAAAAACCGCGCTAAGCGCGGTTTAAAACAGAGTTGCGGGATACTGCCAATAAGGACGAGGATGGCCGTCCGGAAAGAAAATAATGTTTCGCATAGTTTCGCTTTCTGGCTGGACCGTCAGGCAATAATTTAAGCAAATATTTTGGCCGTGGAGATCATACACTTTTGCGCCATGCGAAAGAGTCATCAGATGAGAACCATTTTTCTCCAGATAATTGATAATTTCTTTGAGTTGTTCCGGTAAAAGATGATTTTCTTTCGTCCAATGCCACACTTCCTCGTTTTCGGTTTCTTCCGGTTTATTGACAGGCGTCACAGTCAGCTGTTCAACTTTGTTCTCCTTGGCGAATTGAACTAGTCTTTCCAATTCGGCAACGCCATTAATGCCTTCCCGAACCATAATACAGGTCAGCCGCACGGAAAATTTAAAATCGTGTAGTTTTTTTATCAACGCCGGCAGATCAATGTAAGATTTTTTAGAAGGCAGGTAATTTTGGCGATTTTTTTCCGTATCATAATGAACAATTGAAATCGCAATGGTGGTCAACCCCTTTTCGTACCATTCTTTCAGGTATTGGTCGTAAATCTCCGGTTTTTCCGCAATGGGTATGCCGTTAGTCTGAATTTCAATAATTGGAAAATCGTATCGCGCAAGCTCGTCCATAAATCTGGTGATTTGTTTTGGAAATAAAGTGGGCTCGCCCTTACCCGTAAACATAACTGTAGTAACGTCGGTCAGTTGAGCCAAACGGCAGGCCTTGCGAAAATTTCTCCAATTCACTTCTGGCTCTTTCAGTTCTATGCCCATTGGCGGAGTCATTTTAGAAACGCAAAATGGGCAACGGGCATTGCAGGCTTCACTTCCGGCCAGAATACTAAAAGTCTGAACTCTCATTCACTCCCCTTTTAATGCGCTGGCAAGATTATATCAAAAAAACTTTGCGAAGTAAAATTATAAAAATCTCTTTAACTCGCGGGGTTTTTGAATAGCAAAGCGGAAAAGCTCTGCCGGACGCTGTCGCGCGCCGGTCAATTTTTTATTCACGGACTTAATCAGGCCCAAGGACATAAACTTTTTACGAAAATTCCGCTTGTCCATTTTTTTATCCAAAATCGTTTCGTGAACTTGTTGAAGCTCTCCGAAAGTAAAATTTGCCGGTAGAATAGAATAAACGGCGTTGGTATACTCCAGTTTGTAGCGAAGGCGTCGGACGGAATAATTAACAATTTCTTTATGGTCAAAAGCAAGTTTAGGAAGTTGGCCGGTCGGATGAAAAGTCGGCGTTTGAGCGTCTTTCCCTAAAAACTTTATTTTTCCGAAATTCACTAAAGCGAAATAGGAAACAGTAAGAACATGGCCCCGCGGGTCACGATTTGGGTCGTCAAAAGTGTAAAGTTGTTCTAAATAAACATTATTAACGCCTGCTTTATCTTTTAAAATCCGTTTGGCGGCTTCCGCGGAAGTTTCGTTTTTAAATAAAAATCCTCCCGGCAATGCCCATTTATTGGCAAAAGGTTTTTCCGGACGCCTAATCAGTAGAACTTTTAAAGCGCCGTTTTCAATAGTAAAAATAACCACATCCACGGTAACCGCCGGTGGCCAATATAAATTATTTTTATTCATAGTTCTTTTAGCCAAAGTTTTGCTTCGGCGTCCGATGGCATTCGCCAATCTCCTCGCGGAGAAAGAGCGACCGAACCGACTTTCGGGCCGTCCGGCATCACAGACCGCTTCCACTGATTGCCAAAAAATCTTTCCAAAAAGCTTTTCAGCCACTTTTTAATGGTCGCGGCGCTATATTTCTTGCCGAACGCCCGTTCAGCCAAAAATAAGATTTTCCTCGGCCCGCTCCCCCATCGCAAAAAGTGATAAAGGAAAAAGTCGTGAAGTTCGTACGGCCCGATTAAATCTTCCGTTTTTTGGGTAATTTTATCGCCTTTTTCTTTCACTAATTCTGGGGAAATCGGCGTGTCTAAAATATCTTTTAAAACTTTTTTCGCTTTTTGAAACTCTGATCGTTTGCTAACCCAATCCACCAAATATCTAACTAAGGTTTTTGGAACGCCAGCATTAACGTTGTAATGCGAAATCTGGTCGCCGGTAAAAGTGTTCCATCCTAAAGCCAGCTCCGACAAATCTCCGGTGCCGACTACGATTCCACCAAGCTGATTAGATTTGTTCATTAAAACCAAAGTACGATACCGGGCTTGGACGTTTTGGAAAACTAAATCCTGTTTTTTGCCGTCGTGCCCAAGTTCCTTCAGATGCTGTTTTGCTCCGGCGGTTATATCAATCGTTTCCGTTTCCGCTCCCAATAATTCAGCCAGTTTCAGGGCGTTAGATTTAGTGCGTTTCGTAGTGGCAAATCCCGGCATCGTAAAAGCTAAAATATTCTGCCTCGGCAATTCCAATAAATCGGCGGTTCTTGCCGACACTAAAAGAGCAAGAGTGGAATCCAGTCCACCGGAAACGCCGATTATCATTTTTTTTAACTTTGCGTATTCCAAACGCTTGGCTAAACCGGCGGATTGAATGTTAAAAATTTCTTCACTGCGCTTGTCTAATTCATTCGGGTTTTGAGGAACAAACGGATGCGGATCAATTTGGCGAATCAGTGATAAAGGTAAAAGCGACATAGGAACATCAATAAACCGGAATTCTTTTTTTCCGCCCTCATGCACGGACTCTCCAAAACTAGTAGTCCGCTCGCGGTCAATCGCCAGATGCTCTAAATCAATTTCGGAAAAAATAATCTCGCTGTTTCTGGAAAATCGCTGGGATTCATTCAAAACACCTCCGTTTTCCGCGATTAATAAATGTCCGCCGAAAACCACATCGGTAGTAGATTCATAGACGCCGCAGGAAGAATAAATATAGCCGCTAATCAAACGGGCGGATTGCTGGGCCACTAAAGATCGCCGGTAATCCGCTTTTCCGACTAAATCATTAGAAGCAGAAAGATTGGCGATTATAGTCGCGCCTCCAATAGATTGAAAAGCGCTTGGCGGTAATGGCGTCCACAAATCTTCACAAATTTCTATACCCAAAACAAAGCCGGGAATTTTAGGGAACTTAAACAATAAGTCGGCGCCAATCGGAACCTTTTTCCCGCCGATTTCCACTTCTTTATTTACTAAATCTCTAGCGGAAGCGAACCAGCGCTCTTCGTAAAATTCTTTATATCCGGGAATATAGGTTTTTGGAATAATTCCAAGAATTTTTCCTCCAAAAATCACGATTGCCGCGTTGTAAATTTTCCCGTCGGAAGGAACTGGCGCACCGACTATAGCAACGCTGTTTAAATTTCTACTCGCGGCGGCGATTTTAACCAAAGCCGGAGCTACCGCTTCTAAAAACGCCCGTTGGTGGAATAAATCCGCCGCGGTATATCCGGTAATCGAAAGTTCTGGAAATACGACAAGGCGCGCGCCGCCGGATGCCGCCTTTTTAAGCTGTTTAATTATCTCGCCGGTGTTATAATCAATATCGGCAACCCTTAACTTGGGCGAAGCTGCCGCCACTTTTAAAAAACCGAAGTTAGACTTTTTAATAGTGTTCATTTTACACTATTAATGTATCAATATAATTATGGCGAGTCAAATTAAAAATATTGCTGTTTTTTACCGTCCGGAAAATTCCGAAGCGGTAAATTGGCATAAAAAAATCTCCCAATGGGTCAGTAAAAAACATCCCCGAATAAAAATTTCCGACGCTCGTCCCCAAGCAGTAGTGGTTTTGGGGGGCGACGGGACGATTTTGGAAGCCGCTAGGAAATATCAAAAATCCGGAGCAATTATTTTCGGCCTCAATCTCGGCCATGTTGGTTTTTTAGCTTCGGTAAGAAAACCCGGTAATTTCTTAAGAGGTCTGGATAAATTATTAAAAGGACAGTTTTCTATCGCGAAAAGAATGATGCTGGAAGCCAAAGTTTCGCGCCGCGGACGCCAGGTTTTTAGCGCGGTTTCACTCAACGATTTCATTATCCAAAATCCGGTGGGCATAGTGGAAATTTCCGTGACCATAGAAGGCCATCCGGTGCAATACGTCCACGGAACCGGATTTCTGGTGGCAACCGCTACCGGTTCCACGGCCTACAATTTGTCGGCGCACGGTCCGATTGTAATGCCCGATTTCCAAGGAATGATCTTAAGCGAGATTCTAGACCACAACATTCCCACTCCCAGCATGATAGTAAAACCGGAAAATAAAGTTGGATTAGAAATAATTGACTTTAGGCAACGCGGCCTGCTCTTCACGAAAGACGGGAAGAAAGCCGACGTTCTCTTAATTTCCGACGGTGAACGGATTTTCCCTCTTGATAAAAAAGATAAAGTCATCATCAAACGTTCTCCCAAGCTAGTAAAACTCGCGGAGCTAGAAAAAAACTATTTCTTTAAAAGTTTACAGGAAAAATTTTCTTTTAGATAACAGCGGCCACAATAAAAAATCCCCATTTATGAGGATGATTACTTATTCTCATCGTCTTCTTCATTGGGACCCTCTCCTAAATCTTTTTCAAGATCTTCTAACTCTTTCTTGAAATCTTCTGTTTCGTGCTCCACCACCGCCAGAATAATGGCTTGTAACTCATCCGGAAAGGCCGCCGGCATATTTTTATTCAGCCAATCTCTTAATTCCACCAACATCTTAAAAAGCTCGCGATACGCTCCCAGCATTACGGCCGCCTGTTTATCAAGAGAGTACCTCGCCGCTCTCGCTTCATCACTCTTTCGTTCCGCTGTTTTAAACCATTCCTCATCCATGTCCTGCCACTTTTTTAAGAAATTATAAAGTTCTTCTCCTAGCGTATTGCTGGGGATCTTCAAGACCTCCGGAATAAATGTTCTGTATAAGAATTCGTCTATCTTCGGAGCGTTGCCTCCAAATTTCTTTAATTCCAGAAGCGCCCACTTAAAAATATCTTCCGGAGTTTTTCGCTTCATTTCCGAACCTTCAATATTCTAAATACATGATAGCCCGCTTTATCGCTTAAAAAAAGGCCCCGCGTTGAAGCGGGGTCAAGGGCCTTGTTAAACCGGCTGGGCTCTCCGGAAAATCATTCGGAACAGCGAATCGCGTTCCGAATCGCTGAGGGCGCCGTCTTTATGCGCTTCGGAAATTTCGGTCATAAATTCAGAAGCCTGTTTTTCCGTAATCAGTTCCGTAGCTAAAATCTTTCCGGAAAGAACTGTAAGCTGTTCAATCGGAGCGGGTTTTTGGGGTTCGGATTTAGGAAGTTCCGCAGGTTTTTCCGGATTACTCTTCGCCATCGCTTCGGAAAGCGCCCCTTTTCGCTCCGCCTTCTCCTTTTCCTTCTTGTTTTGATACCAACGGCCGATTTCATAAAAGACGCTCAAAGCGTTAGTTAATAAAAGGATGACAGAAATGCCAGCTAGCACACCATCGGAGTTAATCTCCAAAACAGAATCATTGAATTTAATATTAGGGGTACCCCTACTAACCAAGACAATAATTAAAGCAATCAGAGGGGCTACAGTTAAGATACTGGCTTGAAGGAAAGCATAAAGATCAAAACAGCACTCCCTAACTTGATTATTAAAATTACAATATCGATGAGGGTGATTATGCCTATCTGTTGCAACTCTAAACCTATTCCAAGGAAAGAGTGTCCAAGACACTGCTTGAAATAGCGTGAACTTTACCGACGCAAAGATGCCAATTCCGATTCCCGAAAAAATCACCCAAATTCCGTAAAACGGGTAGAGTAGTCTCCGCATTTTTCACCTCCAAAATGCTGGCAGTATTTTAGCATTAATAACTAAAAGTTGTCAATGGTGCGTTTAATAAGTATTCCTCATCTAATATCTCCCGAGCTTGTCGAGGGACTACAATTACTGCCACTTAGTCCACTCGCCTTTAATAAGTTTTTCTTTTTTAATTCTAGACCAACTCTTAATTTGTTTTTCGCGCCGCCTTGCTTCATCTAAATTTTCATATTCTTCACAATAAACGATGGCTTTCACCCCGTGCTTTTGGGTGTAATTAGAACCGAATCCTGAAGAATGTTGATTCCATCTTTTATCCGGTTGATAAGTCAAGCCAGTGTAATAACTATTATCTTTACATTCAACTATGTAGATATACCATTTCCAAGACATGAGGTTATTGTAGCCCCTCGACTTCGCTCGGGGAATAACTGATCCCGACTTCGCTCGGGGAATAACTGATGGCCCCCTATACTCAACTCGGGGAATAACTGATCTCTATTTTGCTCAAAAAGTATTTAATTAGATTTTATTGCCTCCAAGAATAGGAACATCGGGATTTCTTTGCGGGCAATATCTTCCGCTTTGGAACGCGGCCCGAGTTCGCTTTTCTTATGGGAGTTCCACTCCTCCAGCCGCGAAACCGAAAAACCGTTCTTATTCAACGCTTTAAAATAAAATTGGAGCGGGCGATGAAATGATAGCGTGGTCTCGCTCGGTTTTTCGCCGGGGTGCATCTCAATTTTTTCTTTAGATTCGGACAAATAGCTTTCAACCCTCCGATATTGGATTTTATTATCCATGTCCCAGCCCCACGAAGAACGCTTGGGTATCCGAAAAGCCGGATGATTCATTACCAAAAACATCCGGCCGTTGGCTTTTAATAAACGGCCGCATTCTTTTAAAACTTCGTGAACGTTTTCCATATTTTGGATTGCTAAAATTATGGCGATTTTATCCACGCTTTGGTTTTTTAAAAATCCCAGCTTATGCGCCGGCGCGGTATAGTACTGAATATTTTTCGGAGAATTCCGTTTGGCTTGTTCAATCAACTCCAAAGAGATGTCTGCTCCGATTATTTTAGACCCGCTTTTGGCAAACTCGCGGGCAAAAAACCCCGCCCCGCAGCCGAGATCCAAAACAACCTCGTTATTCTTAAGCTCCATAAGGCGCCGAAGATTAGGCAAAATAAGTTCTTTTTGATATTCGCCCCAGACAATTTCTTTGCCCCAAGAAGTGTTTTTCATTGCTAATTAGGCCAATGACGAATAGTAAGATTAACCATTAGCTTAATTAGTGCCATTAGTAATTAGTAACTCCCACGGAAGCCCGGCTTTCCCAAAGTGCCCGTAAACTGCGGTTTGTCGGTAAATTGGACGAAGTAACTTCAACCGTTCAATAATTGCCGAGGGACGGAAATCAAATTTGTTTTTTACTAAATCCGCCAAGCTTTCTCCTTTTTCGTTAATTGCTTCCACCATAGTCGGTTCGGCTCGTCCGATTGCGTAAGCCACGGAAACTAAACACTTTTTGGCGGCTCCGGAAGCCACAAGATTTTTAGCAACGAAGCGGCACATGTAAGCCGCGGAGCGATCCACTTTAGTCGGGTCCTTACCGGAAAACGCACCACCGCCGTGAGGAAAAACTCCGCCGTAAGTATCTACCATTAATTTTCTTCCGGTAAGTCCGGTATCAGCATAAAAACCGCCGTAGACAAATTTGCCGGTTGGATTCACTAAAACTTCTACGCCAGTTATATCGCCTATCACCGGTTTGATGAGTTTCTCTATAAGAATTTTTTTAATTTCTTCTTGGGAAACATTTTCATCATGTTGGGCGCTAACTAAAGCAGAAATAACCCGATCTCCTTCCATCGTCACTTGAGCTTTGCCATCAGGTTTTAGCCATTTTATTTCTCCAGATTTCCTTAACCGTTCCAAACCGCTAGTTAGCTTATGAACTAAAACAATTCCTTTTGGCAAAAATTCTGATGTTTCATTAGTTGCATAGCCATACATTATCCCCTGATCACCGGCGCCGCCAGTATCCACTCCCATAGCAATATCCGGAGATTGTTGGACGATGTTTGTAATAACTTTCAGTTCATCGCCATGGCCAATATCTTTATAAACATCGCGGGCGACTTTTTCAAAATCAACTTTGGCATTGGTAGTCAGCTCGCCACCTAAAACTAAAAGGCCGTGAGCGCCGAAGGTTTCCATCGCCACGCGGCTTTTCGGATCTTGTTTTAAACATTCATCTAAAATAGCGTCAGAAATCTGGTCGCAAATTTTGTCTGGATGACCGGAAGTAACGCTTTCTACTGTATAAATTTTAGGATTATACATATCAAAGTAAATTGTACCCTTGGAAAGTTTAAAATAAAAGTCCCCCAGCATTACTGCTGGGGGTTACTTGTTTGACTAAACGCTTTCCGGTTCCGGAGGTGTCGGTAGGCATTGCTTCTCTTTAATGAGAGCAACCAACTCTTCATTGTCGGTATTACTGAGATCCTGCCGACAAATCGGCATAAGCGGCGCCGTCCAGTCAATGAGACCGGAGGCATCCATCTGGTTCAACGCGCGAGCCATGCTTTCCGCAACACCCCGCGGCCGGTACCCTCTCCAAAGACGGGGCACGTTTTTGGGAATCGCCAGAGGAGAAACCCTTCCTCCATCCGGAAAAGTACCACAAAGGCAGTATTTTTCCGGATCTGCCGAGTGCTGAATTAGGAAAAACGCTGGCTTTCCATCACGCCGGTCAGGAACTTCACTCTCATAGAAAATGAGGACGGGTTCCTCCGCGCTGATTTCCACTAGGCGACCATCCACGATCTTCATAAACAAACTCCGAAAATAAGGTTAAAAGAACGGGCTAAATCTCATGATTTAGTTGCTTGTAATTGTAGCACTATTTGAATAATTTGTCAATCTCTATTTTTTCAAAAGCATTCCCCTAAGAGTTTTAGTGCTTAAATACAAAGCTGATAAGAAAATCAAAGCCAAGATTTGATTAACAAAGAAAAGATGATTATTGGATCCATATTCCAAAAAAGCAATTACGGCGTGATATTCAAAAGTAAGAAAAGCGCCGCAGGCAGTCAAAGTCGTTAACCAGCCAACCCAACGTTGGTAAGGATTAGCCAATCCGGCGACCATCGCGATAGTAAGTATAGAAAGAAGAGAGATGAAAATCGGAACCGGCAAAAGCGGCGATAAAAACGGCAAAGATAGCACCATAATTACGGCGGCGGTTATAAAAAGCTTGCGCACCGTCATACCATGATAGTGGACGACGTTCCCATTTTTAGATTGAACTGTTTGATTTTCCATTGATGCTATTATACCATATATTAATGAAAACTACCCCGACGGATATCGGGGTAGTTTTCCAAAATTAGCAACACTTGCACTTTCGGCTTCCCATTTTCATAAATCCGGCAACAATGACTAAAATTGGCCAGGCTAAATCAACTAATCCTGATCCAAGAATATCTAAAGCGCGCAATAGAAAGATAGCGCCAAAAAGCATTACTAACCAAGAAATAAAACTGTGATGGCTGCATTTGCAAACCATTCCCTGATTTGTTTGTTCTTCCATAAAATTTAATTCATAAATTTAACGACCTTTTCAATTTCCTAATTCCTTAATTCCTACTTACTAATTATATCATTTTTTTAAACTCCTCCACTAACGGCACGTTCTCCGGATCAGAGCCGTAATAAGAAGCCAGATGATAAGCGGTCCAGTCCGCTAAAATTGAGGAATTAAAAATTTTTTCCAGGCGGGTCTGCCCTTTTAGTTCCAAATTTTCCACCGCGAAACCTTCTTTTTCATAAATCTTTTTTAAAACATCAAATCGTCGGGAGATTCTCGGCCCATCTTCCTCGTCCATCAGAAATATAAATTTTATCTTATTGCCAAGATGTTTCGTTGAAGGTTCAGCGTCAAAGCCGGTCATTTCATTATGGTTTACTTCCGGCAAAACATTAGAAAAGGCTGGAATTTTAGCCGTTTCATTAAATTTTATTTTCCAATTGTAAGCTATTGCCCCATTGCGACGGGAGCTATAAATAACCGGCAAAAATCCTTTGAGTTTTTCGGCTATTTCTTTCCCAAGGATTTGCAGGTTTTCCGGATTTAAAACAGATGAAAGCTTTGACGCTTCTTGTAAACCGCGACTGTCTTCCACCAACGCTAACAAACCCAGGAAAGAATACCCAAGAGCTAAACGCGGCTGGATGCCCGTATCCGGTATTTGGACATAAGGAACTTTTTCCTTTTTCGCCAACTCCAAAAGCTTTCCTCCAACGGCAAGAACCGCGCGGGATAGTTTTTGTTTTTTAGCGACGGAAAAAGCGTCAATCACCTCTTCGGTGTTGCCAGAATAAGAACTCAAAATTACCAGCGTCTCTTTGGCATCGTTTTTGGAAATTGGTGGCAGGCCGTAATCGCGGTGGATTTTAATATCTAATTCCGGTCGCCAAATTCGGAGAATATCCGAAGCCAAAGCCGAACCGCCCATCCCGACAACAATAAACCGGTTCCGTTCCGGCAACCGGCCAGAAATTTTCGGCTGAAACTCAAACTGCTTGGCAAAATCTAAAATCGCGTCGCGCATCACCATCTTTTAATCATAACAAATCTATTTCTTAATTTGTTTCCAAAGATAAGCGATTAATAAAAACAAAGCCACCCAAACCAACAGCGTCGTCACCCAAAAGAAAAAACTGGCGCCGCCCATTCCCCATCCCCAGCTTTGTATCATTTGCATCATGTTATACATAATTTTTTAATTATCCGAGCAAAGCTCGTAATTTAAGGACCTTTACTATTGATTCTTATTGTCTATACCCAATAAAGTATGAAGCCAGCACCAACCCGCAAAACTTTCCACAATCGCTATCCAACCAACAATATAAATAACCGTGTTTATCCATCCAATTTCAAATTGTGGGACCCATGGAGTGCCTAGCCACCAAAAAGCTAGCGCAAAACGTAAAATTCTGTCTAATTTCCCTAAATTTTGTCTCATGCCTTAATTATACCACAACAGATTTCAGCCTGCGCCAGGCGAAGTGTTCATAAATTCCCGACCAAAGAAAACCGACGGCCGCGGCAAAGAGCAGTTCTTCCAACGGCACACCGAAAATTAAAATCCCCGAAAGCGCGCCTAAATTCCAAACTTTTTCCACATAACCCGGCGACAGAAAATCAATCATTAAAAATGAAAGAAAATAAAAAATCAGAAAAAGAAAAGCGCCAGTCAGCATTTTTTTGGCAAGATCCGACCGGCAATAAACACTTAAAATGCCGGCCGCAACCATGGCGATAATACTGGAATAAATGGGATTCCATTCCGTGAAAATCAAAAGCGCAATAAGAATTAAGGGCGCGGAAATAAGCGCGTACGGGTGAAACCAGTGCCGTCCGCTTTTTCGCTCTTCTATCGGAATGGACTGATGGTTAGCGCCAAAAATCTTTTCATACAAAATCGCCGCGATACCGCCGATGGCAAATGAGAAAATCAGGCTTTCAATGTCAAAACCGGTTCTTTGCGCAAGATCAAAAAGCGACGGCGGATTCCAATACTCCGGAACGAACAACGGTTCGGTCAGACCCAAAATTGAAGTCCACAAACTCACTTTGAGCATTTCTTTTCCGGCTCCTCGGCTTTTCAAAGAAAGATAAATAACCGTCCAAATTGCCAGCAAAATCAAACTCCAAATTAACCAAATATATTGCATGCTAATGGCTGTGATCGTGGGTATCGTAAATTCCGGAAAATACTTCAGCGTTTTCTTTACCGACGGCTTCCAGTACTCCCCAAGCGCCGCGTTCTATTCTTGCTAAGGCGTGATCCACTAGCGGGTATTTTCCGGGAACGTTCAAGGTGAATTCGGTAATTGACGCCCCGCCGGCTGGCACATTCGTCGTTTGAACGTTTTTCAACAAAGCGCCACCGATTGATGCTTCTGGATAAACAACGTCAAAAATCTCGCCGATGACATGAAAATTAGAATTGAGATTCACGCCGCCATTACCGATAAAAAATCTGACTTTATCTCCGACTTTGGCTTTCATATTGGCCGCCAGCGCGGAAGTTTTGCCGTTAAAAACAATATATTCCGGGCTTCCGTTTAGCATTTTAGTCGCGTCAAAAACCTGAAAACCTTTTTTACCGATGGCGCCGGTCGTGTAAAACTCACCCTGCATCACGTAGAATTCCTTATCAACCTTGGAAAGCCCGCCCGCCGGCTCAACCAAAATCAAACCATACATTCCGTGCGTATCATGCGTCGCGACATTCGGATGCGCGCAATGATAAACATACAATCCGGGATTAAGCGCCTGAAAAGTGAAAGTTTTCGTTTCTCCAGGATCAACATTCGTCAAAACCGCTCCCCCGCCCGGTCCATTCACCGCGTGTAAATCAATATTGTGGGCATGAACGCTGGATGGATCGTTGGAAAGAGTAAGTTCCACCGTATCGCCCTCGCGCACTCGTAGAAATGGTCCCGGAACCGTGCCGTTAAAGGTCCAGTAGTTAAGAGAAATACCGGGCGCGATCTCCGAAATCACTTCTTTGGTAACCAAACTAATTTTTACTTTCTCCGGCCAGCTTCTTTCAATTGGAGAGGGAATATCGTTCGGGTCACGCGCTATGTTTTTCACCCTGTCCATTTTTGAGGAATTTTTGAGGAAAGTTATCGCGCTTTTAAACGGCAAGGCCGGTCCGTCCGATGGCCCGAAGGTTTCCAAAAACGGGGGGTATTCAAACGCTTTTGGAAGTATTTTCGGCCCAAAGAAAATCAGCACCAGCGACACCAGCACCACCACACCCAAAAGAGCAAACTCCATCCGGTAATATTTTTTAATTAAGAAGAAGACGGTGATGCCGACCAAAATAGCCAGTATCAGCCAACCGCCAAGATAAACCATTACGAACTCTATTAAATCTAAAAATGTCATAATTTTATTCTACAAGAAATTCTGATTTGACGCCTTTCGACAAGGCGTAGATTATGAATTGATTATTTTTCTCCCCGCCCATTCCCGGAGATCCCGCGGGCATTCCCGGCAAAGCAATGCCGTCAATTACAGGTTTTTCAGTAATTAATTTATTGATTGCCGAAACTGGAACATGCCCTTCAATAAAATAATTTCCCATTACTGCGGTGTGGCAGCTTTCCATTTCCGCCGGTATGCCGTATTTTTCTTTAATTTCGCTGCGGTTTTGAACGTTTTGAACCGCAACCTTAAATCCCTCGTCTTTTAAGTAAGAAATATATTCGCCGCAACAATCACAGGTTGGGGATTTAAAAACAGTTATTTGAGCTTGAGTATCTCTCGGAACAAAAACGTATGAGGTAATAGCAATCCCTATCAGAACAGCGACAGCAATCAACATTTTTAATTTACTCATAGATATAAGTGATAAAAATACCCGCTCGACTGAAGCGGGCATTGATTTAATCAAAACAGCGCGGAAATTCCGCGAAAATCAAAGCCCAAAAAAAGAAATAGGGTCCCTTTTTTCGTGAAGAGTGGTCCATCGGTAAAACTTCAAAATTGGCGGCCGTGGCGCGTTAAATTGATTTCTAAAAACTTCGTTTGCAGAAATTTCCGCAAGAGGACGCCTGATAAAAAGCAAAACACTCAACAAAGATACTGCTAAAAGGACAAGAAGTGAAGCGGCCATATTAGTGGTTTGCGCAAAATTTTTCAAGCCGGAAAGATGGCCCAAAGCAAGAGATAAGGCATCACGGCTAGGACAAACCGAACCCGAAATCACCGAAATCGGGCACCGGCCGTGAGACATTTCCGGATTGAGCAGAAAAAGCAAAAAACCGAGCACTCCAATAGATAAAAAGCTTATTAGTAAAATAGCGGAGAGGGTTTTAGCCATCATTTTCAATATACCTTAAAAACGTCGTCTTTTCAATAAAATTGCATTGATTGCGACAATAACCGTGCTGGCCGACATGAATAACGCCGCCAAAGCCGGTTGGAGTAAAATCCCCTGCCCCGCCAAAACGCCGGCGGCCAGAGGTAAAGCAATAACGTTATATCCAGTCGCCCAGAAGAGATTTTGGATCATTTTACTATAGGTGGCGCGGGAAAGCCGAATAATTTTCACAATATCCCGCGGGTCATTGCGGACTAAAATAATTCCTGCCGATTCAATTGCGACATTAGTGCCTGCGCCAATAGCAATCCCTAAATCTGCTTGCGTGAGCGCCGGAGCGTCATTAATGCCGTCGCCGACCATGGCGACCTTTTGTCCTTTTCACTGGAGAATTTTCACTTTTTCCGATTTTTCCTGCGGTAAAACCTTCGCGAAATATTCACTTATACCAAGCTCTTTTGCTACCCAAGCAGCCACTCCTTCTGAATCGCCGGTTATCATAGCCACTCCCACCCCCAATTTTTGAAGATCGCCGACAGCTTGCCGAGATTCTTCACGAATAAGGTCGGCAAGCGCAAAAGCCCCGAGTAGATCTTTATCTGCTATCGCGTAAATAATTGTTTTGCCTTTCCGGCTTTCGGATTCTATTTTGTCCACCAGTTCCGGCGGAACGAAGACGCCGGAATTTTCCAGCATCGCCTGCCCGCCAACAAATATGTTCCTGCCCTCAACTGTTCCTTTGACCCCTTTGCCCGGCATTCGCAAAAAATCTTTCACCGACGCCAAATCAGCGCCAATCTCCCTCGCTTTTTTGACAATTGCTTTAGAAATAAAATGCTCCGATTGGGCATCTATAGAAGCGGCTGATTTAAACAACTCCTGCTCGCTTTTCGCTGTAATTGGCCAGACATTGGTTACTCCATATTCTCCTTTAGTTAAAGTTCCAGTTTTATCAAATAAAACAATGTCTACGCTTCGCGCCGCTTCAAGCGCAAGCCGCTGTTTTACCAAAAATCCGTTTCTTGCCGCAAGTGTGGTAGAGATAGAAGCCACTAATGGCACCGCAAGTCCTAAGGCGTGCGGGCAGGCTATCACCAGAACCGCTACCAAACGTTCCACGGCAAAACCAAAACCCGCTTCGGTAAACATCCACAATGTAAAAGTCAGCGCGCCAGAAACCACCGCGACGAGAGTAAGATAAAAAGCCGCTCGATCGGAAAGAATTTGCAGACGTGATTTTGAGGCCTGTGCTTCCTCCACTAACCTCATCACGCCGGCAAGAAAAGTATGCTCGCCGATTTTGGTAACTTTGATTTTAAGAGCGCCGTCGCCGTTGACCGTCCCGGCAATTACTTCACTGCCTTCTATTTTAGGAACTGGCGCTGATTCGCCGGTAATCATTGATTCGTTCGCTTGCGACTTTCCTTCAACAACGGCTCCGTCAGCTGGAATCCTGCCGCCGGGACGGACAAAAACAATGTCTCCTTCCCTCAGTTCATTCACCGGAATAATTTCGGATTTATCGCCCCGTAAAACTTCGGCTTTATCAGGAATGAGTTTAGAAAGCTCTTTAAGCGCGCCTTGAGCGCCGGACACTGCCCGCATCTCCAGCCAATGACCGAGAAGCATTACCGTAATCAGAGTGGCCAATTCCCAAAATAATGTTTCTTTGCCGATAAAAACCGCGTAAACGCTGTAAAGAAAAGCGCTTGTGATAGCAAGACCGATAAGCGTCATCATGCCGGGAAGTTTTACCCGCAGTTCGCTAAAAGCGCCTTCCAAGAAAACCCAGCCGCCGTAAAAAAATATGATTATTCCTAAAACAAAAATCAGATACTCTGAATCTAAAAATTTAATTACCTGAAATTGCAAACCGATGATAGGAATGGTTAAAACTAAGCTAACCAAAAACTTTTTCAAAAAATCCTGGGTTTTATGTCCGAAGTGTTTATTCGTCATCTCGTGGTTCTTTTTTCCGCGTAAATCTGCGTTGGTCTGCGTTAATGTCATGCCGCATTCCGGACAAATCCCCGGCTGATCCCGTTCAATCTCCGGGTGCATAGGGCAAGTGTAAATATTGTTTTCCATGATATAATTTTATCACACTAGAAATGAGTTCTGTAAGAAAAGCAACAGAAAAAAATCTGCCGGCGGTGCTGGCGCTGATGGAAACATTAGTTGAGGAACACTGCCGGTTGGATCCGTATTACAAACCTTTTTCCGGATACCGCGGAATGAAAAAATACTTATCCGCAGTTTTAAAGGATTCGGAAAAGATTCTTTTGGTCGCCGAGAAAAATGAAAAAGTAATCGGCTATTTTTTGGGCGTCATTGAGGAAGCGCCGTTTTATACGGATGAAAAAGAAATCGGCGTTGTTTCCGATACTTGCGTTGATCCCAAAGAACGCCAGCAAGGAATCCTAAAAGAGATGTTTGAAAAAACCAACGAGTGGTTCGCAAAAAAAGGCGTCCGCTATATTGAATTGTCCGTGGACGCCCGCAACTCCCAAGCCATCACCGCCTGGCGAAAACTCGGATTTGAGGACTACAAACTACGGCTTAGAAAAAAGTTATAGAGATTAAAAAAGGGGAGGAGGGAGTTATTTAATTTCTAAAATTTTATATTTCGCGGCACCGTTTTCCGTGGAAATAGTAACGGTCTCCCCATTTTTCCGATTCATAAGCGCGGAACCAAGCGGCGATTGGTAAGAAATGCGTCCGTTAGCGGGATCAGTTTCGTGCGGCCCGACAATTTGAAATTGTTTTCTGGAACCGTTAGCTTCCAAAACCACAGTTGATCCCAGCCGGACGGATCCTGAAACGCCGGAGTCGGATTTGATTATCGCCGATCTTTTAATCTGATCTTCGGTAACCAAAATCTGGCGGTTGGCGTTCCGAAGTTTAGATTTCGCGTCTTGATACTCGGCATTTTCCGACCGGTCGCCGTAAGCGGCGGCTCTTTGCGTCTCGGTGATGAGGTTCGGCAGAGAATTTTTCAATCTCGCTAACTTTTCTTTTAACCGCCGAAAACCGTCTTCAGTAATATAAAGCGGTCCGTCATCGCGTTTTTTTAATTCTTCTGATTTCCGCCTTGGTATTTGCATAGTTACGATTACAGCTCCTGAAACGGAGCTGTAATTACAGTAATATTTTAACTAAAAATTATTTATTCAGCCAGTTCCAAATACAGGCAAAGACCCAGCCCACGACATACCACACAACAAACGCTGCGGCTAAAAGGGCGAACATTTTCGGTAAACTCATCGCTCCGACAGTAACTGAAAAACTGATAGCGTGTAAGCGTGTAATCCCGTCAAAGGCAAACTGGCCCCAGCCGAACATAATCACGACCGACCAAACGATATGAATCGCGACGCCGAATAATCCGAGCGTCAAACCGAGTTTATTTTTGTTTATATTGTTCATAGTTTTAGTATAGCAAAATTTAAACTCTGATTATACTTTTTCTATTTTTTTATACTAATCTCACGTGCATAACCTAAACAAAAATCGCCGTTGCCGGCGATTCAAATTTTCCCTTTCCACGGAACGATATTTTCTTCGGTTAAAACCAGTCGCGATCTTCCGTCTACAGTTCTTCCTTCATAAATCGTAACGGATGCGTTTTCTTTAGTTGCTTTGTGATATCGGCTTACCGCTTCTTCAATGGAAAAATGGTGAACTAGTTTTTCAAAAAGCGTAAGCCAGTGACCGTGAATAACCATAAGAACGGATTGGCCTTCATAATCACGACTTAGTGTTCCTAAAAAACTGTGGATGCGTAATTCAATATCCGACCAGTTTTCTCCTCCCGGAGCTCTATAATGATAGAGTCCGTCTCTTTTTTTTCTTTCAAGTTCTTCCGGAAACTTCTTCAGCATTTCTTCGTCGGTTAAAGTATCCCACATCCCTCGTTGCCCTTCTGCTAACCGCGGGTCTTCATAAGTTTTGGCTTCGGGATAAATAATAGCCATCGTCTCTTTAGAGCGCGTATAATAAGAAACATAATAAGCGTCAAATGTACCGAATTTTTCTTTTAAAAACTCACCCGTCAGCTCTGCTTGTTTTCTTCCTCTTTCCGTTAATTTATAGGCGTGCGAAGAGGTGCTCATCTTCACCCTCTCGTTGCGGGAAAGGACATTACCCTCCGACTCGGCATGGCGCACTAAAACTAACAATTTTGGCCAGCCCATTGTTCCTCCTTTGTATTTCAAAAAGCAAAGGTATTTTAACAAATAAAAGTGAAAGGTTCAAATTAGAAAAGTTTTTGGCACACGGGATTTCCAGAGTATTTATTGCAAACTTCTCGGCACCGGCCCACGCGGTTGTGACAAAAATCTCGGCATTGTTTTTCGTCTGAACATAAATAAGGTATGCCGGTTCGTTCTGAAGAGTTGTCAAGCCCCTTTACTAATCCGACAATGCTTAAAATTGTAATCACGATCGCGATAGTAAACAAAATAATCCCTTTATTTATTTGGATGCGATATAAAGCCATAGCAATAACCATCATTACAAGAAATGGCAAACCGATAGCTAAAAGCTGAAGTACCCCGACATAATATACAGAGGGAGATTGGGCAAAAAAGTATCTTAAGATTAAGGCCGCCGGGCCCACAGTAATTATAGGAAGCACCAACCACCAAAGTTTTTTATTTGAAACGATATCAAACGCGAACAACAAAAAACCGACGGCTATAAGCGGAAACGGATAAAAAGCGAAATTGTTGTGGATATTATCTACCGCGGTAGGATGGTCAACTTGCACCGCGCTTCCGGAAAAAATGCCGACTAGAAACATGGAAACACCGGCTAGCAAGAAAAAAATAGAACTGAATTTCCCGACCGCCCGCACTTCCGATGATCGAAAAACTCCCAAAGCAAAGAGTATTATAAAAACGCCAAATAAATTAAATATGAAGATATTGGCGAGTGTTTTAACGGGGCTGCCCGTTGCGCCCAAAGAACTGATGGTCTGGCTTACATAAGGATATGGGTAGACGAGTCGCGCGAGAACGGTAGATAACAAAAAAACCGGAGTTCCTAAAACGCCGCAAATTAAAAGAAATCGGTCAAGCTTATTCGCCATGCCGACTAGTTGCTCTTTTTAAGAATAATGATTCCCCAAATTACCGCGAGCGCTCCCCACAGGTAATTGAGATCGCTGGACCAGCCAAAGTATTGGTTGGCGACAATGAGCAGTCCGTCTAAAAGAGCGCCCATGCCTAAAACTGTTTTCGACATTCTTTAATTATAACATACGAGGATTTTAAAACCCCGCCAACGGCGGGGTTTTTATTCTTATTTTTTCGCGAATGCCGCTAAATCCAGCACTTCGTCAATGCGTATCTTTTTAACGAATTCCGGCACGTGGCTGACCAATATCATCGCTCCTTCGTATTTATCCAATGCTTCGGCGATGACGGGCAAATGGCGAAAATTAATATGATTAGTCGGTTCATCTAAAATGAGAACGCCTGGCCGCTGTAATACTAGACGCGCGAACATCACCAAGCCCTTTTGTCCTTCAGAAAGACTGCCGACGGAGCTCTTGAGTATTTCCGCGTCTAAAAGAAATCCCGCCGCTACCGAACGAATTCCTCCATCTGTCGCGTCTTTTTGCGCTACTGCCGCGAGTGAAAGGTAAACGCTTTCTTTCGGGTCTAGCGTGGAAAAATCCTGCCGATAATATCCGACGCGAATCCCCCGCTCTATTTTCGTTCCGACGGATTTGCCGGTCGCGATATTTTCTAAAAGCGTAGTCTTGCCGATACCGTTTGGCCCCGCGAGAAGTAAATGACCGCCGCGTTTTAGAGAAACGTTTGCTTTCACAGTCGTGGGCTTGCCGTGACGCATTATGGAAACGGATTTTATCGCGAGTATTTCTCCGGAAATATCTTCTTGACACTGTATGAAAAACTTGCGAATCGTCTTATCCTCGCGGCGAACCTCCACTTTTTCTTCTTCCAGCTCCTCAATTTTCTCGCGCATTTTTCGCGCCACATCGCGCATGTGTCCGCCTTTTTGGGCGAAAAAACTTGCTTGCTCTTTGCGATTAGTAATATCTTTTTCCAAACGGACATTTTCTCTCTGTTCCCTTTCTATGCGGGAAGAAATTTCTTTTACCACGTCATGATAATTCCCCGTGTATTGTTCCACTTGCCGCGTAAAAACGTCCAGGTAAAGAACGCCGGTGGTGAAAGAATTAAGAAACTCCGCGTCGTGAGAAATAACGATACAAGTGTTTTTATATTCCTTAAGGAATTTGGCGAGATGAGCAAGGCCTTCGGGATCAAGATTGTTAGTCGGTTCATCTAAAAGCAAAAGGTCGGGCTTTTGAATAAGGGCCGAAGCAAGAAGAAGGCGCGCTTGCTGGCCGCCGGAAAAGGAACGGATTTTCCTTTCCAATGGCGCTTCTAAATGAACAATCTCCAGCGCTTCTTCAATCCTCGGGTCTATGTCATAAACTTTCTTTGGAAAAACGCTTTCAAAAAACTCCCGT
>CAYHXN010000001.1:15493-79387 GCA_964360605.1 uncultured Candidatus Saccharibacteria bacterium | reverse complement strand
ATAAATTTAAAATTAAAAATTTAAAATTAAAAATTCAGAAGCCATATATTTTAAGCGTCGGTGCTTTAAAGAAACGCAAGGGGTTTGAATATTCTATTGCGGCATTTGCGGAATTGTTAAAAGGAATTAGGGAATCAGGAAATAAGGAATTAAGCGACTTAAAGTATGTGATTGTGGGGAAGGGGCCAGAGCACCAAAATTTAAAATTTAAAATTAAAAATTTAAAATTAGAGAACCGAGTGATATTTTTGGAAAATTTAACAGAGGAAGAATTAATCTCGGTTTATAAAAACGCGGAACTTTTCGTCTTACTTCCTCAGGATATTAATAAAGATATTGAAGGCTTCGGGTTGGTTTTTCTGGAAGCCGCCGCCGCGGGATTGCCGGTAGTCGGAGCGAAAGATACCAGTGCCGAAGATGCGGTCCGGGACGGCAAAAACGGGATTTTAGTTGATCCTACCGATATTCAAAGCGCCGCTCAGGCCGCAGAAAAAATTTTATCCGACGTGGATTTACGGAATTCCTTTTCTAAAGAATCGTTAATTTTGGCTAAAGAAATGTCTTGGGAAAAAATAGCTAAAACCTACTCTGATTTATATTTTTTTCGGAGGCCAAGTATTTAATGGTTGACGCGATAAATTTTAACTAGCTTGTTATTGTAGATCGGCTGAAGATTATTACTAACGGTATTCTTGCCGCCATTTAATTGCTGTTCCCAGGGGCCAAAATACAAATAGTCAGCATCAACGTCTTTCCAGTTAGCGGCGGTTTTTCTATACCGCTCCACTAAGTCTAAAATATCAGTTTCGGTAATAGTCAGCGGACGGTTGAGATAGCTATTAATATCTCCTTGGCTACGGAAATAGTGTCCATATAGATGCCAAACATTTTTATTAAGATTGTCTTCGGTGTTGGTAATACAAGAAACCTTTTGGCAATCGGCAGAAGCGGTATTGTGAAGGATTTGAGCGAGTTGATTCACCGGAGTTTCTAATAAGCGATGAGCAATTAAAAAGCGGTTTTCTAGAACTTCCGTGGGCATTGGCGTAAGGATGCCAATTGGTAAGTATGGGCGGGCGCCAGTGTGTGATCCTAAGTACAGCGACGATATAAACGAATTTGTCATAATTTTCGGCTCCGGTTCAAGATTTTCATTAATCCAACGCCAGGAATCCAAAATTTCTTTCGGCAGAGTCTGTCCTTCTACAATACGCGGATCTGGCTGGCGGGCGATTACCGCCACATTGACAATTTTTTTGGCAATAACCAAGATGGTCGCGGTAACTAATAGACAAGCCGCGACAGTTTTGATTTTTTGCCAACGCAGAATACCTCGGGAGTATAATTCAAAAAGGAAACTCCAGAGCAGAACGAACATTATCGGGCTAATAGTGCGCCGCCAGTTATTGGGAGCGGGAACGTAGCCTAGGATTATTTGGATATTCCAGATAACAACCATTGCCGCAAGCAATGCCCAGAAGAGAATCGCCTGTCGGCCATAATCTGGATTTTCAAGCCGTTTTTTCCAATACAAAGAATAGATTACGATTGCTAATACTCCATAAGTTAGATAGGCATAGCCAAGCGTAGCTAAGCCGGGAACATATCCTTGGGCAATACCTAAACGAAGAACCATGTCTTCGGTTCCAGAATTCTGAAACTGGAAATAATTTATGAAATACGGCACCGCAATCACTGAAAAAACTGCTAATAAGATTAAAAAGTGCTTAAACCTAATTTCATCACTCTGTTTTTTAATTACCGCGTAGATAAACAACAATACTATAACTACGGACCAATAAACCCAAAAATGAAAATAACTGTAAAACAAAAACCCAGCCGTCGCACCGGCAATTACAGCGGTTTTGACCGACGGTTTTTTCCAGAAGATCACCAATGAAATAATTGCTAAAAGATAAAATGGAAAAACGATCAGCGGATAATCCAAGCGCGCGAAATACAGTTTTTCAATTTGAGTGTTCACGAAAGGCAGAAATTGTTTGACGAAGTAGCCGAAAAATTCCCGTAAGGAAACGGCCCAGCCGTCGCTGTTAAAATCAGTAAATATTTCTGAAAAACTAGGCCCCATGGAAGTTAAGGATGCGAAGCGCCATTGGCGTTAAAATTGTTATATACGCGAAAGAAATTGCCCACAGCGGCGATTGGAAAAGTTGTTTGCCGAGTATGTAAAGGAGCAAGAAAATAATTCCCGAGAATATGAACTCGGCTGTTAAAAAAGTTCTGACAGGATCACCGCCGAAGACAGTGAAAAGTACGGCTAAAATGCCCGAAGGTAGGGGGTTTTGGATATTGGGATTTTGTTCATCAAAATATGGGTCTAAAGGAGGAAAGTGACCGTCATAAACTTCCCGAGCTCTTGTTAGGTAAAATAATTCGTCGCGATAAACTTCAAAATTTAGGGCAAAATAGCGTCCTTCGTTAGAAAGATGTTTAGCTACGACTAATTGCGGCAGAACGTACAATAGTCCTACTAAAATCGCCGAAGCGAAAATAAAAACTTTCAATTGCATGTTAATTTTCAAATTATAGCATCATTTTAAATTGTTTTCCGGTCATTAATTTTCAGTAGAAAAAGTCGTTTTGGTGTGTTAAATTTTAATCACTGGAATATGAAAGATACACAGCTTTTTAAGTTCATTGCTGCCGAAAAAAAACGTCAAGCGCTAACGATTAATTTGATTCCTTCAGAAAATTACGTTTCCGAAGACATACAGGAAGTTTTAGGATCGCCATTGGTTAATAAGTATTCCGAGGGTTATCCCGGCAAGCGTTATTATCCGGGCAATGTTTACTACGACAAGATTGAGAATTTAGCTCAAGAGCGGGCATTGCGTCTTTTCAAATTAAATCCTAAGGAGTGGGCGGTCAACGTCCAGCCATATTCAGGTTCGCCTGCTAATTTAGCGATTTACCAAGCATTGATGAATTTCGGCGATACTTTAATGGGTTTGCGCTTAAGCGATGGCGGACACTTAACGCATGGGCATTCGGTCAGTTTTTCCGGTAAGGCCTATCGTGTTGTCCACTACGGCGTGGATGTTAAAACTGAACGTTTGGATTATCGTGCGATTGCGGCTCTAGCTAAAAAACACAAGCCCAAAGTGATTGTTTCTGGATTGACGGCTTATCCTCGCATTTTGGATTTTAAAAAGTTTGGCATGATTGCGCGGAGTGTCACCGCTTACCACTTGGCGGATATTTCCCACATCGCCGGCCTGATTGCTGCTGGTTTGCACCCCACACCATTTCCTTATAGCGATGTCGTAATGACGACTACTCACAAAACGCTTCGCGGACCAAGAGGGGCGGTAATCTTTTCTAGAAAACAACCTTTAACGGGTCGGTCGGATTTGACGATTGCGGAAGCAGTAGACCGGTCAGTGTTTCCGGGATTTCAGGGTGGTCCCCATAATAATGTCACCGCGGCCAAAGCCCTGTTGTTTTTTGAAGCGTCTCAACCGTTGTTTCGTCGCTATCAACGATCGATTTTAGAAAATGCCGCTATGTTAGCGGGAGAATTAGTGAAACTAGGCTTCCGGCTAGTAACCGGCGGTACAGACAACCACTTAATGTTATTAGATGTTCGCGGTGTGGGTTTAGGGGGTCTCCAGGCGGAAAAGATTTTGGAAGAAAATAGCATTACCGCCAACCGTAATGCCATTACTGGAGACACCTCGCCTTTTCTGCCATCGGGTTTGCGTTTAGGTACTCCGGCTGTGACTACTCGTGGCATGGGTAAACAGGAAATGAAGAAAATCGCCGCTTTCATTTATAGATGTTTAGTAAAGCGCGAATCAATACGCGCCGAAGTCGAGGCGTTATGCCGCGCGTTTCCGATTTCTAAAAAATGGCGGTAATTTTGGGACGGGACATTGCCCGCAAAATCATTTTTACTTTAAAAGGTTTACCTAAGCCGGACCAAGAATTGGCCGCGGTTCTAATTGGGAACAACCTTTCATCCGAGAGTTTTTTGCGACAAAAAGAAAAAACCGCTCAAGAGTTGGGGTTAAAATTTAAGCTTTATCGTTTTGCCGAAGATACTACCGAAGGTGAAGTAATTCAGAAGATGAAATATTTAGGAAATGATGAAAGGGTTGGCGGAGTACTGGTTCAGCTTCCGTTGCCCGCACGTTTTAATCGTGATAAAATTCTCGCAGCTTTGAATCCGGCTAAAGATATTGATGCCCTAATTGCTCCAGCCGATTTAGAATCTTTGCCGGTCATTGTTATTAAGGCAATTTTAGAAACAGTATTTTGGAACATAGAAAACCTTACTGTAGTGGTAGTAGGACGAGGATTTCTAGTCGGCGCGCCGATTATTAGTTGGCTGAATGGGAAGTGCCGCGAGTTGATTGTTTGCCACAGTAAAAGTGGGCTTTCCGAAGTATCTCGGGCTGATTTGGTAATTAGCGGCGTCGGCAAGGCTAGTTTGATTAAACCAGCGGCCTTGAAGGCCGGCGCGGGAGTGATTGATTTTGGCTACGATCGGATTGACGGAAAGGTTCGCGGTGATTTAGACGTCAGTGACCCAGAATTATCTAAGCTAGGTTTTTATACTCCTACTCCGGGCGGCACTGGCCCTATTTTAGTCGCGGCGTTATTCCAAAATTTTTACCAATTATGTTCTTTGTCGGCCACAAAAAACAAACAACGGACTTAAATTATGAATCAACCATCATCTATCCCAATTATTTTAATTACTTCCAACCAAGGGCGTCATCATATGGCGGCCGATTATTTAAAACGCAACTTCAATTTATTAGGCGTGGTTTCCGAGAGTAGAAGAGTCCTAAAATCCGGAGATACGCCGGAAGAAGATAAGGTAATTAAGGATTACGATCGCGAATGCGCCGAAAAAGAACAAGAATATTTCGGTTATGCCACTCAATTTCCTTTGCCGGAAGAAAAAATTTTAAGAATTGATTACGGCACTTGCGGTGATCCGAAGATTTTAGAATGGATACAAAAATTAAATCCGAGATACGTCGTTTTATTCAGTGCCAGCGTTGTTAAGGGGGCAATCCTCTCTGTTTATAAAGGGAAAATTATTAATCTACATCTTGGCCTCACGCCTTATTATAGAGGTTGGGCCAATGCCTTTTGGCCACTAGTGAATAGCGAACCCGAGTGTTTAGGAGCAACGATTCATTTAGTAACTGAAAAATTAGACAGTGGCGACGTATTGGGGCAATCTAGGCCGGAAAATGTAAATAAAGACGATGGCCCCAGAGACATCAGCAATAAGAATGTCATTTCCGGATTTGAGTTGCTGATTCGCTGTATTCGCGGCTACGATGAAGGAGTAATTGTCCCGCAAACCCAGCGTTTTGACGCCGGGAAGTTTTATAAACAAAAGGACTATAATGGCGCCGCCATCTTAAAGCTTAAAGAAAATTTTATTAATGGAATGCTGAAAAATTATTTAGAGAACAAAACAAGACGAGACAAGTTAATGCCCATCATTGAGGTTCCCAAATAATGAAAACTTTGTTTATAACCAGTTTTAACCCTTTTATCTCGCGCAATATTCTTGCTACCGACGTTTTTAAGATATTAAAATCGCAATCTGATTTACGGATTGTTATTTTTGTTCCTGATTACAAAACAAACTATTTTCAAGAACGGTTTTTTGGGTCCAACGTGACTATTGAAGGAATCGTTGCCGAAAAAGTAAGCCGGCAAGACGTTATTTTCACTTATCTAAATTCTTCTTTAGTAGATAGCCAAACTTTAGCAATACATAAAAGAGAAAAGCTGGGGCGCGATAAAAATTATTTTAAATTTGCCCTTTCTTTTATTT
Source organism: uncultured Candidatus Saccharibacteria bacterium (assembly GCA_964360605.1). GTDB lineage: Bacteria > Patescibacteriota > Minisyncoccia > UBA6257 > WO2-44-18 > CAYHXN01. The sequence goes on along the minus strand of CAYHXN010000001.1, from coordinate 73,566 downwards.
TAAGAAAAATTTTTAGCAGGTTTAATTCGTTTAAAAAATTAATTAGATTTTTGGACGGTCTGTGTGTTAATACCAGAAACTTAGATTCATATTTTAGTAAGTATCAACCGGCTGCTGTATTTGTAACGGACGTTTTTAATAACGACGACGTGCATTTTTTAGCCGCCGCTAGAAAAAGAGAGATTCGCGCTATTGGAATGATTCGTTCTTGGGACAATATAACCACCAAGGGCATATTTCGTGTTAAGCCCGAAAAGTTAATAGTACATAACGCCATAATTCAAAACGAAGCCATTCGCCACAATGTTATGAAATTAGAAGAAGTTTTTGTCAGCGGAATTCCTCAGTACGACCGTTATTTCAACGGCCGACGAATGAACCGGCAGGAATTTTTTTCGCGTATCGGATTAGATCCTTCCCGAAAACTAATTTTATTTTCTCCTTTCGGCGACCGTTTCTTTAAGTACGATTGGCAAATTATGGAGATTCTGAAAGAATTAAATGAGCAGGTACTAGTTCGTCTTACCCCCAACGATAAGGTAAACTTGGAGCGATTTAAGCCAAGCAAGCTATTTTACGTTGACCAGCCGGGGCATCAATTTAAAACTGGTTATTCTAGGGATTCTGAATTGGACGAAAAAGATACGGAGTGGCTTGCCGACTCTTTGTTTCATAGCGACGTTTTGGTTGCCTGCGGAACCAGTGTCGTAATTGACGCCGCGGTTTTTGGAAAGCCGTCCGTTCTAATTTATTTTGATGGTTTTGAAAAGAACTTGCCGTATCTTAAAAGTGCTATTAAAAATAAAGATTTTGATCACGTTCAATATGTGTTAAGGGGTGGCGGGGCGCGACCGGCTCGCAATAAAGAAGAACTATTTCAAAATGTTCGAGAGTTTTTATCTAATCCCCAAGCTGATCGTAATCAGCGGCAAGCTGTTTTAGAAGAGCAGGTTTATAAATTAGACGGCGCCGCTGGACAAAGGATCGCAAATTTTATTTTAGAAAATATTTAATTATGGAACCTCAAGTTAACAAGGAGCACTATTTTCGGAAAAAATACGATGATCTGGAACGTTTTATTTCCTATTTTTATCAAACCGACCTTGCGCGTTCACTGGAGCCTAAAAAAATTCTTGAAATAGGAATGGGTAGCGGATTTTTTTCTGATTACTTAAAGAAACTTGGCTATTCGGTCACGACTTGTGATTTTGATAAGAATTTAGATCCGGACATCGTGGCGGATATTAGGTCGCTACCGATACAAAACGGCGAATTTGATTTAGTAACGGCTTTTGAAGTTTTGGAACATATCCCTTGGGACGACGTTCCTAAAGCGCTCGCGGAATTGAAGCGGGTTACATCAAAGCACGTTATTATATCGTTGCCTTATAAATCCACCGGCAAAGAAATGGTTTTGAAGTTTCCCGGTATCCGCACGATTTTTAATAAATCCTTTTTAGATTTTTTTATCCGATTACCCTTAAGATTCGGCGGCATAAAAGTATCCGGCCAGCATTATTGGGAAATAGATTTTTGGAAATACCGCCTGAATAAGGTGCGGAAAATTATAAAAAACCATTTTAAAATTAAAAAGGAATTTTCTCCTGTCCTAAATAAATACCACCACTTTTTCGTTTTAGAAAAATGATTAACAAGCTTAAAAACTTTTTAATTTTAGGTAATATATTAAAACATGCATAAAAATTTTCTTAGGATTATTTACGCATCGAGTTATGCTTTTCAGATTCTTCTGAAGACTTTTGGGTTTTGGCCTATTAGGTTTTGGACAAATTTTTGGTTTATTAACACGCCGTTTAAGAAAATAAAGATAGATGATTATGAGTTTTGGGTGCGTGGCAATAATTTGCTGGTAAAATTGGCAGATATCTATACTGTTTTTGAAAACGTTATTGAAAAAGAATATTTTAAAAATTCTTTGGATTTTAGTGAAGACGCCACAATAATTGATGTTGGCGCGCATATCGGTACTTTTACTATTTGCGCCGCGCGCAAGGCTAAGGAGGGTAAAGTTTATGCCTTCGAGCCCCTTCCCAGAAATTATGAGGTTTTAGAGCGCAATATTTTATTGAACAATGCGTCAAACGTATTGCCTTATAATTTGGCGCTTGCGGGCAGTAATCAGGAGCGAATTTTATATATTGACGACCTTAATAGCGGCGGCCACGGCTTTATTAGAAAATCCAAAGAAGCCGTCAAGGTGAATTGCCTTACATTGACAGAGGTTTTGATTGAAAATAAAATATCAAAATGCGATTTTTTGAAAATAGACTGCGAGGGCGCAGAGTACGAAATTTTACTTAATACGCCGATTGAAGTTTTAAAGAAAATTGACCAGATTGCGCTTGAATACCATTCACCAGAATTTCTTGGTTTGGCTGATAAAGAGATAATTAATAAGTTGCTAGCCCATTTAAAGGCAGCTAATTATCAAACAACGATTAAAAGAGAAGACCATAGAAGGGGTTATATTTACGCGCTACGCAAATAAGTTATTATACAAGCCATGCAATCAAGAATCGATCATTTAGAATTTAAAATACCTCCTATAAAATTTGTTGAGGGAAAGCCGCTTTTTATAAAAGAGGATTCTTATGTTCAGATGGCGCGGGATTTGCACACCGGTTTTATTGTACGTCTGAAAACGTTTTTGCGGCGATTCGCTAAACTCTACTCCTTTATTTTTTATGTTTTAGCGCCAGCTTTATTTTTGGGAAAAAAGCCCTCTTCTATTCTTAAACTTGTTGCTACTGACGGACAGGTGGCGGAAATCGGTTCCGGGAGCCGACGTTTGCATCCGGATATTATTAACGTAGACATTCATCCTTGGGAAGAGGTGGATGTGTTGGCAGATGCCCACGACTTACCTTTTAAAGATGGTTCGTTGGACGGTGTTGTTTCTGCTTGGGTTCTAGAACATTTGAAAAACCCACTTCAGGCAGTCGGAGAAATGAAACGGGTTCTAAAAAGCGGCGGCTACCTTTATCTTGCAACCAATTTCTTAATGCCGTTTCATCCTTCGCCGCATGACTACTCCCGCTGGACGGCGGAGGGCTTACGATCTTTATTTGCAGACATGGAAATAGTGGAGTTGAAACCGATTATCGGACCGACAGCCGCCTTTTTGTTTGTTACCCAGGAATGGCTTTCTTTAGCGCTGTCTTTCAATATCAGTATTTTAAAAGACATTATCTGGATATTTTTAGTGTTAGTTACTTTTCCAATTAAGTTGCTGGACCTGATTCTTATTCATTATCGGGCTGCCGAGTACATTTCCACCGGTTTTTATATAATTGCCAAAAAGAAATAGGAAAAATATGGAAAGTTTTTTAGAACGTTGCAAAATTTTAGTTGAACGGCGATGGGGGATTTTGGCTGTTTCCGCTTTAGCTGTTGCGGCGATTTTATTTCCCGCCTTAATTGGTACTCATGTGATGGGTACTGATGCGACGGAATTGGTGATTCCCCAGTTAGCATTCTACAAGAAAGTTTTTCAGGAAGGCAGTACTCCTTTTTGGAACTCTTATGTCGCTGTTGGTTTTCCGAATTTTGTTTCCATGAACGGCTTTCCGTTTGCTCCCTTAAACTTACTTTTATATTTTCTGCCGGCGGTGACCGTTCATTATTGGGGAATGTTTTTAACTTTAACCGCCGCCTTTTTCTTTACAGTCCTTTTCTTGCGAAAAATAGGGGCGAGTATTGCCGGGTCTTACGTTGCCGCCTTTGCTTATTTAATCGGCAATATTTATTTTGCTCGGGATTTGGTGTTGAGCTCCGCTATTTTTGAGCAGGCAGTTCTGTTTTGGATTTTGGGAGAGCTTTATCTCGGCGATCGCAAAAAACGTTTTTGGCTCATTCTTTTGGGCGGTGCGTTAGTCGGTTACGGTTGGTGGACGGCGGCTTACTATCCTATTTTATATATGGCTGCGGCCGGATTTGGATTCGCGTTGTTTTTTGGACTGCGCGGAGAACGGCCAATTCAAGGATTGCGTCGCTTACTTGCTCCTTTAGTAGCTATCTTTACAATTGGAACGCTGATTGGGATTTTACAGCTGGTTCCTGCTTACGTAGTGGCTCAATTTTCACAACGGGCAAGTGGTTTTGGTCATACCGGGTACGCAATTAAGCCGTTGGAATTATTGAATTTTTTTCACTTGACGCCTAATCGCGGGCTGGACGCTTACCTTTATATGGGAATGGTAGCGGTTTTATTTTTAATTTTTTCTTTTTGGATTAGGAAAAACCAATTTGTTTCATTTTTCCGTTGGGTATTTTTAATAACTCTCGCACTTTCTATTCAGGGGTCGCCCTTATTTGGTCTTTTAGTAAAACTTCCAATTTTTAACATGTTTCAGGGAGCAGCCCGCTTTATGCTGGTGGGAATTTTTGCGGCGGCGGTATTAGTCGGCTTCGGTTTTGATTATTTAATGCGTTTGCGAGTACAGGATTTTAAAAAAGTTTTACCAAATTTAATCACTGTAACAGGCATTATTGGGATAATCTTTTTGACAATCATTATTCTCCATCCTAAAACTGTAAACTCGGTTTTGCTGTCCCTAATATTTTTAGCAACAGCCGTTTTAATTTTGGGTTTTGTGAAAAATTACAAATTAGCGGCCGCGGCTTGTATTAGTATTGCGGCTTTGGAATTCATTCTTATTTTTTATCGTTTTAACGCTCCGACCATGATTTCGCGAAAAATTTACGAAAGGGAGCCGGCGACAGTTTCGTTTTTGCGCCAATATTCAAACCGGCTTCTCCCGCTTTTTGTGGACGATTGGGACGATCTTTATTTTTTTAATTTTCTTTCGCCGGCTAAACCTCCGGTTAATGACCGTTTATACGAAATGTCTTTGGGACTGAAAACTTACCGGCCGAATTTTCAACTGCTTTATGGCGTTCCTAATTTAGAAATCAATGACCCCCTGTTAAACACCAATTTGGCGAGAATGCTTGCTTTACTAGGAACGCGCCAGTTGGCTGCTACGGGCGGCGAGCAAAAATTGGATAAAGTTTACGTTCTTGCTTCGGATGGCGTGGATTATTCCGTAAGGGAAAAATACCATTTACTAGCAGAACGGATTTCTTTGACGGAATTTTTAGGAATTACCCACTTTTTTACAGATCTACCATTTAATCACCCAGACTTTGATCCGAAAATTGATTTACCAATCGTGGGACAGGCTCTTATCCCGCTGATTGTTGAAGGAAGCCGTATTAGCGATTTACCGGCTTTGCTTTACAACAATACCGGCGCTAAACTGCCTGCTTATTTTGCTTCAGTAAGCAGTTACGTTAATAGTGATCAAGAAGCATATCAAGCATTTAAAAAAAGCGGTTTTAAGGGTATTTTCGTGGAATGTAATGGATGCCCAGATATTATCAAGGGGGTTGGGGGCGAAACAGAAATTTTGTTTTCTGGAAACGGGTTGATTAAAGCAAAAACTGCCTCTAAAGAAGCTCGGTTTCTAGTTTTTACCCAAAACTATCTCCCTGGCTGGCGCGCTTATATTGATGATCAGGAAGTTAAAATGTATCGGGTCAATTCTGTGTTTCCGGGAATTTTTGTTCCGCCCGGCAATCACGAAGTTCATTTTAAATACGATTACTGGAGTTTGTTTCGACCAAGTTTGATTTTTTCCGGTCGGTAATTTAAGATTGTTATCGTGAACTCTACAATTAAAATTGGCACGAAATTAGTGGGCGATGGACAGCCGTGTTTTATTATCGCTGAAGCTGGAGTGAATCATAACGGTGATCCAGCTCTAGCTAAGAAACTTATTGAAATCGCCGCGGCTTCCGGCGCCGACGCGGTGAAATTTCAAAAACGAACCAACGAAGACATTTTAACAAAAGCCGCTTTGGCGGCTCCGTACATTAAGCCAACCGCTTTGGGCCCGACTTACGGCGAGCATCGGGCAAAATTAGAGCTTTCTAAAGAGGATTGGCGGGATTTACAAAAGTTCGCGGTCGGGGAAAATATTTTATTTTCTGGAAGCGCTTGGGATCTGAAAAGCGCGGATTTTCTTGAAGAGCTGGATGTTCCTTTCTTTAAAATTGCTTCGGCGGATGTTACTAACATTCCTTTATTGGAATATATCGCCAGGAAGAAGAAACCGGTGATTTTATCTACCGGAATGGCTACGCTTGAAGAAATTAGTGAAGCAGTAAAGGTAATTATTAAATACAACAACCAACTAATTTTACTGCACTGCGTTTCCAACTATCCCTGCCAAGACGAAGAAGTTAATTTGCGGGTAATAGATACCTTAAAACAGCGTTTTGGTATGCCGGTAGGTTATTCTAGTCACGATAAGGGGGTGGCTATTCCGGCGGTGGCGGTAGCTTTGGGGGCTTGTGTTATTGAGAAACATTTTACGATAGACAGAACCATGATTGGTCCAGATCACGCCGCTTCTTTGGAGCCACAGGGTTTGGAAAAAATGATTAAGTACATTCGTCACACTCAATCGGCTTTGGGGAATGGCGAGAAATTAATTAACGATAAAGAAAAAGAAGTCCGGATTCGTCTGGCTAAAAGCGTGGTGGCGAAAAAGGCTATTCCTAAAGGCGTGGCAATAACAACGGACATGTTAACTACCAAGGGGCCGGGTAGCGGATTAAAGCCGTCATTGATTCCGCAACTAATCGGCCGTATCGCGCAAAAAGACCTCGCTGAAGACGATTTACTGCCTGGAGAATCGGCTAATTGGCCTACTTCTGTTTAGGAAGATAAAATCCGAAACGATAGAGGCCCGAATTAAGTTTGTTCTTAATTAGAAATTCGGCGCATTGGGTGGCAAGCGCCATTTTTTTTATCAAAAAATTTCGGTAGCCAGCGTCAATAATTTCGGTGGGGCCGGAGAGTAGAAGTTTGCGGCGCATCTCTTTAGCGAGAACCCCGGGTTGTTTAGAATAAACAGTAAATTGAGCCGCCAAGGCCGCGGGAGTAAATACCTTTTTTTCTTCGGTTTTGGAAAAAGCGAGAGACCAGTCAGCAGAGACCTCGGCGGGATTTTTGGAGAATTCCAAAATTTGTCCTGAGAAAAAAGTAAGACGTCCCGTTGAACCCTGAAATCCGCCGCAATATTTTTCTGTAAACTTGGTCAGGGCTTCATAGCCAAGATAAAGTCCATCTTTGATTAACAAAGTAAGTTCGGAAACTCGTGAAGGATGCCATCGGCCACGGAGATCGCGGAGACGACGCATAAATTCTCCGTAAGCGCCTAAGCGCGTTAATTTTTCTGCCCGTTCCAGCGAGTAGGCAAAAGACCTTGTATAACGCAAGGCGTATTGAACGTCTAAGGGATTGGATTTTAGGATGCCAATCAATCGGATCATTCTTTCTGGAAGCCAGTCAATGACGCTGGCAATTTCTCGGTAACCCTCGGTTTTTTTGTCTAACTTGGCGAGCGGTACGGACTTTCCATAGAGTTTTCTTAAACGCACTGCGTCAAACATCTTTATTTGAGAGAAGGTATTTTCTGGCATCATCATCAGAGTTCCTTTGGCAACTTTTTCAATGTTTGGGCCAGATGGATAATAGAATCGATTTTTTAGGTGGTTTTTCGTCACCAAAATTAGATCAAGGTCGCTGATTCCCGGAGCGCGCACCGAACCATATTCGTAAAGCGCGACCACGTCGTTATTTTTTTGGAAATGATTAATTAATTCTTTTCGGGCTCTTTCGTAAACTTTTACAGCAATTTTCTTGGGATTGTTGATAAATTTCGGGTCTTTTTCTAACTGTTGCAGATCAGATGCCCAATCCACCAACATCTCCACCGCTTTTTTAAGATAGTTGTCGCCCAAAATCTTTTTAGCGTTTTGAAAATCTTTTCTTACCAAGCTAAGTTTGGATAAAAACGGGTGCTTCACGAAATCAAAAGAATATTTTTTATAGAGATAAATTCCTTTGGCTTGAAGATATAGGCTGGGCATTAAAAGGAGCATGCTCACAAACCATTTGAATTTATATAATTCACTGCCGTGTTTGTTTGTTATCTGGCCGGTTTTTGTAATGTCTTGGAAGATATTGTAATAGTGATAAAAATTTTCTTTTGCTTCTTCGCGGGAATCACGAACACGGAAGGTTAGCTTTGCGACGCCGTGTAAAATTTTAGCGTATTTTAAAACCGCAACCGGTAAATAATGCTGGGGGTAATAGTCTAAGTTTTGTTCGGCGCAAAAAATAAACCCGTGGTGTGCCAACGGATCCACTTCTTGGAGCAATTTTCTTGCCCTAACGAGTTTTTCGCGAAACTCTTGGAGTTTTTCGGGATTTGAACAAGTTTCTTTTTTCAAAATTACTAGCGTGTCTAAATCGCTGAATTTTGGAACAAAATCCATGGTCGCCAAACTGCCGTGAACAAAAAAAGTTTTAATATAAGGAGCAAGTTCGGTTTTTGCCAGCTTGGAAAGTTTTACAAGTGTGGAAAAATAAGGAGTTTTTTTATAATCTTCCAAATTTAATCTAGGCGCTTGGATAGTTTGAGGAGCGGTTAATTCTTTGAACAATCCGCGCAGTTTTTTATAACCACTGACGATCTTTTCACTTAGTTTCAAATCCTCCTTTTCCGAATTTAAATAATGATTAACTGCGTAATACAACAGGTTTTGGTTCTTCTGCACCCTTTTTAACGCTGAAGTTGACATTATTCAAAAAATAACACGAAGATAGGCATTTTAAAAATTTTTTGATAGATTATAAAGGAAGCTGGCACTAAAGCCGGAATTGATTTATGGATGCCGCATTAAAAGCTAAATTCGCAAAAATCAAGTTATTGGCCACTGACTTTGACGGCGTAATGACCGACGGTTTTTTATATGTTGATGAGAATGGCAAAGAATCGGTTCGTTGCAGCCGGAAAGATGGTTTGGGAATAGAGCTGCTTAAAAAGAACGGCTTGATGGTCGGGGTTTTATCTAAAGAGAAAAATTTTGTTGTGGCGGCACGCTGTCAAAAATTAAACATCCCTGTTTGGCAGGGAATTGAAAGCGGGGAAGGCAAACTGGAGATTTTAAGAAGGATTGTCGCAGAAAACAATCTGTCTCAGAGCGAGGTTGCTTACATAGGGGACGATATTAACGACCTTTTATGCTTAAAGTATGCCGGTTTAGCTCTGACGGTTGCGGACGGACATCCCTTGGTTAAGGCATCGGCTAACTATGTTTCTAAAGCCAATGGCGGACAGCACGCAGTTAGAGAAATAGCAGAGATGATTTTAATGGCAAAAGATGCTAAATTAGATGTTTAAAGCAACGCGCTTGCAATAGTTAAGATTTTACTATATAATATGGGCAGTTCATTTTAGCTGAAAGGAAGACTGATGATCGGTGATGCCTATGCTTTTGTGACTGGCGGGGCGGCTTTGGATGCAACGTCCAACATTTTTTCAAGAAAAGCTTTAGATGGCGGTATGCGAAAAAGAGAGTGGCTGTTAACTGGTTTTTTCACGGGGGTAAGTTCTTTATTTCTCTTTGCTATTTGGTGGATATTAGGAGCGGAGACAAACATTAAGTCCGGATTCTGGTTTGCGGTTTTTGCTACCGGACTTCTGAATATTGGGATACAATATTTTTCTACTAAGTCTCGGTCCTTGGAAGATGTTTCCCTCGTTACCCCGATTGCTGCCAGCACTCCCGCGATCGTCATTATTTTAAGCCTGCTTATTTTAGGAGAAAAACCTTCATTGATCGGGTGGATAGGTATTTATCTTCTTATTATCGGTGTTTATATCCTTAACATTCAGGAGTTTCTCAATAAAAAGAAAAAAAATGAAGGAAGGGTTACTTGGAAAGACTGGTTCGCCCCATTTTTGATGTTAAGTAAGAGCGTCGGTATCAGATACGCTTTTGGTGCGGCTTGTTTAGGAGCATTGGCCCTTAATTATGATGGTCTGATTGCTAGAACCGCGGATATCAAATTTGCGCTCGCCGTAAAATGGCTGATTGTTGCTCTGCCCTGCCTATTTATGTCTTTCATGCGTAAAGAAATAAAGAAAGAAACTAGCGACCGTTGTGCTCCCAGGAGATTTGCTTTTAGACACATCATTGTTATCTCATTGATTGGAGTGCTTTTATCAGTCGCCGGCATTCTCAATGCAATGGCGTTTCAAGAAACAATCGTTCCATATGTTGGCACACTAAAACGTTTGCAGATCCCAATGACTATTATTCTTGCCTATTTCTTTTTGGGCGAGAAGTTAAATTTTAAAAATCGGCTAGGTGGCGGCATAATAATGGCTGTTGGCGCGTTGCTCGTAGGAATTTCGTAGGCTCAGTACAACTGAGCTATTTTTATTGACAAAGTGAATTTGTGTTCATATTATATGACTGTATGAAATTCTTGGTTTGCGGTCTCGGTTCTATTGGTCAAAGGCATTATCGTAATCTGAAACAATTGAGAGCGGGCGATATCATAGTTTATCGTACCCAAAAGGGTTGCAATAAAGATTTCATAGACAATTTTTCTAAAGAACACAACCCCAAAGTTTTTTATGATTTTGATGAAGCTTTAGCGCAAAAACCTGACGCAGTCGTGATTACTAATCCGACCGCCTTTCATTTAGAAACTGCCAAAAAAGCGATTGAGAGTGGAGCGCACGTTTTTCTTGAGAAACCATTGTCGCACGACATGAAGGGCGTAGAAGAGTTAATCTCGCTTGCTAAAAAGAAAAATTTAGTCGGTTACGTCGGTTATAATTTCCGTTTCCATCCATTACTCCAACAAATGAAAAAATGGCTTGATAGCGGAAAGATAGGAAGAGCTTTGAGCGCGCACGCGGAAATTGGAGAATATCTGCCGGACTGGCATTCCTGGGAAGATTATTTAAAAACTTATGCGGCCCGCGCGGATCTAGGTGGGGGAGTTATCTTAACCCAAAGTCATGACATTGACTATCTTTATTGGTTTTTCGGTATGCCGAAGCAAGTAGTGGCTTTTGAAAACCAAGACAGTGAGTTGAAGATTGAAGTAGATAGCGTTGTTGATGCAATTTTTCAATTCGGATCCGGAGTCACCGCTTCGCTTCATATGGACTACGTCAAGCGTCCGTCAAAGCGTCGGTTTGAAATTACTGGAAGCAAGGGTAGGATGATTTGGGATTATCAGGATAAAACCTTAGTCTTGATTCCGTTTGAAGCCGGAAGCCAATCGGTTTTCGTAAAAGAGCCGGCGGAATTTGAAAGAAACTCGATGTTTCTTGATGAAACCAAACAATTTATTAGCTGTATTGAGAAGAAAGAAAATCCGTTGATTAGTCTTGAGCAAGGCGCTGAGGTATTGAAAATCGCTTTAACAATGAAAGACTCCATAAAAAATAAAAAAGTTATACAATTATGATATGAACAACCTTTTTTCTCTAAAAGATAAAGTAGTTCTAATCACCGGTGGTACCGGTATGTTGGGTATGGAATACGCGAAAGTCCTTTTTGGCGTCGGCGCTAAGGTAGTTTTGTTTGACATCAAAGAAGGTTTTTCCGAACCCAATTTTCTATATTACAAAGTAGACGTTGCCCAGAAAAAATCCGTGGATGAGGCGGTGCGGGACGTAGTTAACAAGCTTGGGCGGATTGATGTTCTTATTAATAACGCGGCGATGAATCCAGTCCCGAATACCGATGAATCAGCAAAACAATTCAGCCCATACGAAGATTATCCGATTGAACTTTGGAATAAAGAGATTGCCGTCGGTTTAACCGGAATGTTGATCTGCGCGCAAGCGGTGATCCCAATAATGAAAAAACAGCGGAGCGGTTCGATTATTAATGTTTGTTCCACCTACGGCATAGTAGCCCCCGATAACCGGATTTATGACGAGGGTAAATTCAAATCAATTGGCTATTCCAGCGTTAAGGGTGCCGTACCCAACTTCACTCGCAGTTTGTCGTCTTATTTGCGCGATACCGGTATTCGGGTGAACACTCTTACTCCGGGAGGAGTTCTTGCGGGACAAAAACAGGAATTCGTAAAAAAATATAGCGACCGAACTATTCTTGGTAGAATGGCTAATAAGGACGAATACAACGGCGCTATTTTGTTTCTTGCGTCCGATGCTTCTAGTTATATGACCGGAGCAAATCTTATCGTTGATGGCGGTTGGACAGCTCTTTAGAATAATGTAGTCTCTCTACAAGCTCGGGAACTATGATATAGATTTTCAGCTTCTTAACTTCTTGGCTAGAATTCTTAAATCGCGGGGTTCATCAAGATCAATTGATTTCTCCGGATCAGTAATGACTCCTCCGATTGGACCGGCAAAAATGGTTCCGGTTTTTATATTCTTAACTCGCAACGCGTCTACGAGCCCATTTTGCCAATAGGCTTTTGGCAAAATTTGCCTTGGAACATCGGTGCCGAGTTTCTTATAATGCTTTGTTTGTAAAAGCGGCTGCATGGTTACCCCATTTTCGTCCAACAACCACATTTTAAACGGATTATAGGGTGTTGGCAGTGAAATAGTTTTGACGATACTGCACTTATTTTTTATCGCCACTTCAATGACCTTATTAATATCTTCGGCGGTTCGGAGCGGAGAAGTGGGGCGTAAGTTTACTAAAATTTCCGGTTCCCAGCCGCGATTTTTTTTGACCCAGTCTAGGGCGTGGCGCATAAATTCAATGTCTATTGATCGATCGCCCGAAATTTTCGCTGGCCGCAAAAAAGGGACGTCCGCGCCATACTTTTTTGCTACCGCCGCAATTTTGGGATCGTCAGTGGAAACGATAAAAGCGTCCAGAAGTTTGGATTTTTTGGCCTCACGGATTGTGTAATAAATTAGCGGTTTTCCTCCGACATCAGCTATGTTTTTATAAGGAATGCTTTTAGAGCCGCCGCGGGCGGGGATTATTCCTAAAACTTGGATTTTTTTAGCAGTCATTTTATTTGATTATATTAACGCGATATGGCATAATTTTCCAGTGATGCAAGACCTCAAACGCGAGAAAGCCATCTTTCTTTTTTTAAAAAATCCCTTATTTATCTCCGATCTTTTGAAGACAAATTATATTCAATATTTGGCTTCTCAATATAAAGTATTAGTTTTTAGCAGTGTCATTGACGAAGAAGTGAGCCGGCGCTTAGCTTCTGTAGGCGCGGAGTCCATTCGCTGGACGGTCCAGAATCCGCGGCTCTTTGCCGTGACTAAATTTTTAAGAACTGCCTGCATTCGGGAATTTAGTAAAGTTTCCAGTTTACAATTTTATTATGGGAGTCCGGCTTTTCAGAATGACAAACGGGCCAAGTTACTCCGTTGGCTTTCAGCCCCCTTCGCTCGCTGGATGACCATTAATTTTTTTACTGGTTTGGAAGCATTTTTAATGGGCCGCTCAAGAGTATTGGAAGAATATTGCAAAAGATACAAACCCAGTTTATTTGTTACCGCTACGCCCGGCATACAAATTTTTGATGCCGAAATTATTCTTTATGGAAAAAAAATTGGCATTCCGACTTTAGCCACAAATTTAAGCTGGGATAATCTCACCTCGTTTAAATGCGTCAGGTCCAGAAGGCCCGATTATTTGTTTGTTTGGAACGAGGTTCTTAAGGAAGCGGCTATGAAAGTGCACCGGTTTCCTGCGGAAAAAATTTTTATAACCGGCAGCATGAGATTTGACAAATATTTTGATAAATCTCATCCGCTTCCTTCGCGCGAAGACTTTTTAACCAGTAAGGGATTAAATCCCCAATACCCCACTCTTTTGTTTGCGTCCGGCGGCAGAGCTCCTCGCCAACCGGAGGTTTTGGCTAAAATTATTTCTGCTAGAAATCAAAAGAAAATTCCTTGGGTGAATTTTTTAGTTCGTCCTCACCCTTTTGATGACCCGGAATTTTATCGTCCGTTAGCCGGAGAAAAGGACATTTCTATTGAGCGATTAACTAAAGCTAATAAAGAATTTGCGCCGGGCGAGTCCGCCAAAAACTCCTTTATTAATTTAAAAGCAACTTTGGCATACACCGAGATTAATATCAATCATAAATCCACTATTTCGCTGGAATCGTTTTTGTTTGACAAACCGGTAATTAATTTTATGGATCCGGCAGCGCTTTTTCAAAATAAGCATTACTCTGATGAAGGATCATATTATTATCCGCTAATTCGCGAAAAAGCAGTTTTTGTCGCTCAAAATGACGATGATTTGATAGCCGCCATTAATAGCTATATCAAAAATCCTACCCGGGACTCGGGAAACAGGAAACGCGTGGCCGAGAAGTTTTTCGCTTTCCAAGACGGAAAATCCTATCAGCGTAACGTAGACCTCTTATCTAAAATAATTTAATTTTTGATTATGAAAACCTCTTTATTTTTAGTTATACCCAATCCCATAGCCGCCAGCGATCTTTTACGCACTAACTATATTCAATACTTAGTCGACCAATATCGGGTAGTTGTTATTAATCCGACTATTGATTCCGAAACGGCGGTAAGTCGCGGTTATTTCCAATCGCCGGATTTAAGTTATGTGAAATTGCTGTCTGCCAACCCAAAATTTTGGGAATTTTTAAAATTTCTGAGAATTTCTTTGGTGAATGAATTTGATTATTTGATTTCTATTCGGCATTGGTACAAACGGCCGAATTATTTGGAGAACCGAAAACGGCGGTTGCTACGTTTTTTAGGGAAGCCATTCGCGAAATTACTAACCGCGGATTTTTTCACAAATTTAGAACGGCTTTTGGCGCCCAAAGCTAGAGCTTTCCGGCAGTTAGCGGCAGAACATAAGCCGGCTTTGATTGCGACTGCCACGCCGGGGTTTGACGGATGGGAAGCGGAAATTATCAACGAAGCCCGGCGATTGCGTATACCTACCGTGGCCGTGAATTTCAGCTGGGACAACTTAACAATGAATTGCAAACACATCCGTAAGACGAATTATTTAGTGGCTTGGAACGAAATTATGAAACAAGAAGCCATAGATATTCATCGTTATTCTGCGGATCGGGTTTTTGTTTCCGGAACGCCGCGCTTCGATCCTTATTTTGGAAATATTCCAAACGAACCAACGCGCGAAGAATTTTTAAAATCCAAAGGCCTTAATCCGGCTTACCGGACGATTTTTCATACAACCGTGACTAAGGCCTACCCTTTTCAAAAAAAATATATTCATGACTTAATTAAATTAAGAGAGGATAAAAAAATTCCTTATGTTAATTTATTCGTTCGGATTCACCCGCTTGATATTTATGAAAATTACCGAGAATTTTTTGCCGTACCGGATTTATATATTGAAAAATCAGGATCGGGAACGGATGGGCGAGTAGAAATGAATTACAAAGATCTTTTAAACCTTAAGTATTCTCTGAAATACACCGATTTAAATATTAATTATGCTTCCACTATTTCTATTGAGGCCTGCGTGTTTAATAAGCCGATAATCAACATCGGTTTTCTGGGCCGCTTCGCGCTAGCGTACGAATTCAATCATTATGAGCCGATTTACCGCAGCGGGGCGGTTCGTCTGGCCAAGACTGACGAGGATTTGCCGCGGTTAATTAATTTTTATCTTGAGAATCCAGAAGCAGATCGGGAGGAGCGTCGGCAGATTGTACAATCGTACGTAGGTTTTACTGACGGTCTTTCTTATAAGCGCAGTGTGGATTTTCTGGATAAAATCATATCAAATACCAAGAATCAAAATGGAAAAAGATAAGTACATAATCGTTAATTATCATTACGTTGAAGACCCGAATCCAAAGTTTTCCGGTATTTATCCTTGCGAGATTAAAGAATTTGATTGGCAGATCAGCTTGCTATCTTCCCGTTACAAAATCGTTTCCGCGACGGAAGTTTGTGAAGCCGCTAAAGCGAATCGTCCCGGATCATTCTGCGCCATTACTTTTGACGATGGATTGAAAGACCAATATATCAATGCACTTCCTATATTGGAAAAATACGGCGCTACCGCCGCCTTTTTTCCGATTACTTCTGTCTATGAAGGTAGGTTGCCGGTTGCTCATAAAACCCACATCTTATTGTCTCGGATGTCCGCTTCCGCCATGATTGATGCTATTCATGGCTTTATGGACGAATTTTATCCTGACTTAGCGGAACGATACCGCATTCCGAAAGACCGGCGATTAATGGAACGACGTCCGCACGAAGAACCGATGACTGCCAATATGAAAGAAACATTGATTGCGCTTCCCGAAGACATCAAAGCCCAGTTTTTGCGTTTTTGTTTCAAGCAGATTCATTTGGATGAAGCAAAGATTGCTCAAGAGCTTTTCATGAGCCCGAAGGAGATTTTAGATTTACAGAAACGTGGCATGACCATCGGTAATCATTCGCACAGCCACTACGCTTTTGACATCATTAACGAATCAGTTATGAAAAACGAACTTCAGATTTCCCAAGAAGTATTGACGGGGCTGATAGGAAAAAAACCAGAAACCTTTTCCTATCCCCATGGACGTTACGGTGAATTAGCTAAAACTATTTTAGCTGGAGAAGGTTTTCGTTACGCGTTTACTATTGAGCGGAGAGGAGTATCTCTTAACGATCACCCGTTTTTAATTCCGCGTTTTGACGCAACGGATGTGCGTAAGTTTTTATAACAACCTTGCGTGTCCTAAATGTTTGAGCCATAATAAACTTCATGATTTCCGTTATTATTCCGGTTTACAATGAAGCTGGCAACATTAGAGAGCTTCACCGTTTAAATAAAGAAACGTTAGAGAAGTTGGGCGTGCCTTATGAAATTATTGTTGTGGATAGCGGTTCAATCGACGAAACCCCGGCAATTCTAAAAACTCTTTCGCCGATTAAAATTATTACTTTGACAAGGAAATTTGGACAGACTTTAACTTTGGATGCGGGTATTAAAACCGCCAAGGGAGACATTGTGATTATTATGGATGGAGATTTGCAAAATGACCCCAGAGACATTCCGAAGCTTTTAGCGAAAATGGATGAGGGTTACGATGTAGTGGCTGGATGGAGAAAGGATCGTCACGATAATCTTGCCCGGAGAATTCACTCCCGTCTTGCTAATTGGTTAACACGTACGGTCAGCGGATTGAATCTTCACGATCACGCCTGCGCTCTAAAGGCCTATAAGAAAAAATTCTTAGATGGTATAAACATGTATGGCATACAGCATGTTTTTTTGGCAGTTTCTGTTTTCTATCGTGGCGCCAAAGTAGCGGAAGTAGAGGTTACTCATCATGAAAGAAAATCCGGTGTGTCTACGCATCTTTGGATGTCTGGCGTCAAAGCGATAGCGGATCTTTTTGTAGTTCGTTTTTTGCATCCGAATATGCGCCCTATGGTTTTTTTTAGCGCTCTAGGATTTTTATTTTGGGGAATAGCCGCGTTGGCAGTAGTCGGGCTTCTAGCTTCAATAGGTTTCGGTCTACCAATTAGTGCCGGAACATCTTTGCTGATTGTTGTAGCTATGTTTACCGTTGGCGGCCTATTCCTTTTTATAATTGGGATTTTGACAGAAATATTATGGAGAATTTATTACGAATCAAAAGAAGAGCGTCCTTATACTATCAGAGAAATTATTGAGAGATGAGCCGATTTTTTGGAAACATTAATTGGCGTACCGTCATTCTAGTAACTAGCTGTTCCTTTTTAATCGGTATTCTTTATGTAGCTCCGCAACTTTTGATTAAACGAGCGGTTAATACCGATGGACGCACCTTCGTCCTTTCCCAATTTACCGAGCTTCATGATGGCGGCGACTCCTACTTCCAATTTGCCCGAGAAGCGGCGGAAGGCCATATTCCACCTAGCGACCTTTTTTTTGATTACAGTCTACCCAATATTTATCCGCCACTTCCGCCGATAATCTATTCTTTATTCATCCGAGTGGCCGGAATGGATCTTAACAATGCTTATCTTTTGGCCAGCTTTATTCTTCCCGCTATCCTTTTCACTTTCTTTTGGTGGATCGGAAGTGTTTTATTTAAGGGAAATCGGTTTTGGTCGGCATTTTTCGCGTTCGTGGGGATTTTAACCCCCATTTCCTTGGTAGCTACCGAGGCCTTTTGGGGGATAGGAGATTTTGCCAAAATAGTTATTAAAAATTTTTTCCCGTTTGTAAAAACAACATTGCCGCGGTTGTTTTTTTCCCGCGTGGATCATCCCATACTGACTCACCTTATTTATTTGCCGGCTATCGCTTTGTTTTTAAAGTTTTGGCTTCGTCCATCCCGCAACATAGCGCTGGTAGCAGGAATTTTTGCCGGCCTATTGTTTTATACCTATTTCCATATTTGGGTGTATTGGATAGGTGTACTGGGATTATTATTTTTAGCAACGTTAATTTGGTATCGTCGCGAACCAGAACGATTCAAGAATTATTTCGTCTTAGTGGGGACAATAATTTTGGTTAGTGTTCCTTATTTTGTTAATTATTTTCGGATTAAAGCGTTGCCAACGGGAACAGACTATCTTAATCGGTTAGGCTTAGAAATCGGTTCCGCTTTCCGGCTTGAGGTTTGGCCGCACTATCTTGTTTACCTTGTTTTAGCGGTTTTAATTTATCTGACTTTTTGGAAAAATTCCGAAACAAGAAAACGAGCGGTTATTCATTGGGCTTTTTTGGGAGCCGCGGTATTGGTTTGGAATATTCAAATAGTTTTAGGTTTTGTACCGCACTCCGATCACTGGCCGCGCGGTATTAATCCGCTGATTTTTATCGCTATTTTTGATTTGTTTTACGTTTGGATTACGCGATGGTTGGAGCGCGCGCCAAAGTATAAAAAATTCTTCGCGGCGGGTTTAGTTGTATTGATATTGTTATCTGTTTCTAAAAAAATAGTTAACGCTCTGGCGTTTATCAATCCGCCGAAAGAAATCTCCAGTTCTTACATGCTTCCCGAGGACGCTTTGCGATCTTGGCAGTGGATGGAGAAAGAACTAGGGGAATCGCGCGTGATATCACCATCGCTGCTGACTTCAATTTATCTAACTGCCTTTACTTCCAGCCGGCCATTTCTTCCCTGGGGAGGCATTACCCCGATTTCTAATTTTGAAATGGAAGAGCGGTATTTGACCGCTAACAAGCTTTTTGGTGTTTCCGAAGAGGTATTGGAAAAACGCTTTCGGAGCGGCAAGGGATTAGTTTGCCGTGCTAATTGTGACCAGCCGTACGCTTTAAGCAATCTTCGCGATACCAGGGTTTATGTTTACCAACTGTATTTTCTTGATACCGGCGACCCGGAGCGCCGAGAAATTATTGATGAAAAAATACGAGAGTTGATAAAGCGTTATCGGACGTTAGATATCGCTTGGAAAGATTTAGCGGCGGAGTATGTATATTATGGACCTTGGGAGAAAGATTTTACCGGCATTGATTTAAAATCGAATCCGTCATTAGAATTGATATACCATTCTGGCGATGTGGAAATTTTTAGAATTAAGAAATAGCTAATTTTATGAACCAAGATTTTAAAAAAACCTTGCCTCCGGCGGTTCGTTTTAAAAAGCCGCCAGAGCGTTTGATTGCCGGCAAGCCTCTTTTTATTGCAGATGCCGGTTATAAAGAAATACGTGGCGATCTTCACACAGGATTTATCAATACACTCAAAACCGCTCTTAAAAAAATTCCCTGGCTGTACTCATTCATCTTTTATTTTGTCGCCCCTGCAATTTTTTTAGGAAAACAGCCTAAAGATCTTTTTAAATATGTTCCTCGGGGGGCTTTGGTTTTGGAAATCGGCTCCGGCAATCGTCGCCTTCATCCGGAAATTGTGAATGTGGATATTTATCCGTGGGAGATGGTAGACGTGCTGGCCGACGCTCACGATCTGCCATTTGCGGACAATTCCGTGGACGGCGTTATTTTTGCTTGGGTATTGGAACATATGAAAGATCCCGTTCAGGTTGCCAAGGAAATTCACCGGGTTTTAAAGCCCGGCGGTGTTTTGTACCTTTCCACTAATTTTATTACTCCTTACCACCCCTCCCCGAAAGATTATTACCGTTGGACTGCCGATGGCTTAAGGGCACTCTTTAAAGATTTTGAAATGTTGGAAATGAAGCCGGACGTTGGTCCGACGTGCGCTTTATTGTCCGTTTTTCAGGAATGGGTAGCTCTGGCTTTTTCTTTCGGTAATAAGTTTTTAAAGGATCTTATTTGGATGACAATGGTTATTTTAACTTCTCCGTTTAAAATTATTGACTATCTTTTAATTCATCACCCGGCCGCGGAAACAATCACCGCCGGCTTTTCTTTTATCGCAAGGAAAAAGTAAATAATTTTACTGTTTAAAAGTTTTTTAGGAAGCGGAGAAATTGTTGGCGAAATTCCGGATGTTTTAAGCCAAAATGTACTTGGGCTTTTAAAATTCCTATCTTAGAACCGGCATCAAAGTGTTCTCCCTTAAAAATCCAGCCGTAGGCCTTACCGCCGTCGGCAAAATAAAGTTTTAAGGCGTCTGCTACGGCGATTTCTTTTTTGTCTTTCATGAGCGTTTGCGCTTTGTATATATATTTAAAAATTTCCGGTGTCAGTAAATAACGTCCCATGGCCCCGATATTAGACGGCGCTTCTTTAATTTTTGGTTTTTCCACTATGTCGGAAATTTGATATAACCCACCCGTTATTTTTTTGGCTTTAACTACGCCGTATTTTTCAATCAGGTTCTTGGGAATCTTTTCTAAAATTAAAATCGGGTGTTGAAACTTTTGAAAAAGATTCAAAAAATTCTTTGTCGGCGATGTCTGATCATCCAATAAGTCATCGCAAAAATAAAGCAAGAACGGCTCTGGCCCCAAAAACCTCCGAGCTTTTAAAAGCGCGTCGGCGCTGCCTATGGGTTTTTTCTGAACCGCGAAACTTATTTTAACTCCCAAAGTTTTCCACTCGGGGTCTTTTTGTAAGTAATCGGCGTATTTTTTAAATTGCGGTTGTTTGGGGGAGGTTACCAATAAAATTTTCTTTATGCCGTTGGAAGCCAGTTCGTCAATAATGTAGTGGATCATTGGCCGGTCTACTATACCCACCATGCCTTTCGGCTGATGGAGAGTAAGCGGCATAATCCTCGTTCCTTTACCCGCTACCAATAAAACCGCTCTTTTAACTGTCGTTTTCATAATTCAAGTTTATTTTAGATAAAAAAATCCGCGCTGTATAGCGCGGCGTAAATTCTAAGAAACGAAATGACTACGAAGAGCGGCTAAAAGTTCGGGTGTCCCTGCGGCAAGAATATGACAGAGCCATTCATTTTTATTTTCGTCTTTGGTAGCGTGGGCTTCAGCTAAGTCTTTATCCGTAAGTTGTTTGTTCCAACTTCTATCCCAAGCCTCAAAACACCCACCCGCTTCTTCTACTAGTAATCTTCCCGCGGCATAATCCCAGTGATTTTGATAAGCGATAGCCGCGCCGTCTAATTTCCCCAAAGCTACTTCCACTAGAGCAACGGAACAACAGAAACTGCATGCCGGGTTGGCTAATTTTGAATAAATTGTATTCCACTTGTCGTCCGGAGAAAGTTCAAAATTACGTCGTTTTCCGGTATGGACATAAACTCTGCTGGTTTGGAGAGGAGAAGCTAATCGCTTTTTATTTTTCAGTGCGAATGATTGAAAACTCACTTTTTTTACGCTCGTTTCTTGTTCAATCATATCCAAAACTTCCCCCATTCCTTTTTCATACCAGGAAATCAAATGAGTCCCACGATCTTTTTCTGCTAACAATAATTCTCCGCGTGCTGGCGTAATTACACCAGCCAGTATTGGAGAGCCGTTGTTTTCTATTGCTATACTGATACCGAAATCCGGACGATAGGTGGCAAAATTAGAAGAGCCATCTAATGAATCAATCACCGCTCTTTTACCACCCACAGCATTTCTTTCAGCAAGGGTAGCGCCTTCTTCGGTGAGAAATCGATCTATGGAAAACTCTGCTCTAATCTCATTCACTATGAAAGAATCTAATTCGATATCTAAAGTAGTGAAAAAATCCATGGCTTCTTCGGGGCGATTATTGAAACTTTGACCTACGGTTAAATCTCTATTAACCCAATGTCTTTTCGCCCTAACTCCTACGTGCGCCAAAGCAACTGCCAGTTTTTTGCCACCCTGACTCAGCATCATCATTATTCCTTTCAAAAGTCCGATAAGATTTTACAACTAATTTTTAAAAAAGTCAAAATTGACAGACCTAATTTTAAAAATTAAATTAAGATAGTTAATTATGAGAAAAAGCGTTACAACAAAAACCCCCTTCAGAATGACTTTGACTGGTGGTAGTGATCTTGTGCCGTATGTGAAACGCTACGGCGGTACCGCGTGCGGCGCCACTATAAACAAATTTGTGACGGTAAAAGTTTCCCAGCGTGATGATGATCGGATTACTTTGAACTATCCAGAAGGCATTGAAAATGTGGCTTCCTCGGCAGAAGTAAAAAATTCCATTATTCGACAGGCGTTATCAGACCACGGTTTTAACGGTGGCATTAATATTGTTTCCACTTCCGATATACCGCCGGGTTCTGGCTTGGGTTCGTCGGGAGCTTTCACTGTGGGCTTACTAAACGCGCTCCATGCTTTTAAGGGTACGGTTCGTTCACCGCGTGATCTAGCCGAGGAAGCGGCTGATCTAGAAATCAACAAACTTAAGGCACCAATCGGTAAATACGACCAGTATATGGCGGCTTTTGGCGGAATTCTTCATTTGGTTTTTGAAAAAGACGGGAGCGTGGTCGTGAATAAACTTGATTTTTCTGAAAACACCCGGAAAAGATTGGAAAACGAACTAGTTCTAGTTTTTAGCGGTATGAAGAGATCCGCAAGCGAAGTTTTAAACGTAGTGAATAAGCGTTTTGAGACTTCGGAGGCGATTTTTGCCGACATCGCTTCGTTTGTAAAGTTGGGCGACCAACTACGCGGATTTTTAGTGGAAGGACGAGTGGATGATTTCGTGGGGAATATTAATAATTTATTAGCGGCAAAAAAGAAGTGTTATATAAGCTGTACCAACGAAAAGTTGGATAGATTTATTGATACTGGATACCAGTTGGGAGCGACGGGGGCAAAAATTATTGGCGCTGGTGCCGGCGGATTTGTTTATTTTTATGTTCCGTCTAAAAAACAAGAGAATTTTAAAAGAGGTATAACAGCGGCGGGTGGCACTGTTTATCCATTCCAATTCGTTGACGAAGGAACTCAAGTTATTGACGAACGCTAAAAAAGGCGGTATTTTCTTAGCATTGTTCTTTGAAAGGAGTATAGGAGATGGAAAATGAGTCAAAGGCACGTTTTTACGTTTGGCCCGGAGGATTAAAGAGCATCGCCGGCGGCAGCCGTCTTACTATTAAACTAAGTCGTCCTTGGCAGCAAGATATTGTTGTGGATTCGGAAAACTGCCCGTTTTGCAAAAAACCGCAGACTGTTTTAGGAAGCTATTTCAACGGACGTTGGCGCCTCGTTCAAAATGCTTATACGCCTTTTGAATTTCATGGGTTAGTCATTCCGGACACTTGCTGGCCTAAAGAAAAGTTAAGAAGTTTAGGCGACGCAGAAAAAATCACAGAGGCGATAGAAATTGGCACTAAAGCCGCTCAAGAACGCTCTTCAAAACCGTTTTTTATTACGGTTCATATAGGAACTTTTGGAGGCCAGAACGTTTCTCATCTTCATTACCATGTAATTTATGAAATAGAGGGTGATGGAACTCCGGAATTTTTGGAAGAAATAAGGCAAACCTATAAAAATTACCCCAATCTGGTTATTTTACAGAAAAATAACTTAAGCGTTGCGGTTGGAGGAATTAGGGCCGGACAATGTTTCATTTTCACCGAAAATGATTCGGCTGAAAATGGAGACCTTGTGGCGTTGATAGAAAAACTGGTTATTCTAGGTAACCGCAAATTTACAAGCGATCAGGGTTTATCCCCGGATTATTCCCTAGCTTTGTATTTCAACCGCGGTTTCCAATACGGGCTTTATACTCCAGCATTGAATCATTGGGGCGGATACGAGAATTTGGCTTTATATACGCAACGCCACTTCGTCGCGCCATGGCTTTCAGAAACAACTGCCGAATATTTGAAAGATTCTTAAACCCGCAAAAGCGGGTTTTTTTTACAATCAATTGTTAGTCTGAATTTATGTATTCTAGCGCTTTTTTTAAACAAATTTCTGGAGAATGGCTTGTATCAATAAGAAAGTGATTTTCTTGAAAAGGCTTCTCAATAGATTTTTGCCAAAGATATTGGTCATAATTCACTATTAACGAAAGTGAATTTTTTCCAAATTGTCTACTCGCTATTCTTTTTTCTACTTCTTCCTTGGTATCATTTAAAAACTCGCATTTGATTAATTTTAATTCGGCACCATTCGTTTTAGCGATACTTCGCAATTTTTCCCGAGTTTCAAATTGACTGAAAGTAGCACTGATGATGACGGATTTTCCAAGTTCCGAAAACTTTTCAGCAAAAAAAAGAATAGCTTTATAGCTAAGCTTACGCGGTAGCTGATCTAATTTTCTTATCGGGGATAGATCAACCAAAGTCGGATCAGGTTTTGGGTGCTCTTCCAGTCCGAATATAGCCGTTCTGACATCATCTATGTCTACATGAAGAATGCCCAATTTCTTGGATAGAAGATTGGCTAACGTGTTTTTACCAGAGTAAGCCATGCCGACAATCGCTATAATTTTTGGTTTATCAGCCATTACCTTAAAAGGTACTATAAATAATAAAAAAACAACAATAAAAAATATTTACAAAATTGCCATAATCTCTTATTATTTTGTAGGTATTATGAAATTTATACTTATAAGACACTGCGAAACCGATTGGAACGTTATTCATAGAATTCAAGGGCACAGCGATACATTGTTGAACGAAAATGGCCGAAGGCAGTCAAAAGAGATCGCCGAAAAATTGAAATTGGCTTATTCAAAAATCAATCGCATAATCAGTTCTGACCTACATAGGGCGTCAGAAACCGCGGAGACAATTTCAAAGATTATGGGGGTTTCGTTTTTTACCGACCCGCGGTTGCGAGAATGCAATCACGGAATTTTGGAAGGAATGATGAGAGATGAAGCGGAAAAACTTTATCCAAAGGTGCGTGATTTTGTTTTGGGAACGGATCATCAACGAGGGATTATGACTTCTTATGACTTTAGCGATTTTGGAGGCGAAAACGAGAACGGAGTTTTTAAGCGTCACATTTCCGCAGTTCAGGGTTATGTTCGACAATATCCCGACGAACTAATTTTACTTGTTGGCCACGGACGAGGGCTGAATACCTTACTTAAGGGTTTAGGTTATCTTCCAGATTTGGTTCGTGGCAATTTTCGTGAAATTGATTTTGTGTAATAATTCTTAAAATTCAAAAAACCGGCCTTTTTTCATGCAAAATTACTTTCCTTCCTTTCTTGACAAAATAAAAAAATGCCCTACTATTACTAGTAGTTTTTTGACTGGGTAAAAATTTGCAGATTGCGACTAGCCGTCGGGTGATTCTAGAGAAGTGTCTTTATGAAGACGGGGGAGTCAAAGCTGATACGGTAAGAGCAGAATTTAATAATGATAAAGCTATTAATAATTTTGTGCGTATTTCTAGAAAGCCACGTTGTTACGGCACGGTGTTGCCAATTCTACCAGACGGCCGGATTTTATTGGAAAATAAAATTAATCCCGTTTCTGGTCCGAGTAAGGAACTTTTTTTGGTTAATAAAGTTTCTAGGAGATCTTGGGTTTTAGAGGTTAGTAATGCATTGGGTCGGCATCTTGGCTTCATATCTAGAAAAATTATTAAAGTGGGAGAATTCACTCCGCTTTCTGGACGAGCCGATCATCGATGCGCGATCTTTCTGGCCTTTGGGGACTATAGCGAAGGCAGGACTCGTAGTACGGAGGTTGGTCTGTATCGTCCTCATGAAGATGTTTTAGAAATGCTTCGAGTTGGCGAAGTCAATGACATGGCAACGATTACGGCCATTTTCTATTATCTTGGGACTCAAAAGATAAAATTACAATTACCTGACTTCGATCGTTGTTTAGCGAATATACGTGACAATACCGCGCTTGTCCGGCGAGTTGTCAAAAAGAATATCCATAATGATAAGTGGATTCAGGCCGATTTAGTGGATGTGTTTTATGACGGAAAGACGTTATGTGAGAATACTTTTATTTGTTCGGGTAAGGGAGACGGGTATGTCGCGGTTTTGCCGGTTTTACCTGATGGAAGTTTTGTTTTCACAAAACAATGCAAGATAGTTGATGGCTTAAGCACAGAACTGGTTGCTGGAGGTCGTGAAGAAGGAGAGAGTTGGTATGATGCCGCAGCCCGCGAACTGGCGGAAGAAGCAAAACTTGTTGCTGGTCAGATGGTTCCGCTGGGTGTTTTTCATCCGGTGACTGATATGTATTTTAACCCTTGCCACTTATTTCTAGCACTTGATTGCAAAACAACTGATGACCAGCCGCTTGGTGACGAGGTTCAAGGCATCGGCAATTTTATTTGTTCCAGGGAAAAAAGTTTGCAAATGATTGAGTCCGGAAAAATTCGGGACCTTTCAACTGCCGCCACATTATTTGCCGTTGGTTTGAGTCGCTAAGAATAGTTACAAAAATAAATACCACGAATTATCGTGGTATTTTTAAATTCCAATTTTTTAATAATTAAGAAGAACTATTATTAGACAATTTTAAAAATTAAAGTTATTATACAGTTAGCATTTTTATAGTTAGGAGAAGAATGACTCAACCGAAAGTTTTGTTAATTTATCCACCAAATCAGTTGAATCCGCAGGAAATGCCGAGACCGGACGGATCGCTTGGTCCATTGTATCTTGCTGCAGCTTTAGATAAAGCGGGAATTGAGAATGATGTTGTTGATGCCTCGGTAGGAACGAAAGAACAAACCTTGGAACAAACTTTTTATCGCGTTGTTCAGCAGGAAAACGGACTGATTCGAATCGGAATGAATTACGAAGAAATGAAAGAGCTAATCGCCAAGGGAGGCTATAACGTTGTAGGGATTCATTCCAATTTTACTCCCCAAACTAAAATGGCTTTGGAGGTGGCGAAAGCGGCTAAAGAAGTAAGTCCAGATATTTTAGTTATCAGTGGCGGCGTAAATGCCCGCAATTTATCGGACCGTTTTTTTGCAAGCGGGTGCCTTGATGTAATTTGTTACAGCGAAGGCGAGGAAATAATTGTGAAAATTGTTCGTGCTTGGGAAAAGAAAGCGCCATGGGAAACGGTGAGTGGAATAATGTTTGTAAAAGATGGAAAGATTGTTAAGACTCCGCTCGCGCCGGGAGATACAAAAATGAATTTGGACGAGTTGCCGATTCCGGCTTGGCATAAATTACCTCTGGACAAATATGCTGCCATCAATTCACCTCACGGTAATTTTGACGATAGTTTTACTAATCGAAGATACGTTTATGCTCCGATCATGACCTCTCGCGGTTGCCCATTTAAATGCAGTTATTGCCATATTTCTAAAGAACGCGAATTTCTTGAGGATATTGGGAACCTCCGACTCAAATCTGTAGAGAGAGTATTAGAAGAAATTAAGATTCTTAAAAAGTTGAATGTTGTAAAAGTCTATTTTGAAGATGATAGTTTGCTGGCCAAGAAATCTCGTGTTAAACAGATTTTCACAAAACTGCGCGGTGAGGATTTACATATTGTTGATGTTAACGGGGTTAACTTGGTTCATTTCCTGGTGCGCAATAAAAAAACGGGCAAATTAGAAACTGACCGTGATTATATGGAAATTTTAAAAGCCAGCGGCTTTGACCATATTGTTTTCCCAGTAGAATCCGCCAGCCAGCGGATTCTGGATAAATATGCTACATCCAAACTTCATTTGGAGACAATGGATCTTATTGAAATGGCTAGAATTGCCGTTGACGTCGGTATTACGTGTTCGGTGAATATGATGATTGGTTTTCCCGACGAAACCGAAGAGGAAATGCGAAATAGTGCTGCTTATGGAAAACGAATGGTAGATGCGGGAGCAAAACACTGTTCATTTTTTTGTCCCATTCCTTTTCCTGGAAGCCAGCTTTACGATTACGCCATTGCTAACGGGCATTTAACTCCCGACTTTGATCCGGACTTTATGAACTGGTTCAAACCAGTGATGAAAAATACAGTTGTTTCGCCCGAACGCTTATTAGAGCTTAAACAATATTTGTGGGAAACGGTTAATCCTCGAAATTATGTTGAAAAGAGACTTCAGCGTAACATTGGCAACAGATGGAGTACCGGCGCATTAAAGAAAGATCCGAAAGAAGATAAATCAGAACCCGCCTCCTAGGCGGGCTTTTTATTGATAATTTAAAAAAAACATGTTATTTTTTTAGCAGTTATTTGATGTGGTGAAGAATGGAGTTTGCCACCGATCGGACTATAAAGGTGCAAGAAATTTTGCATGACGACAAATGGGTGAAAGCGGAAATAGTAGATGTTCTTTTTAACAACGGAAAGGAAATTAGAAATTTTTTAAGAATAACTTCTAAAAGCGGTGGTTATATAATGATAATCGCCCGTCTTGTGGATGGAAGATTTATTTTAACTCGCCAATGCCGGCCCGTCGCGGGAATGTCCGTTGAGGGAGTAGCTGGGGGCAGGGAATACGGAGAAGGTTGGATTGCCGCGGGATTACGGGAAATGAACGAAGAAATCGGCTACAAGCCCAACAAACTTGTATCTTTGGGGGTCCATTTTTATCCCTTGACTGACCGATGCGATAACCCATGCCACATTTTTTTAGCTATGGATTGTGTTCCGGTTGAAAATAGAGTTAAAGGTGACGAGGTTCAAGGATTAGAAGCGGTATTGGTATCCAAAAAAGAGGTTTTGGAAATGATTGCTGACGGCCGTATAAAGGACCTGGCGACTTTAGCCGGGATTCTTGGTCACTTGGCAATTGAAGGAGGTCAGTTAAGTGAGTAATTTCGTCGTTACTGGAGGTGCAGGATTTATCGGCTCTAAATTAGCAGAATATTTAAAAGGGCAGGGCCATCAAGTAAAAGTTCTTGATGAATTTTGTCCGACCTGGATGTCCGATAGTTTGAAAAACAAGGGAATAGATCTTGTTTTGGGAAGTATTACCAGTACTGATTCTTTGAGGATTGCTTTTAGAGACGCAGACGGTGTTTTTCATCTGGCGGCTTACAGTAAAATGAAAAAATGTGCCGAAAATCCAAGCATTGCCTACAGAATCAATGTTGGTGGCACCTTGAACGTTCTTGTGACAGCGGTAGAGTGCGGCATTAAAAGAGTAGTGTACGCAGCTTCTGCGCAGGCGTATGGAGATAATCCGCGACTGCCCTGGAAAGAAAACGCCAGAGTAAGGCCATTGAATCCTTATGCGCAAACTAAGTATTTAGGAGAAGTTTTATGTAAAGAAATGGCAGGAGCAAAATTTATAGAAACCGTCCGATTGCGTTATTTTAATGTATTCGGGGCCGACCGAGCGCTCGCCGGTATGACTGATCCGCCTTGTATTATTGAAAGATTTTTAAGACAGAAAATTGAAGGCAAGCCAATCCAAATTATTGGCAGCGGCAAACAGCGTCGGGACTTTATTCATGTGGATGATGTGATAAAAGCAACTGCTTTGGCGATAGAAAACAAGAAAATTAGTAAGGGTGAAATAATAAACATCGGTAGCGGAAAAAATCACAGCGTTGTTGAAATCGCCGAGCTGGTAGGAGGAACTACAGAGCGCCTTCCTGGACAAAAAGAAGAAAATGATTGGCTTGCGGATATTAGCAAGGCAAAAAAGATATTAGGATGGGAACCGAAAATCAGCGTTGAACAGTGGATTAAAGAACAACTCGCCCAATTGTAGGGGGCGGGTTTTTTTGTTATGTTTTTAAGAATGAAAATAGCGGTTGTCGGTTTATGGCATTTAGGAGAAATATATTCGGCTGGTCTAGCGGAGCTTGGGCATACGGTTATTGGGATAGATACCGATAAGCAAGCGGTGAAGAATTTAAATAATAATACCCCGCCTTTAGCAGAGCCAGGCCTACAAGATTTATTGGTGAAAAATCGGAAGGCCGGACGTCTTGCTTATACCACAGACTTTTCTAAAATATCCGATTGTGACGCGGTGTGGCTGACTTTGGATACTCCAATTGACCGCACGGATACCGCGCGTTTACAAAGTATTTTTAAGACTTTCGGGAAAATTGCTCCTCATTTGCGTGACGGTGCCTACGTAGTTGTTTCCAGTCAGATGCCGGTAGGTACTTCCGGTAAGGTTAAAAAGTTTTTGCATGAAAAAAATCCGCGTATCAAGTTTGAATATGTGTATACGCCGGAGAATCTACAACTGGGCCAAGCCGTAAAAAGTTTTTTTGAGGCAAGTCGGATTGTAGTTGGCGCCGAAAACGAATCTGCTTTTGAGACGATGCGAGCGGTGTTCGGGGGCTTGAACACTAATATTATGACCATGAACCCGACTGAAGCTGAAATGGTTAAGCACGCGCTCAACTCTTTTCTTGCTACTTCGTTAAGTTTTACTTACGATATAGCCGATTTATGTGAACAAGTCGGAGCGGATATTGTAAAAATTTCTAAAGCGTTGCGGAGCGATCCGCGTATCGGCCAAAAGGCTTATATTGACGCCAATATCGGATTTTCTGGTGGAACGTTGGGACGCGATCTCCGATTTTTATTAGCCGCGGCGGTAGAACACGGCATTAGTATGCCGGTGATTGCGGCGGTGATGAAAAAAAATAAGCATCGTAAAAAAATCGTCTATGAGAAGCTGGAGAAGCATTTAGGCAGCATCGCGGGTAAAAGCATCGCCGTTCTTGGGCTGACTTACAAACCGGGCACAACCACGTTGCGTCGTTCGTTGGCTTTAGAAATCGTTCGTGATTTAAGAAAAATGGGCGCTAAACTTAACTTGCATGACCCATTCGTAAAAAAAACCGGATTTATCAGCGATCTTTATGAGACGCTTTCCGGATGTGAGGCGGTGTTAGTGATTACGCCTTGGCCCGAACTTTTTGGCTTGGATTTTTCCCGAGCCCGATCACTCATGAAGGAGCCAGCAATTTTTTTTGACACCCGTAATTTTTTCCACGAAAAAGAGGCGGCGATTAAACAGGCCGGTTTTAAATATTTAGGAGTCGGTCGTGGCATGGTTTAACTTATGGCAAAACCCTCTTTAGCGTTAATCGGTGCCGGTGGAATTGGCAAAGTGTGGGCCGCCGCCGCCGAAAAAACAAAATCGGCGCGTTTGGTAGCGGTAGCGGACGTTGATCCAAAAAAGGCTTCCGCTATTGCTAAGGAATTTACCGGTTGTATCGCGGTAGCGGATTATAAAGAAGTATTGAGGCGTCCGGATATCACTGGTGTCGTGGTGGCTACACCGCATAAATGGTTGGCTTCTATTTCAGCGGCGGCTTTGAAGTCGGGAAAACATGTGTTGTGCGAAAAACCGGCGGGAATAAATTCTAGGGAAATCAAAACAAATATTGGACTAGCGTACAAAAAGAAATTGATTTACATGGTGGGTTTTAATCATCGTTACCACCCTGCTTTTTTAGAGGCGAGGCGGCGAATGGAAGCGGGCGAAATCGGAAAAATTTTATTTATTCGGGCGCGCTATGGTTTTGGAGGCCGGCCCGGTTATTCTAAAGAATGGCGTTTTCAAAAAGAAATCAGTGGCGGCGGGGAATTAATTGACCAGGGCGTTCATATGATAGACATGGCGCGTTGGTTTTTAGGAGATTTTAAAGACGTGAATGGTTTTGCCGAAAAACTTTTTTGGAAAAACGGGGTGGAAGATAACGGTTTCGCGCTTCTAAGAACAAAAGATCGGAAGGTCGCCCAAATTCATGTTAGTTGGACAAACTGGAAATGGGTGCATTCGTTTGAAATTTTCGGCGAGAAGGGTCACCTCATCATCGATGGGCTAGATCAGCGCTATAATGGTCCGGAAAAATTAACTATTGGCTACCGCGACCCAGAATTTCTCAAGCCGCCGAAAGAAGAAACAATAATTTTCCAAAACGAGCAGAAAGAGGATTCGTTCGCGAGAGAGTTAGCGGCGTTTTGGAAGGCTGTTCAAGGCAAAAAAGGTATCCCAACCGGTCAAGACGCTTACGAAGTTTTAAAAATCGTAGAAAAAATATATAAACATAACTTGAAATAATACGCGAATCACGCGGACTATTTAATGATAGGTGAATTTATAACAGGGATTGCCTTATTAAGAGTAATAAGTTATTCTGACAGCAGATTTTTTAAAGAGGTTTTCAATGATAAAAGCGGTGGCTTTTGATTTAGAAGGAACAATGGTCAACGTGGAAGCCGCTCATCACAACGCCCACATCGCGGCCGCTTCCATTGTCGGTGTGAAGCTAACAATGGAGGATTGTTTTCAGAAAATTCCCCATTTTATCGGCGGGCCGGATGAAGACATCGCGAAAGAAATAGCGGCTCTAGCCCCCTCTCCGGTTGATTGGAAGTTAATTTTAGAGTTGGATAAAAGCCATTACGAAAAGTTTTTGGAAAAGTCTAAGATCGTTGCCCGTTCAGGATTAGTTGAAGTTTTAGAATGGTTGAAGCGCAACGACTATAAAATGACTGTTGGGAGTTTAACCACTGAAAAATACGCTAAGATGCTGATGGAGAGTTCCGGGCTGGATAAGTATTTTGATCCCCGTTTAGTTGTTCTCCGAGATGATGTTAAGCAATTGAAGCCATCTCCGGATGTTTGGGATGAAACTGCCGAAAGAGCCGGAGTGAACACCACGGAACAGCTTGTTTTTGAAGACTCGCCGCGTGGTATTTTGGGAGCGGTAACTGTTGGGTGTTTGACTATCGGTATGCCTATATACAATCGGCCGGATACGGTGAACGCCTTAGTGGAAGCGGGTGCGCATAGAGTATTTATGAATTGGGATGAGATTAACACCCCTGCTTTGATAAAAAATTTGAACGAAGAATCTGCCCAATCTCGAGCTTGAACTCGGGATTTTTTTTTCCTATATTAAAATGATATGAAAGGACTTGTTCTAGTAACTGGCGGTGCCGGTTTTATCGGTTCGCATCTAGTAGATGGCCTTATAGGAGCCGGTTACGCGGTGCGAGTCTTGGATAATTTGGCACCGCCAACCCACAACGGAAAATTACCAGAATGGTTTAACAAAAAATCGGAATTCATTAAAGGCGACGTTAGGGAACGCAAGGATTTAGAAAAATCTTTGGCTGGCGTTGATTATGTTTTTCATCTCGCGGCCTACATGGATTATCGGCTGGATTTTAGTACGTATTTTGCTACCAATACGGCTAGTACGGCGATGATTTACGAGATTATCGTTGAGAAAAGACTGCCGATCCAAAAAATAATCATTACTTCTTCGCAATCGGTTTACGGAGAGGGGAAATATAATTGTTCTAAGCACAAGACTTTGTATCTTCAGCATCGTTCCGAAAAACAATTGCGGAAAAAAGACTGGGAGATGCGCTGTCCTATTGACGGTAGTATTGTTCGGCCCTTACCAGAGAAAGAAGATGACACGCTGAATCCGCAGATTCCCTACGGAATTTCTAAGTTAGCGTCTGAACGGACCGCTTTGGTGCTTGGAAAAATCTATCAGATTCCCACGGTGGCGGTACGTTACTCAATCGTCCATGGACCGCGCCAATCCTTCCGCCATTTTTATTCCGGCGCGTTAAGGGCGTTCGCTGTTCAAGGATTATCGGGTCAGCCGTTAAGTATTCACGAGGATGGGAAACAGATTAGGGATTTTGTTAATATTAAAGACGTAACCTCTGCTCATCTGAAAGTATTAACCGATTCACGCGCGGATTACGAAGCCTTTAATATCGGAAGCGGGAAAGTTACCACTGTCTTGGATGTGGCTCGGTTAGTCGCGAAAGAGGCTAATATTCCTTTCAAACCGGTGATTGTCGGAGAATACCGTCTTAATACGCCGCGTCATCAAATAATGGATATTTCTAAACTAAAACAATTAGGTTGGTCGTCCAAGTATGAATTAAAAGATAATGTTAAAGAATACGTAAGTTGGATCAAGCAATATCCAGAAGCAAAAAAATATTGGCAAGCTAGCGAGAAGCTTCTCAAAAAACAAAAAATTGTTAAAATATAAAAAGTATTTTAAAAGATAATTATGTTTAGAAACGTGATAATAACTGGTGGGGGCAGGGGTATCGGGAAAGCCGTAGCCGCCGATTTTGCGCGCAATGGCGACCACATTTTAATAGTTTCTAGAACCCTAAGCGAATTAGAGTCAACTAAAGCCGAACTTTCTAAGATTTCTCCAACGATTAATGTTTTAGTGGCGGACGTTTCCAGCGCCAATGACGTTTCTAAAATTCAGTCTTATATAGAAAAGAGTTTTGACGGTCGTTTGGATGTACTAGTTAATGCCGCCGGTATTTATGGGCCGATAGGCGAATTAGCTGATAACGATTTAGCGGAATGGAAAAAAACTTTTGATATTAATGTTTTCGGCACGGTAGCAATGTGTAAAATGACCATACCGTTTATGAAAAAGCAGGGCGGTGGCCGGATCGTGAATTTTTCTGGAGGCGGCGACGGAGCTTTACCGCGTTTCACCGCCTACAGCTCTTCCAAGGGCGCGATTATTCGCTTTACTGAAAGTTTGGGTGATGAGTTAAAGAGTTATAAAATTTATGTAAATGCTATTGCTCCGGGAGGAGTAAATACAAAGTTTCTGGACAATCTCTTGTTAGCGGGAGAGGGAAAGGTGGGTAAGGAGATTTGGGAGCGTTCGGTTAAACAAAAATCCGATGGCGGAGTACCGCCGGAAAAAGCCGCCCAGTTAATTTTTTGGCTGGCGTCTCCGGAAGCGACCGGTGTTACCGGAAAATATTTGAGCGCTTTACACGATAAATATAAAGAGTTTCCTGGTCATCTTAATGATTTACAGAGCACCGACATATATAATATGCGCCGGGTGAAACCGGAGCATCGCGGAAAGAGCTGGTAGATTAAAAGAGTCCCGATACATTCGGGATTTTTTGTCAATATTGACCCGAAGGTCGCGCTTGTTTACGTTATAAGCAGCACTTTTTCGGAGCAATACGGTGAAAGAAAACGACGATCGGGAATTTATTTTAAATTACTTAAAGCATTCCAGCGAGATATCTAAAAAGCTAGAAGGGCAAGCGGTGGAGATAGAAAAAGCAATCCAGATTCTTTTTGAGGCGTGGGAGGACAGACGGAAAGTTTATATTTTAGGCAACGGCGGATCGGCTTCCACCGCCTCCCATTTTGCCGGTGATCTGGCAAAGACCATTAATGACGTTCCTGGACAGAGGGGAATACATGCCCTAACTTTGTGGGATAATATCCCGCACAGTACCGCGATCGTAAACGATAGGGCGAAAGAGGATTACTTTACTGCTTGGTTGGACAATTACTATGAGGGTGGCGGGGTTGGTATCGGATTGAGCGTAAATGGCGGAGAGGGTTCGGATTTAGGTGGAAAGTGGTCTCAGAATTTGCTTAAGGGAATCCAAAAAATTAAAGATGTCGGCGGTCAAACGATTGCGATAGCCGGCGGCGGCCCGCTTTTAGAGATGGTGGACGCGCCTATTCGCATTGTTACCAATAAGGAACTAAAAACCGCTCTCGTGGAGTCTTTTCAGGTCGTTATCCAGCACTTAATTATTTTCTG
The DNA here is from genome assembly GCA_964360605.1 of uncultured Candidatus Saccharibacteria bacterium. Classification (GTDB taxonomy): domain Bacteria; phylum Patescibacteriota; class Minisyncoccia; order UBA6257; family WO2-44-18; genus CAYHXN01. The sequence continues at coordinate 37,935 of CAYHXN010000001.1, read as the reverse complement.
CCTTAAAAACAAAATCAAAGAATTTGAAAATAGCGGCCATTGACGCCGCTTTTTTTTACGGCTATTTTAATAACAGAACTTTTGAGGTAAAGATGAAAATCTTTCTAGATACGGCAGACCTTGGAGAAATAGAAAAATGGTTAAAAACCGGGATTTTAGATGGAATTACCACTAACCCTTCTTTGGTAAAAAAGAAAAATCCTATTCCCATTTGGAAAAAAATTATTGAAGCGATACGAGCTTATAGCAAGGAGCCAATTTCTCTGAGCGTGGAAGTGTTTGGCGATACTCCGGGGGCAATGTTAAGGCAGGCTGATTATTTTATCCGAGTATTAAATTATTCCGGGTTGGCAATCAAAATTCCGATTTTGGGCGTGGATGGGACGGACCGTTTAGGGGTGGTCCACAAGTTAAGTGATTCAGGAATTACGGTAAATTGCACCGCTTGCGTGGATTGGCATCAAGCATTTTGGGCCGCAAAAGCGGGCGCGAAATACGTTAGCTTGCTTTATCGGCGTATTATAGACATGGGTTCCGACGGATTGGCCACAATAAAAAAAACTCGAAAAGAGCTTGATGACTGCAATCTAAAATCTGAAATTATTGCCGGAAGTATTAGGGAGGCTCGGGATGTTTTTGACGTTTACGAAGCGGGAGTTCATATTGTTACTGTTCCGCCTAAATTTATGCCAAAAATTATTTACCAGAAGAAAAGCGTGGAGACTCAAGAGCAATTTTTGCGTGATGCCGGAATGCTTTAAAATCTAGTAAAAATAGATTATAATAAAACTTAGAAATCTCCGAATCATCGGAGATTTTTTTTAATGTATGAAAACAATATTCATTACTATCTTTCAGGGCGTGGAAGCGAAGAATATTTTGCGTACCGATATTTATAAAAATCTTGTAAAACAACCGGCGGTGCGAATAGTTTTTTTTGTGGGAACGCTAGAGCGGGCCGCCTACTATCAAAAAGAATTTTCTAATCCCAATGTAATTTACGAATCGGTTTCGGCTCCGGTTCTTCGGGGGTGGGATAAGTTTTTTTCTGGTTTGAAATTCTTCTTATTGCGGACGGAAACTGTGGACTTGCGGCGTAAAATGGCATTAGAAACAGGCATAAGCTACCCGCGCTATTGGATTAATTGGGCACTGAATAGATTGCTGGCCCGCCGTTTTTTCCGGAAAGTAGCGAGAGCGCTAGATTATTTTTTGGTTAAAGACCGAACTTTTTCTGGGTATTTTGAAAAATATAAACCATCGGTAGTTTTCTTAGCTCACCTATTTGATGATTTAGAAGCGCATCTATTGCGGGAAGCGATGCATAGAGACGTTCCAACCATCGGTTTTATTAATTCTTGGGATAAATTAACAGCCCGCAACAGCTTGAGATTACTTCCGGATAAGTTAATAGTTTTTAACCATTTAGTGGAAGAGGAGGCAATCTGTCACGCGGATATGGCTCGGGAAGATATTTGCGTTACTGGTATTCCACAATACGATTGGCATATTAATTACAAGCCAGTGTCGCGCGACGTATTTCTTTCCAAAAAAGGCTTAGATTTGAATAAAAAACTTATTGTTTACGCTCCAATGGGAAAAGCGTTTAGTAACTCTGATTGGGATATTATTGACCTGTTGAGTTCCGCGACAGAAAGCGGTGAGATTAGAAACGCCCAGCTACTTGTTCGTTTCCAACCGAACGATTTTACCGATAAAGATGAATTGATTAAGCGCCCGCGTCTTAAGTACGACTTGCCGGGAATCCGTTTTTCTTCCAAGCGGGGAGTAGATTGGGATATGAGCTTTGAGGATATTCGCGGTCTTACGGATACGTTGGCCAACACGGACGTTTTTATTTGCTACGCTTCCAGTATGAGTATTGACGCGGCGGTTTTTGATAAACCAGTTATCAATATTAATTTTGAGGTAAGGGAAAAGGAGCTTGCCTCTAAATCCCCAACTTATTTTTATAAAATGACTCACTACGCTAAAGCGGTGCTTACCGGCGGTATTGCCTATCCTAGAAACAGGCAGGAGCTTATAAATCAAATAAATCAGTATTTAGAAAACCCATCTTTAGATCGAGAGGGACGAAGGCGTTTGGTGGAGGAGCAGTGTTGCCAATTAGATGGTAAGGCGGGTGAGCGAATTACCCAGTTCATTTTGAACCAATTATGAAAATAAAAAATGTAGGTATAGATATAGTAGAGGTAAAAAAGTTTCGGAAAATACCTTACGTGAAAAATCAGAGTTTTTATACAAAGATTTTTACCGACCAAGAAATAAAATATTGTCTTTCTAAATCTAATCCCCACCAGCATTTTGCCGGTAAATTTGCCGCTAAAGAAGCAGTGATTAAATCGTTGGGGAGCACGATTTATAAAGCGAAAAATATTGAAATTTTAAATAAAAAAGATGGAAGTCCAAGGGTTAAGCTTCAAGTTTCAAGTTTTCCCGCCACCGATTCAATAATTTTTCAGAAGGCGAGGCTCGCCACAGGCGGCAAGATTCAGGTACTTATTTCCATTTCTCATACGAAAGATTACGCTACCGCAGTTGCTTTAATGACTAATTCCTAACGGCCATGATTAAACTAATTCAACAATATTTTGAAGAATCATCGCAAAAATATCCTGACCACCCAGCGGTAATTTTTAAGGGTGTGAAAATTACTTATACCGAATTAGATAGCACAAGTAACCAGTTGGCGCGAGCGTTAAAAGCTCGTGGAGTGAAACGCGGTGATCGAGTCGGTTTTTGTTTAAGCAAATCCTTAAAGGCCGTTAACGCTATTCTCGGCACTCTCAAAGCTGACGCAGTTTACGTTCCGCTTAACGCCAAAGCACCGGTGGCGCGACTTCAACAGATTGTTAACGATGTTGCTCCAAGGTTAGTTATTTGTGATAACGCTAGCCTGCCTTTAGTGGAAACCTTTGCCGGTATTTTCAATTTGGACAGTGAAAAAGATTTCGTAAGTGATCAGCCGACAGCGCCTTTGGCTTATAAAAACGAAAGTTCCGATTTGGCTTACATTCTTTACACCTCCGGATCCACCGGAAAACCTAAGGGCGTAATGATTACTCATGCAAATATTATCAACGCCACCGATTGGGCAGTGAGTGAACTGGGTATTACTCATATGGACAAAATGTCTCAGCATCCGCCGCTACATTTCGATCTTTCTACTTTTGATTTATATTGCGCCTGGAAAGCCGGTGCGACCTTGTTTCTAGTGCCGGAGGAATATTCTTTATTTCCGGGCCAGCTGATTAAATTTATTGAAGAAAATCGGCTGACTATTTGGAATTCTGTTCCGTCGGTAATGGTTCATCTGGCTATTGCGGGGCTGGTAAAACCTGGGCGGATGCAAAACTTAACCAAAGTTTTATTTAACGGAGAAGGATTTCCGTCAAAATTCTTAGCTGAATGGATGACGGCATTTTCGGAAAAGACCTTTGTGAACTTATACGGACCCACCGAAACAACCGTTCAGTGCTCTTTTTATATAATAAAAGAACCGCCGACTGATTTTTCTAAATTTGTTCCAATTGGCAAAGCGACCGGCGGAATGGAAATTTTCGCGGTAACCGATAGCGGTTTTTTAGCCAAACCGAGTGAGGTGGGAGAGCTTTATGTTGACGGGCTAGGAGTCGGCAAGGGGTATTGGAACGATCCGGAACGGACGGCGATTTCTTTTATAAAGCATCCGTTTAAGTCGGATGGCGGGATTATTTATAAAACCGGCGATTTAGTACGGCTCCGCGAAGACGGGAATTATGAATTTATTGGCCGGAAAGACAATCAGGTAAAAATACGAGGTAATCGTGTTGAGTTGGGGGACGTGGAAGCCGCGTTGAATTCTTTGCCCTACGTCAATGAATCGGCGGCTATTGCGGTTTTCGATTTAGAAAGCGGGGGCAATAAATTGAACGCCTTCGTAAATTTAAAAGAAACTAAAAGCGTTGAGGAAATTAAAAAAGATTTGGCGAAATTAGTGCCGCAGTATTTGATACCCGATGAAATTCATCGGCGGGAATTACCAAAGACCAGCACAGGAAAAATTGATAGAGTTAAATTAAGAGAAGAAATACAAGTGACAATTAACAAGTGACAAGCGACATGGATATTAAAAACAAGGTTACAAAATTTTTAGAAAAAGAAACGCAGAAGAAAATTGGCAATGAAGACGTTGATTTAATCGCGGGCGGGGTTTTGGATTCTTTCACGATGATTAAGTTGATAGATTTTATTGAAAAAGAGTTGGGCGTGAAGCTGGATATGGAAAGACTTACAACGGAAAATTTTAATTCTATAAATACTATTATTACGGGAATTAAAGAACTGGGAAATAGGAATTAGGAAATAATAAATAAGAACTATGGAAATAAGGCCAATAAAAAAATCTGAATGGGAAAAACTGCGCGCTTTTAATGAAGCGGAATACAAGCCCGGCCACATTTTAACCAACAAAATTTATTATGATTGGCAGTTTGACGGGCCATTTAATTTGAACAAAGAATCCTACGAATCGCTTGGTTTATTTGATTCCAGCGAAACGCTGGTTGGTACTTTTGGTTTATTCGCGTCCCCATTTAACTTTTTCGGCCAAACAGTTTCTGGTGTTTCGCTCTGTAATTTAATCGTTAAAAAATCCTTGAGAAGTTTGGGCTACGGATATTTATTGATGGAAAAAGCGGCGGCGCTTGCCGATCTTGCCTTAGATCACACTATTAATGAAACGGCCTGGCCGATTTTTATGAAAGCCGGCTGGAAAGGAGAGAATCTAAAACGCTATTTATATGTCATTAATCCTAAAAACGCGCTTTATGATCTACCCGCTTCATCGCACAAAATTAATACCGAAAAAAATTGGCACTTTGATGAAGTAACCGAATTTAGCAAAGAAACGGATATTTTCTGGCATAAGATTCAGAATCGTTATCCAATCGCCATTGAACGCAACGCGGTTTATCTAAATTGGCGTTATGCTCGCAATCCTTTGATTAAATACCGGATGTTGGCTGTAAAAAGCGGAGAAGAAATTAAAGCACTGGCAATTTTACGGATTGAAGAGCCGAAGACGGAAAGCGGGCCACTGGGAATTAAAGTCGGCAGACTTATTGATTTCATTTCTGACGAAGAAGCCGAGCTGTTTGCCATCGGCGGAGTAGTTGATTTTTGCCGCGCTTCCGGTTTGGATTTTATTGATTATTTTTCCAGTGGCCCGTTCCACCGCGATTCTTTGAGCGCCGCCGGTTTTATTGATGGAGAGCGGGTCGGCTACAACGAGGTTCCGCTGCTTTTTAATCCAGTTAGCGCCAAACGCCGTTATTTAAACTTTGCCGTGAAAATCGGCAAAAGTTTAGACAATTCTAGGACTTGGGATTTGTACAACTGGTATACTACTAAAGGAGGAGGCGATCAGGACCGTGCTTATTAGAACTTAGAGTTCATCTCAAATATGAGATTTAGTTTTCAGGCCATTAAACCCCATTTAATTTTAGTAATCGTGGCTGCCGTGTCAGTCGGTTTTGTTTATATTGGTCCGCCTCTAGCGGTGAAAAGGAATTTTGAAGAAAACGGCCAGCGTTTTGTTTTAGCGCAATATAAAACTTATCGTGATTCTTTGCAGGCATATTTGGGTAGGGCTCGGGAAGTTTACGAAGGGCATTTTCCGCCATCGGAACTTTACGGCGATCATCAATTGCCCACTGTTCAAAATCCTTTGCCGCCGGCTTTATTCGCTCCCTTTCTAGTTTTGTTTGGTGGAAATACTGATTCGGCTTATCTGGGCGCGCAGTTTTTCTTTGTTGGGGCAATCTTCGCGCTTTTTTACTGGCTGGGCTGGCTTTTTACCGCTTCTCGCGCCAAAGCTTTGTTCCTCGGATTGACGGGGACGCTAACGCCGATTGTCTTAAAACTTCCTTTTTATAAGTGGCAGGGCTTAGCGGAGTTTCAGGCGTTTTTTTTGAATAACTTTTTTCCGTTTGTTCGCACCCAATTTGACCAGCTTTATCTTGCCCGAGTTGACGAACCTCTTTTGACTTATCCGATTTATCTTGCCGCTATCGCATTATTCTTTTTATTTTGGCGTTCACCGAGCCGGGTAAAAGCAGTTTGGGCGGGAATTTTTTCTGGACTAATTTTTTACACCTATTTTCATCACTGGGTTTATTGGACTATTGCTTGGGGGACACTTTTTGTTTATTCGTTAATTTTCCGCAAGTATGACCCAAATCGCTTGAGGTATTTTATCTGGTTTTTGATTGCGTTCGCGATCGCGATTCTGCCTTACGTAGTCGGATATTTGCAATTCAGCGCTTTGCCGACCTCTTCTGATTTTACTTACCGAGCTGGCGTGGCCTTCGGGCGGGTAGTGGGAATAGATGTCGGTAATTTAGCTGATTATGCTTTTTACATCGGGTTAGCGGTAGTCGTTTGGGCGACGTTTTGGCGGCGAGATAAAAACATGGCCATTTTCCTTTTGGCTTTAATCTCAGCCATGTTTTTAGTCTGGAACGTTCAGCTGGTAGCCGGTTTTTCTCCGGTGCCTCATTTTTTCCGCCGACCGATTGCGCCAGCAATTTTTATAGTTTCCTTCGCTGTGATTTTTGAAATTATAAAGCGGATAGAAGCACGCTGGCGGTCGGCGGAAAAAATTATTGTTGGAATCTTTTTAGTTTTAAGCGCGATGCTGATTACTAAAAAAATAGTGAACATTGTTTATATAAACTGCTGCCTTCAGTCGCATTTGGTTGATTATTATCGTTTCCCCGGTGAAGTTGCCGAATCGTGGGATTGGATTAAAGAAAACATTCCCGGCGAGCCAAAAATTATTTCTCCTTCAACTATGACCTCGTTTTATTTAACCAGTCACACAGCCGCGCGGCCGTATCTGCCGACAGCGTTTACCACCTTAATGAGTATGCAAGAAATGGAAGACCGGTATCTGACTAGCCACAAACTTTTTGGGGTTTCGGGAGAAACTTTGCGTAAACGGTTGGCCGGCCAATTAGATGCCGGTTGTGAAAGTTATGAATGTTTTCCAGACAAGGGGAGTAATTTAAACGACAGTTTCGGCAATCTTTACGGAAATTATTTCCCTAGCCGCTATGGTTCTTTCCACCAGTTTTTGTCTGGAGCGGATCGTGAGATTATTACCAAGAAGCGCGGGGAAAAAATTGAAGAATTGATTAGGCGTTATCAAGATTTGAAAGTTAATTGGCAAGCGGTGCCAGCAGATTATGTTTTTGTAGGACCTATGGAGGAGCAGTTAGCCATTCGTTCCTTAGAAAATGACTCGGGGCTCTCGTTGATCTATAAGAATTCCCTTGTTAAAATTTACGCGATCCGTCGTTAATTCGCTTGACCGATTCTTATCTAGATAGCACAATACCCAATATATGAAAAAAGCTTTTGTTACGGGAGTTACCGGACAAGATGGTTCCTATTTAGCGGAATTCCTTATTTCTAAGGGTTATGAAGTTCACGGTATAATGCGCCGCTCCAGTTCTTTTAATACCAAGCGTATTAGTCATATTCCGCATCGGCTCCATGATTCGGATAGCCGTTTACATTTGCATTACGGAGATTTGGCCGACGGGAGTTCTTTGGCCCGTTTATTGCAAAAAATCCAGCCGGATGAAATTTATAATCTTGGCGCTCAAAGTCATGTACGGGTGAGTTTTGACATTCCGGAATACACCACCGACATTACGGCGTTGGGAACTTTGCGTTTATTGGAGGCAATTCGTGAAAGTGGTCTTAAAACCAAATTTTATCAAGCTTCTTCTTCGGAAATGTTTGGTTTGGCAAAACAAAGTCCGCAGAATGAAAATACGCCTTTTCACCCGCGTAGTCCTTACGCTTGCGCTAAGGCATTTTCTTATTGGATTGCTAAAAATTATCGGGAGGCCTACGGCCTGTTTATCGTGAACGGGATTTTGTTTAATCATGAGTCCCCGCGGCGCGGAGAAAGCTTCGTTTCCAAAAAGATTACTAACGGTGTTGCCCGGATAAAGGCTGGGTTAGATAAAAAATTGTATTTGGGAAACTTAGATGCCATTCGGGATTGGGGTTACGCGCCGGAATATGTGGAAGCGATGTGGTTGATGCTCCAACAGCCGGAACCGGATGACTATGTTGTGGCAACCGGAGAATCCCATACCGTTAGAGAATTTGTGGAAGAATCTTTTAAGTTGGCCGGAATGGATTGGAAGCAATGCGTGGAAATTGATCCACGTTATCACCGGCCATCAGAAACGCCGGAATTGCGCGGCGATTATTCTAAGGCGAAAAACAAGTTGGGCTGGGAACCGAAAGTAAAGTTTAAAAGTTTAATAAAGATCATGTTGGAACACGATTTCAAAGAACATGGCCTTGTTTTATAGCGGCAAAAAAATATTGGTGACCGGCGGCGCCGGTTTTGTTGGTAGCCATTTAGTAGAAATATTAGTAGGACAAGGCGCTAAGGTAACGGTACCGGTTTTTCCCGGTTCATCGGCAGGATTTTTAGAATCGGTTCGCAAACAGATTAATTTAGTGGAAGCTGATTTAGCTGATCGGCCTTCGGTTGACCGTCTAATGCGCGGTCAGGAAATTGTTCTAAATTTAGCCGCTGCTAAAGGGGGCGGTATCGCGCATAGCATGCAACATCACGCTAGTTTGTTTCGTGATAACATGCGAATGTTTTTAACAGTTATTGATTCTGCTAAAGACGCTAAGGTAGAAAGATTTTTAGTGGTTAGTTCTGCTTGTGTTTATCCGCGCGATACTTCTCATCCGACTCCAGAAGAGGAAGGGTTTAAGGACCAACCAGAGTCGGCTAATGCCGGATACGGTTGGTCAAAACGCATGGCGGAGTATCTTGGTCACGCTTACGCGGAAGAATTTGGAATGAAGGTGGCAATCGCCCGTCCCTATAATTGTTATGGCCCCCGCGATGATTTTTTTGCTCCGTTTCAACACGTGATTCCGGGACTAATTAAACGCGTTTTTGATGGCGATAATCCCTTAACGGTTTGGGGGAGCGGAAACCAAACACGCTCTTTTCTTTTTGTGGAAGATTTTGCTAGGGGACTGTTGGAGACTTGCGAGAAATACGCCGTCGCGGATCCGTTAAACATCGGCAGTAGCGAAGAAATAACTATTGGTGAGTTGGCAAAATTATTATTGAAATTAACTGGCAGTCAGGCAAAAATCCTTTTTGATACTTCCAAGCCGGACGGTCAGCCACGCCGCACTTGTGATACTAGAAAGGCTAAAGAAAAAATTGGATTTCAGGCCGTGTTTTCGTTAGAAAAAGGATTGCAAAAAACTATTGATTGGTATAAATTGGAAAGGATTAAACATGAAAGTAACTTTATTGGCCCCAACTCTTAATGAAATAACGGCTGTTCAGGCGGTTTTGCCTAAAATTAAAAAGGAATGGGTTGACGAAATTATTGTTGTGGATGGAGGATCTACCGACGGCACTATTGAATATTGCAAAGAGCAAGGTTATTTAGTGCACGCTCAACGCGGTCGGGGCTATGGAACGGGCATGAAACAAGGGTCGGAAATCGCGACGGGAGATTTCGTGATTGAGTTCCCTCCTGACGGCAATTCATTGCCAGAAAAAATACCGGAAGTGGTCGCTAAGCTCGCGGAAGGATATGATTTTGTAATTGCTTCACGTTATAAAGCCGGGGCCAAAAGCTATGACGACGACTTTTTAACTTCTAAGGGCAACTGGGCGTTTACTAAACTGGTAAATTTTTTGTTTGGCGCTACTTATACCGATGTTTTAGTGGGATTTCGCGGCTATCGTAAAGATGCGTTTCGACGGTTGAATATGAATGCTTTGGGATTATCTTGGTCAATTCAAATGCCAATCCAATTCGCGAAGAAGAAATTAAAAATAGCGGAAATTCCCGCCGACGAACCGGAAAGAATCGGCGGAGTGCGCAAGATGAAACCGTTTAAAACCGGATGGGAGATACTTATGGTTCTTGTGAAAGAAATTTTCAAAAGATAACTGTGAAAAATTATTATCAAAACATTGGTGCCTGCCGTATTTGTAAAAATCCTAATTTGACGGAAGTTCTTAATTTTGGAGAGCAGTATTTAGCTTCGGCTTTCGTAAAAAGTAATGAAAATAACGATTTAGCAAAAATTAAAATTCCTTTGATAGTTATGCTTTGCCGCGATTGCGGTTTAGTTCAGCTTAGGGAAACAGTAGAGCGGGATTTAATGTACCGAAATTATTTTTATCGTTCCCAAACCAATCCCATGATGCGGGAAGCGTTAAAGGATTTAGTCAATGACCTTAACTCCAAAGTTCGGTTGGATGCGGGAGATTGGATTCTAGACATCGGTTGCAATGATGGAACAATGCTAAATTATTTTCCCGCCGGTGTTAAAAAAATCGGTATTGATCCGGCTACCAATATTACTCCGGTGGCCTTAGACGCGGACTGTAAAATAATTACTGATTATTTTTCCAAAACCAGTGTTCAAAAAACAGCCGGTAATGTTTTGTTTAAAGCAATCACCTCCGTGGCCATGTTTTACGATCTTGATGACCCAAATGCTTTTGTTAATGAAGTAAAATCTATTTTGGCTCCTGATGGTGTTTGGTGTATTCAGTTAAGTTATTTACCAACTTCTCTAAAGACACTCAATTTTTATGATGTTTGCCACGAGCATTTGGAGTATTACACAATACGGGCTTTGGAAAATTTGCTTAAACGGCATGATTTGGAAATTTTTGACGCTTCCTTGAACGATGTAAACGGTGGCAGTTTGAGAGTTTTTGCGGCGCATCGGAATTCCGAACGTTCGCCGTCAGAAAATCTGAAGAAAATTTACGCCACAGAAGATGCAATGAATTTGATCAGCCCGGAACCTTATAAGGAATTTTCTAAAAAAATTGATGAGCTCAAAAATAAAACTCTGCAATTTCTTTTGGAAGAGAAGCAAGCTGGACGAAGCGTTATCGGTTTGGGAGCTTCCACTAAAGGAAATGTCTTAATCCAATTTTTTAATATTACCAAAGATCTGCTTCCATGCATCAGCGAGCGGAATCCGGAAAAAGTTGGCTTGCGAACCTTGGGTACGGATATTGAACTCATTTCTGAAGAAACGGCGCGGGCAATGAATCCAGCAAGCATGCTCGTTCTCATTTGGTTTTTTAAAGACGAGCTGATAAAGCGCGAAAAAGAGTACTTAAAAATGGGTGGGCGGCTGTTTTTCCCAATGCCCTATCCCCATCTTGTTACTAAAGAAGGGGAGCAGGCTCTTTAAACCTGCTTTGACTATTGCGGTTTTTTACGTTTATATAGAGATACTTAAAATATGTCTAAAAAAACCAAAGAGAAACGTAAAATTTGCTTCCCAATCATGAGTCGTATTCACTACGCCAGGCAAAAGCGTCTTTTATCGCTTCTTCAGAAAAACCCTCGGTTAGAGCTTCAATTAGTGGCTGGGGGCTCAATCTTATTGGATAAATACGGGGAGCGTTTTTTACCTGCCATGCGGGAGGCGGGATTTACCGTGAACGAGACGCTTTTTAATGTTATTGACGGAGGAAGTCACATAACGATGGCCAAGACCGCCGGATTGACCGCGCTGGAATTCGCTAATTCTTTGTACAAACTTAATCCGGACATTGTTTTGATTCGTGGGGATCGTTTTGAACAATTAGCAGTAGCGATGGTATCGGCTTATTTAAATAAAACCGTGGCGCATTTAGAGGGGGGAGATTTGACTGGCACAATCGATGAGAGTGTTCGGCACGCTATTACTAAGCTTTCGCATATTCATTTTGTGACCAACGAAGACGCGCGTCGTCGAGTGATTCAGATGGGAGAAAACCCGCGGAACGTGTTTAATGTCGGGTCTCCGGATACGGAATTTGCTTCTTTAGTTGACCCGAAGTTGGACGGGGGATTGGTTAATAAAAGCGGTTTAGGCGCTCAAATAGATACGAAGAAGCCATTTTTAATGTTGATGCAGCACCCCGTGACTACGGAGAAAAATAATCGTCGGAATATGGAAATGACCCTAGAAGCCGTTGATGATATAAATTTGCCGACAGTCGTTTTTTGGCCCAACAGCGATGCTGGTACTAATGAAATTTCCAAAGCCATTCGTGTTTATCGCGAGCAAGGAAAATTGAAAAACAAAAAAATCCGATTCATCACCGACTTACTTCCGGAGGATTTCGTTGCTCTTTTGCGGCGATCGAGCGTTCTTGTCGGTAACTCTTCCGCCGGTATTAAAGAATGTTCTTTTCTGGGTGTGCCGGTAGTAAATATCGGAAGTCGTCAGAATGGTCGCCTGCGTGGACCAAACGTTTTAGATGTCGGTTACAACAAACAAGAAATTAAAAAAGCAATCCAAAAACAGATTACTCACGGAGCGTATCCAAAATCTAATATTTATTACAGGCCTGGCACCAGTAAAAAAATAATGGAGGTTTTGAGTAAGACTAAACTGTATTCGCAAAAACGTTTTTATGAAAAAACCAATAGTTAAAGTCTTAGGAGTTATCACCGCCCGCGGCGGTTCTAAAGGAATTCCGGGGAAAAATATCAAACCGCTTTTAGGTAAGCCGCTAATTGCTTATACCATTGAGGCGGCAAAGCAATCCGGCGCCATTGATCGTCTTATTCTTTCCACCGACGACGAAGCGATTGCCAAAATTGGTCGCGAATATGGTTGCGAAGTGCCATTTATGCGTCCAAAAGATTTAGCCGAAGACAAAAGCGCTCATCTGCCGGTAATGCAACACGCTGTTCGATGGCTGAAAGAAAACGAAAAATATAATCCGGATTACGTGATGATTCTCCAGCCGACTTCGCCTCTTCGGCAGGCGTTTCAGATAAAAGAAGCGGTGGAGTTAATTAAAAAAACCGGCGCCGACTCGGTTTTGAGCGTTTCGGAGATACCGGAAAATTTTCATCACCGTAAAGCTATGGTTTTAGATGGATCGGGGACATTGAAATTGATAATGCCGGCCGGTGAGCCAATTTATAAACGAGTAGCTCGTCGCCAGGATTTGGAAAAATCTTACTGGAGTGTCGGTTCAGTTTATCTTTTCAAAACCGATTTATTGTTTCATTCGGAGAATCCGAATTTTTATGGAGAAAAAACCGCGCCGCTTTTGATTGATCTAAAATATGTTTGCGACATTAATGTTCCAGCGGATTGGGACGAAGCGGAAAAGGCATTACATAAATTAGGAATTAGGAATTAGGAATTAGGAACTTCTATGAAAATACTTATTACAGAACCGCAAGATTATTCTCCTAAGGCCATTGAGATTTATAAATCTCTCGGTGAAGTAGTTTTGGGCGGCGAGCCGACAGTTGATACCGAAATTGTAGTGGTCCGTCTAAAATATAAGATTGATAAATCCTGGATGGATAAAATGCCCAACTTAAAAATCATCGCTTCGCCCACCACTGGCTTGAATCATATAGATATTGTTGAGGCGGAAAAGCGGGGGATTAAAATAATTTCTTTACGCGGACACACAGATTTTTTGGACAAGATTACTTCCACGGCAGAAGAAACTTTGGGACTGATCCTGGCTTTAGTTAGAAAAATTCCACAGGCTTACGAACACGTTAAAGCCGGTGGTTGGGATCGCGATCAATTTAAGGGCTATCAGTTAGCCGGACAGACTTTAGGTATTTTAGGTTTGGGGCGGCTTGGTAAAATGGTTGCTCGGTATGGGAAAGCAATGGACATGAAAGTGATCGCCGCCGACCCTCACATAGATGCCGCCACTATGATGCGTTATGGTGTTGAGAAAGTTTCCATGGAAGAACTTTTTAAGCAATCGGACGTGATTTCATTGCACGTTTTATTAACTGATGATACAAAAAACTTGGTTAAAGAAAATCATTTAAAAACGATGAAGCCCACGGCTTACTTAGTGAACACGGCTCGCGCGGAAATAGTGGAAATAGGGGCGCTAGAGATGGCTTTAAAAAACAAATGGATCGCTGGTGCGGCGGTGGATGTGATGTGGGACGAGGATGGCAGTGGCGCGCATCTCCCCAAAAGCGAACTTTGGCAGATGACAAAAAGCGGTCAGTACAACTTAATCGTTGTTCCTCATATCGGCGGGGCGACCTATGACGCGATGCAAATCACCGAAGAATTTATCGCGGATTTGGTTAAAAAACACTTCAATACTAATTACTAATGATGCTAATTAAGCTAATGACTAATAGCATTAGTATTTACCATTAGCCTAATTGGTACTTATTCGTAATTAGTACTTACTTTTATGGAACAAAAATGCGTTTTAGTTAGAAAAGAAGAAATTGATAAAACATTGGCGTTCGTGCCGACTCAAGGTAAAAAATTACTGGAGCCGTTGAAATCTTTGGCGGCGGCGAATAAATTGCCATTCAATGTTTTGGAGGATCATGAGGTTTTGAGTAATGAGGCGGAAATTCACCAGCATGAAGGTGATCTTTGGTTATGTTTGGAAGGCGAAGTGAAATTCATATATGGTGGTGAGCTTGTCGAACCATGGTTTAAAAAACTTCCCGATGGCACCGAAGACAAAAGAGAAGTTAAAGCAAAAGAAATTAAAGGCGGTACTGAATCAATTTTGAAACCCGGCGATTGGCTTTGGATTCCTGCCGGCCAGTCGCATCAGCATCTTTGTGAAAAAACCGCGCGGCTTGTAATTATAAAAATCCCCAAAATTTAGGGGATTTTTTATAAGCTTGATTTTTTTTGAAACCTGTCTATACTAATATCGGTTTTTTCAAAGGTGAATAATGGCTCTTCAAGTAGGCGAGAAGTGGATGCGATGGACTTTGTTGGAATCGGCAACGAAAACGATTTCCAAGATGATGCAAAAAGTAATCGGCGTTGCGGCGGCGAATGCTCCTAATGCTCTTTTTACGACGGCGGTGGTTTCTATTGTGCAGGTAGTTTGCGGCATCGGAGTAGTCAAAGCTCAACGCAAATCATTATTTCCGAGTGCGAGCCAGGTCCTTGGTTCTTGTTTATTCGGCCTGTTCGCTTTTATTTCCACTATTCTGTCTTTTCTAGTTTTCGTTTATAACGGTGATATTGGAGTGAATACTTTTATTATTACTCTTTCCATTATTCCCGGCGCTTTCATTGATTGGATATTTTTCAAGCATTCATTGAAAGCTCGTCAGTGGCTTGCTATAGCGGTGGCGATTTTGGCCGGATATGCCGTTCTGGGATTTCCGTCTTTAAGCGAAGCATTAGCCCAGCCGGTTTGGGTTTGGATGTCGCTGGGCATTACTATAAGCGTTGCGATTAACCAGGGGATTACCCAGAAAGTAAAAGCAGTTGACGCGTTCGTAAAAAATTTCTGGGGCGGTTTCACTACGCTGGTTTGCGCGGTTATCGGTCTTGCGATTTTTGGCTCCCTTCATCTTCTTACAGATTTTTCTTTAGGTAAGCTTTGGATAGTCGGCGCACTTTGCGGTTTTGTCGTTGTGGGTATGTGGGCCTTTAACCTATTGAGTTATAAAGGCGGTGCCACTATTGCTCTAAAAAAACTTGTGATGAACGGCTCTTATCTGATAACCGCGATGATCGGAGGAGTGATATTTTTCGGCGAACAACTGACTCTTGGAAAAATTATGGGTATACTATTCTTCTTCGGAGCTTTTGTTCTTATGGACAAAACTACTTGGGAATTTACGGCATCGCTTTTCCGTAAAAAGGCGGTTGCTAATAGTCGTTAAATTTTGCAATCCTCGCTTTGGCGAGGATTTTTTATTAGAATTAGTTCATGCTTACTTGGTTTCTTTTAGCGTTAGGGTCGGCGTTTACTAATTCTTGGACTCAAGCAACCCAAAAACTTGCTTTGAAATTAACTAGTTATTCCAAGTACTCCATTACCTTTATTGCTTCCGCCACTGCTTCCTCGCTACTTTTTATAGTTTCTTATTTTTTCGTGGGATTTCCGGCGGTTGACAGCCGTTTTTGGCTGGCAATTTTTATTACCGGTGTTTTAAATTTCATTTCTTTCCCCCTCATGCTAAAAGCTTACGAGGTTGGAGAATTCTCTTCCGTTTATTCAATGATTCTCTTGACGCCGGTGTTCCTTCTCATCACCTCTTTTATATTTTTAGGAGAAGCTCCGTCTTTATTCGGAATTTTAGGGGTTTTGCTGACGATTTTCGGCCTATGGTTTATTTCCCAACGGCGGGAAGAAAGCGCGGTTTTAGATTTTAAAAAGGGAAACTTTCTTGGAATATTAGTGGCTTTTATTTTTTCCATTACTGTAAATTTTGACAAAATTGCTACCCAGCACTCGGACGTGTTTTTTTCTCCGGCAATAGGTTCATTAGTTATGGCTATCTGTTGTCTTTTTTATTTGCTTTTTCGGTACAAGAGAATTTTGGTGAGGAATGGAAATGTCGTTCCGCCGGAAAAAAAATTATTCGGTAATGTCTGGATTTTATTTCTTTTAGGAACAATCATTGCCCTTAGCAGCATTTTTCATAATTCCGCTCTTCTTGCCGGATTTGCTTCTTACACAATAGCTATCAAACGAACCGGAATTTTGTTTGGAGTTTTGTGGGGCTGGCTGTTTTTTGATGAGAAGGGTATCGCTAAAAAATTATTGGGAGCGGGGATTGCCATTTCAGGTGTTATTGCTATATTATTTTCGTAATTCTTTATGAATATTTGAGAAAAAATACAAAAAGGCGTTTTTATTATCGCCGAGGCGGGGAAGAATTTTATTCAAACCGAAGAAGCTCGGCCGGTGGAAGAATATCTGAAAAACGCTATGCAATTAGTGGATGAAGCGGCCAAAGCGGGTGCCGACGCGATTAAATTTCAGACTCATAATGTTGAGCAGATGAATTTGGTGAAAGTAACCTTCTGCGTCTAGAAAATTTATAAGAAATGGCCTTGTTTTGACGTAGTCAGGACGTTTCCTGAACCCCGCCCTGTCTGGAATAGCAGATGGGACGTAGAACTTTTATTGACTCTTAATTATTATCGCGGTACACTTTCAGCAGGTTTTTTGACAGGAGAGAGAATGCTTAATGTTGGTATTGTTGGCCTTGGTGACGGCGGTCTTAGCAATCTCCGCTCGCTACAGAGTCTTGGCCAAAAACAGGCTCGTATTGCTGCTTTATGTGATTTAGAAGACAATGCGCGCAAAAACGCTATCAAAGAACTTGGTGAAAAAGTTGCCGAATGTGCTGATGTAAAAGAATTACTCAAACATCCCATTGAGCTCGTGATCATCGCAACCCCCGACGTCGAGCACTTAAAGCCTGCCAAAATTGCACTGGAATCCGGCAAGTTCGTTTTTGTTGAAAAACCGCTCGCAACGAGCTTGGATGATCTGTTTCAATTCGCCGAGTTAGCAATTGCATATCCCGGTAAGCTACTTTTTAGTGAGAAATACAGTTTTGCTAATCCGGTATTGGCGACATACGAACAACGTGGCCGATTGGGTAAATTGGTGACAGGAAGCACGTGGTATACCATGTGGCGATGTGATCGAATTATGGGTGGCGGTAAGTGGCGTACTGAGCACGCATACAATCCGTGCGCCGGCGGCTTAAGCCACAACTTTATGACCCTTCTTTTATTCAACGATTCGCCAATTACTCGAGTACGTGCGGCGGGCCAAGTGCTGACATACCACGAGAATCTGGACAATTACGGCGGTTACGACACGATGGAGGGCGGGCTTGAATTTGCTGACGGTACTTATGTCCAGTGGCATATCTGTCTTGCAGTGCAAAATGATGTAAGTCCATTCCAGCATAGAACCGTTTCCCAATCACTCCAATTTAAGAATGGCGCGTTGCTTTATAGCCCAGATCCCTTAGAGGACCGATTATTTGTGAACGGAGAACGAGAACAATTCACGCCGGAGCCCAGTGTTGCGGAATGGGGCGATTATAACAAGCTACTTTACAAGCGTATGCATTTGATCGACTTGATCAACCCCGTGTGTAACAGCGATAAGGCAGTTCGGCGCCACACCGTGTATCATGGTATGAATGTTGCTGCGGCGTGTACGTTGGCATTCCAATCTGCGAAAGTGAATGGTGCGTGGCTGGAAATACCCAGAGAACTGCAAACGTATTCTTAATCTATCCGGAGCGGTGCTTGACGCACCGCTTTTTAGTTGGTAATTTATATCCATCGTGAACCTGCGCATTGGTGCGGCATTTCGTGATAAGGTTTCTATAATTTAAGGTCACTTAATAAATATATTAAATCTTATGCAAAACGTACAAGAAAAAATTTGGGAAAAAATACAAAAAGGTGTTTTTATAATTGCTGAAGCTGGTAAGAATTTTATTCAAACCGAAGAAGATCGGCCGGTAGAAGAATATCTGAAAAACGCTATGCAATTAGTGGATGAAGCGGCCAAAGCCGGCGCGGACGCGATTAAGTTTCAAACTCATAATGTTGATGATGAACAGCTGAATATTAATGTTGTTTCGCCGCATTTTAAAGGAAGCGACCGATACCGTTGGGTTACGCGCAATAATAAAGCGACTCCAATCAACGAATTTTGGAAGCCGCTTAAAGCCCATTGCGAAAAGAAGGGAATTGTTTTCTTTTCTACGCCGATGTCGCACGGCGCGGCAAAAATTTTAGACGAGGTTGGCGTTGATCTTTGGAAAATCGGCTCCGGTGATATTTTGGATTTTGTGATGTTAGATTACATGCGCAATAGCGGAAAACCGATTATTATTTCTTCCGGAATGAGCACTTTAGAGGAGGTTGAGAAGGCGATTAATTTTTTAAGAGCGAAAAATCCAAGAGTGGCGCTTCTTCACTGTGTCTCTAAATATCCCTGCCCGCCGGAAGAGCTTCATCTTAAAACAATTGATTTTTACAAAGAAAAATTTGATATGCCAATCGGTTTCTCCGACCACTCTATTGGCATAGAGCCGGATTTAGTTGCGGTAGCGATGGGCGCGACGATTTTAGAAAAGCATTTTTCCATGTCGCGGACTTTATGGGGTTCTGACCATAAAGTTTCTATGACGCCGCAGGAATTAAGTGATTTAGTTAATGGGGTTAATAAAGTTCTTGAAAGTGCTGAAGAAAAGCAAAAAGTTTTGGAGAGTGATTTTGCTAAAAAAGGATCGGGGAGCAAAGCCAAAGTTTTACAAGAAGGTGAGGCTGTCTTCCGCCCGCTTTTTAGAAAATCTTTAATGGCGGGGCAAGATATTCCGGCCGGTGCAACTTTAACTTCGGAGATGGTCTATGCTATGCGGCCGCAACAATACGCGGGTGGATTGCCATCGGAAAAATACGAAGAGGTAATCGGAAAGAAAACCGCGCAGGCACTAAAAAAATACGACCCCATCACACTTAACCGTCTAGTTTAAGTTCCAATTCTAATTCAATTTTACTTTTACCACACTCTAACATTCTATAGAATGTTAGAGTGTGGTATCTTAAGTTGTAATAATATGACAGATAAATTCCGAGCTTTGGAAAAGATGATTAAAGGCGGGGCCAATCATTGGCGACTAAAAATCTTATTTTTATTGAAGCAAGAGCCGGGGTTATCGCTATCGGCAATCTCCGATGGATTAGAAGCGCATTTTAAAACAATCGCTCAGCATGCGTCGACACTGCATCGCTCCGGTTTGATTGAAAAGAACTATCGTTCTCGGTCAGTAATACATATTCTTTCTCCGCTGGGTGCTAAGTTTTTAAATTTAATCAGCAAGCTTTGATTTTAGTTAGCTCAATGTCATTCTAACATTCTATAGAATGTTAGAATGACGGGTTTGAAAATAAGTTTGAAAAAATAAAAATAGCGCTTAATTAATCAAAGAAAGAATTGACCCCAAAACTTTTTTGGCGGCCGTTTCTTTAAGGATTGGGAAAAACCGCTCTTGGGCTTTTTTAATCACGGCGTTATGTATCGGATCAATCATTATCAATTCCAACTCTTTTTTAAGAGCGGGGACGGAGGCCTTATAAATTCCCACCGTTGCTCCGGCGGCATTGGGAGGAAAATCTGCCAAATGAATCTTTTTAAGCCGCCGCATTCCGCCGTTTGGTAAAAGAATGCTGATTGCGGGAATTCTAAGATAGGCGGCATGAACCAGATTCGTTGAATACATTCCAATGACGACATCAGAGACCGGAACCAGTTCTTCTGTGATAGGAATAGATTTTGTTTCAATCATTTTTAAATCGGGAGCAAGTTTTTTGTATCGTTCCGGATTTTCGTCTCTGGGATGAGGTCGGGATATAAAAGCGATGCGATGAGCTTCTTTTTGGAGCTCTTTAATAGTGTTAGCGATAAATTTGAAAGTCGTTTCATCTTCTTTCCAGCTTTGAGGCGTTCCGGTGCCGGCATGAAGAATAACAAAAAAATCTTCCGGAATTCCCAACTTTTTTCTTAGTCGCTTTCTTTCTTTAGGAACATAAATTTCTCGGAACTTATCAAAGGCCGGACTGCCGGTAATGAGAACCTTGCCTTTATATCCGTCCTGCAGAATTAAATTTTCTGCTAGATCGTCCGGAACTAAAATTGCTTTGGAAACCGATAAAATTTTTCTATTGGTTGGCCAGCGATGATTAGCCCAGAAATCTTGAAAACCAATAACAGTTTTTTTACCCTTATTTGCCAATTCGGAAAATTTTAAATTTACGTGTGGTCCGAGCACAAGAGAACTCATAGCGATTATTAGCGCATCCGGCCGGAATTTTTTATAGATTTTTTCCGCCTCTTTTTCGGAATCGCATCTTGTCGGCCTGAACTTCGCCAAAATTTTAGTCGGCGAATCTTTAACCGTTACTATTTTTATTTCATGTCGTTTGCTTGCCCCGCTGTAGCGGTGGTTGCTTTTTAACAAACCAATAACAGGTCGTATAAATTCCGCCGGTCCGGGCGCGTCAACGGCAATTAGTAGTCTCATAAAGAAACTATAACAAAAAAACAGAGATATTTTTTAGTCTGTTTACAAACACCGCTATTAGTGTTAAAATAACACCAGTATTTTAATGGTCTTTTATGCAATTACGTACTATGCGCATAGTAGTAAGGGACAGTTTTATTGGAGTTGTTTGCGACATTTGTGGTTGGGTTAGTGTTGATCAGCGCCGTTTTTTAACTAACTTGGACGATCATATTAAGCTACACGTCAATAGGGATAAGATTAGACCAGAATTGCGAATAGAAACTAGAACGACAGATATTAAGAAGCTTATCGGCAGAAAGTCGATCTTGACGCTTAATAGAATAGGAACTTGGAAGGCTAATAAACCGAGTATTTTTTGGCAGGCATACTGCGATTGTGGGTGGGGTAACAATGCTCACGGAGAAGGTCTTCTCCAAGAAATAAAACGACATGCTCAAGAGCACGCAGATACTGATAACAGAGTAATTTTTCTCCTTATGGATTCCGTAAGCGACAACATGCAAAACAAAGTAGCGATTCGCTTATTCTGATTATTGTGCTTACAGCACGCCGCCACAAAGGCGGTTTTTTGTAGGCCACCTTTTAATTTGCTATTTTGGAGGATTCTTGTTATTATCTTCCCAGTTTGCTAAAGGCTGTTCCTTTGGCAAAGCACTTTTACAATTTTATAAGGAGTAGGGTCATGAGGGCGCTTTTGGTAGCTCGTACGATTGGGCCAGCGAAAAATTTGGTTCGAGTAGCTTCAGCTTTATCGGATCGCAATCACGAAGTGGCGGCAGTACTTTCAAAGGATCCCGAATCAATGATTTACGCCCCAGCTTTGATGAGTTTTAATCCGGACGCGGTGTTGGTGACGACTTCCAGCATGAACATTAGCGATGAACTGGCAGTGATTGTTCAAGCGCGGCAAAGGGGCATTCCTTACGCTATTTTCGCCGACACTTACGGAGCGCACAACCGCTCGGAAATGCCAGAGGAAATGAAGCGTGACTGCAGTGTGGTATTTGTTCCGGATGAAACTGAAAAAGAGTTTTCTCGGGAAATCGGATACCCTCGGGCGGAAGTTTCCGGAGTGCCGATTTGGGAAGATTATGCCGACTTATCCAATTATCCTAGCCGAGGGGATATTCGCGGGAAACTTGGTATTTCGGATGAGGAAATTGCCGTTGTTTCTGCTTTTGGCAAGGACGGTAACCTGAACCGGCGACTTTTGCAAGACACTGTTAAGGCGCTTAGAATGGCCATAGAAGCTACGAAACGACATTTTATTTTTATTCCAAGATTTCACCCGGGCGATCAGTCGTTAAAAACAGACCCGAATTTTTACAAAGAGGTTTTAGATGGTTCGTTGGTACGCATCATTGATTCCTCGGCATACAAGAGCGCCGATGATATTATGCCGGCAATGGATTTAATAGTCAGCCAGTTTTCAACAATTGGCATCAACGCTATTTACCAACGTAAGCCGGTTATTGAATACATGATTGATCCTGTTTTGGAACGATTGGAAAAGCAGACTGGCCGCCG
>CAYHXN010000001.1:11430-15393 GCA_964360605.1 uncultured Candidatus Saccharibacteria bacterium | reverse complement strand
TGGCCGCCGGCTAAGTGCGGCGCGGCATTAACCGCGACAATGTTTGATGTGTTGTTGCTAGCCGTTATGGAACTTTCTGATTCAGAAACAGAAACAGCCGTTTTATTGAAGAAACAGCAAGAGAAATATTATCCAGTTCAAAAAGGAGGCGCGGCAAAACGAGTTGTTTCCGTGTTGGAAAGACTGGTCGCTGAAAAAGCGGCGGTGAAAGTCTGATATTTATTACCCCAGTCAGTGATGGCTGGGGTATTTATTTTTTCGTAAAGTTCCTATAATATAATCTCATTACCATGTATCACCCTAAACTTGGAATTATTGGCGTAGGTTGGGTTGGCGCCCAACTAAAAAGATATTTTGAGGAATTTAAGGACTATAAGACCGGTGAGGATTTATTTACTTACGACATTGATCCCAAAAAATGCGTTGGCGACATCGGAATGGCCGATGCGATCTTTGTCGCTGTGCCGACACCGCGTAACGCGGAAACCGGCGCTTGCGATACTTCCATAGTTGAAGACGCGGTTGGTAAAATTAAAGGAGAAAAAATCGTGGTTATTAAATCCACCGTTCCTCCGGGGACCACCGAGAGATTGCAAAAAAAGTACCCAAATAATAAATTTTTATTTAATCCGGAATTTTTAAGCGAAAAAACTGCTTGGTTTGACATGATTCGTCCTGACCGCCAAATTGTAGGTTTTACCGAGCAAAGCTTGGAAGCCGCTCACCTTGTTTTATCGCTATTACCCAAAGCGCCATTTATGTCTCCTTGGGGTATTAATACTTATAAACAGAGTCGCGTTACGGCTACGGAAGCGGAGATTATTAAATATGCCGGAAATGTTTATTTTTCTCAAAAAGTAAATTGGGCTAACGCGATTGCTAAAGTTTGCGAAAAAGTTAATGCTGATTATGAAAACGTCCGTAAAGCTATGTCGGCCGACCACCGTATCGGCGATTCTCATTTAGATGTTCTCCATGGCGGTTATCGGGGATTCGGCGGTTATTGTTTTCCTAAAGACACGGCCGCCTTTATGGCTTTTGCCAAGGAACAAGGATTGCAGGAAGTTCACGAACTTTTACTAGCGGCTTGGAAATTTAATGAAAAACTTCTTGCTGATCAGGGTTTGACTTATGAAGATGTAAGCAAGCATATTACTGACTTAGAGGTATTGGAAAAAAAGAAAACACAGCGCGGATAACGGGAACTAATGCGTGAATAACGCGAACGGTTTTTAAAAATTAATGAACGATGCTACTCTGAAAAAATATTACGTTTGGATGCTGAAAGCCTTGGTTTTTGTGATACCATTTTTATCGCTTTGGATTGCTCAGACGATGTTTTTCCCTTATATCACCGCGCGTAATTTCGCCTTCCGAATCATTATTGAAATCGCTTTGGCTTTATGGATTGGTTTGGCGGTTTTAGACAAACGTTACCGTCCGAAACCCACCTTCTTATTTTGGGCGCTGACAATTTTCGTGGCCATAGTCGGCATCGCCAATCTTTTAGGCGTAGATCCTCATACTAGTTTTTGGTCTCGTTTTGAAAGAATGGAGGGCTATTTAATGATTCTCCATTTATATGCCTACTTTTTAATTATCACCAGCATATTTCGTAGTAAGAAAGAATGGCTGACTTTTTTTAACATTTTTTTAATTGTAGGTCTTTTAGTCGGTGGCTACGCGTGGCTTCAAGTTTTTGGGGTTAAGGAATCAATTCAGGGCGGCGGCGTTCGCGTGGATGGCACAATCGGCAACCCGACGTACCTTGCCGTTTATCTTATTTTTATCATCACGCTTAGTTTAATATCGTTATTTAACGCGACTCAAAAATTATGGAAGTTGTTTTATATTGGAATTCTAATTTACAGCTTTTTAATTTTATATTTTACCGCCAGCCGCGGCGTTGCCCTCGCTTTCTTTATTACGGTGCCGGTCTTCCTTTTGCTTTACGCGATTTTAATAAAGCCCGAAACCCCGAGAGACCAACTCTATAGAAAATTAGCGATTAGCGGTCTTGCCGCGATTATCTTAGCCCCTATTCTATTTTTATCGTTCAAAAATTCTAAATTTGTTCAAGAAAGCAATGTTTTATCCCGTTTTGCCAGTCTTTCTTTAACTGACAGTACGGTTAAAGCACGACTTTTGATTTGGGGAGTAAGCTGGAGAGGGTTTCAAGAAAGACCGATTTTAGGATGGGGACAAGAGAACTATCTTCGTGTATTTGCCAAACATTTTGACCCCAAGCTTTATGACCAAGAACCGTGGTTTGATCGTCCCCACAACATTATTTTTGAGTGGCTACTTAATGCGGGAGTTTTGGGGCTGATTTCTTATCTCTCATTATTCGTTGTTTATTTCATGAATGTGCGGCGGGCTTGGCGATTAAAAAAAGTGGGCGTTAAAGAAGGTTTGATATTGGTATTGGGGCCGATTGCTTATTTTGTTCAGAATTTATTGGTTTTTGACAACTTTAATACTTACGCGCTTTTCTTCGCTCTTTTAGGTTACGTAAATATGTTTGATGAGAAAATGGAAGAAAAAGAAGTTAAATCGTTGAATCACGCGTCGGGTAATAAAAATATTTCTTTAGGCATATCCGCTGTTGGTTTGGTGGTTGCTGGGGTAATAATTTATTTTGTTAACGTTATTCCTACAAAAACCGCTCGCGGAATCATTACGTCTTTACAAGCAACCACGGACAGTATTGATCCATTTAATAAAACCCTTCAATCTTTTCAGAAAACTTTAGATTACAAAACTTTTGGAGAGGGCGAAACTTTAGAACAGCTTACGCGGGTGGCAACCAGTCTTATGGGGCAAGAAGTTGATCCAGCAACAAAGGTTCAGTTTTTGGATTTTGCCGCCGGACGTTTAGAAGATTATTTAAAACGCAACCCAGAAAACATTAGGATTCATCTTTTTACCGGTTCTTTGTATAATTCCGCTGCTCGGATAGAAACTAATAATATCTTAAAAGCACGCGAGCATTTTACTAAAGCGTTGGCCTTGAGTCCTAAAAAACAACAAGTTTATTATTCTTTAGCCGACAATTATCTTAGGACTTCCGAGTTTTCCAAAACAATGGATCTTTTACAAAAGGCCGTTGATTTAGAACCCTCTAATCCAGAGGCTTATACTAATAAAGCCGTAGTAGCCATTTTAATCGGCCGTCACGATATTGTTGGTCAGATATTAGCGGACCTATATAAAGTAAAGCAAACCGCGGCCCTTAAAAATCCGGAGCGATCTGGATTAGCTTTAGGTTTTTTAGTTCAAAGCTTAGATAAAATTGCCAATACTTATGTGCTAATTGGAGACAAAGAAAGAGCTACGGTTATTTATAAAGAGATAATTAATTTATTACCGGACACCACCTACTTTAGAGAAGTTTTAAACAGCTTATAAAATAGTTATCCACACCCACCGCTTTACATGGGGATTTTTTATTTTTAATATTAAATTATGATCGCGGTGTGAGGTACCGCGGCTTAAAATAAAAAAAAACAATAATAGTCGAAAAATAATTTAAAAATATATGACAAGTTTTATTTTGTCGCATAAGCGGCAAATAATGGCCGTTTTTATCTCAGTCGCTCTGTCGGTTTTATTTGTGTCGATAGCCGCATTCGGTGCAACCTACGTTGATACTGATAGCGTGGGCATTGCTACATCCGCTCCTGGTGGCGCTTTAGGTGTAAAAGGTGTGGCTATAGTAGATGGTTTTGTTAGTGCTAACTACTTTACTTCCACTTCTACTAATAGTTCTTGGATTTTTGGCAATTTAGGTTTAGGAACAACGACCCCCGGCGCTTTCTTGGGTGTAAAGGGCGCGGTATTAGTTGACGGCTTCTTGCTCGCTGATTACTTTACGGCTACTTCCAGCGGTACTGTGCTTGCCGGTTGGGGAGATGGAGCTACCTCCACTACTTACGCGGTGGGAATCGGAGGTTTTGGAAGCGT
>CAYHXN010000001.1:0-11330 GCA_964360605.1 uncultured Candidatus Saccharibacteria bacterium | reverse complement strand
ACTACTTACGCGGTGGGAATCGGAGGTTTTGGAAGCGTTAAAGGCAATTGGAATATTGACGCTACTTCAAGTGCTTCTTCTTTTATCGCTACCTCCACGCTCTCCGTTGGAAGTTCTAGCCCAACTATGACTATTGCCGGATCTGATATTCCGCTTGTTGTCGGCGTAGGTAACGCTTCTACTACGGTATTTATAGCTGGCGGCGACCTTATGGGAGGCGCGATTATTTTGAAAGATTCTGACGGTGATGGTTGCACCATGATTACCGCTAAAAATGGCGATATTCATAGCGGTGATGTGCTTTGTCCAACTAATTAGTTGAGTTTATAGTTCCTTACACTCCTTACTATGAAAAAAGTTATTACAACTTTATTAGGTTTGCTTTTATCAACGGGCTTAGTATTTGCTGCTTTTGATGACGTTCAATTCGGTAGTGGATCAACTATTGTGTTATCAATTGGCGGGAATAATCTAGAATTTACCGTTAGCGGTGGAAGCTTAGTTGAAAACATTACTGTTGAAGGCGGCAGTTTTGCGATGAGTATATTATCTGGTTCCACTATTACAGTAACCTCAGCCAATCGCTCAACTTTTAACTCTATTACCGGAACCGGAATTAGTAGTTCCTTCACTTGCAACACTGATTCATCCGTCCTTGCTATTAGTTCCAGTATTACTACTAATGTTACGGTAACTCCTACCGGTACTATTTGTACTGCCGCATCTGGTGGAGGAAGCGGCGGTGGTGGCGGAGGTGGCGGCGGCGGTGGTTCTCCAGCGCCGACCCCAACTCCGACTCCTGCTCCTGCTCCTGCTGCACCCACTCCGACCCCAGCACCTGTACCAGCTCCGACTACCCAAGCTCCAGTAACGCCTGCTCCGACAGTAGCTAAGCCATCGCCAGTAGCTTCGTTAATTTCTCCAGTTTTTAATAAAGACTTAGATTTTGGAGCTCGCGGTGAAGATGTGAAGAGACTGCAGGAATTACTCAAACAAGATAAAAGCATTTATCCAGAGGGCCAGGTTACCAGTTACTTTGGTGGTTTAACTCGCGCCGCCATAATAAAATTCCAGATTAAATACGGCGTTATTAAAAATGCCAATGATTTAGGCAATGGCCGTCTTGGTCCGAAGACCCGCGCCAAACTTAAAGAAATTTTTGGTAGCCCAACGTCTCAGCCCGCGCCTACACCAGCGCCGACTCCGATCGTGCCTCAATCTTCCAGTGATTCTGTCCAGCGTTCAGCTTTGCAAAAGCAACTTGATGCTTTGAAACTTCAATTAGACGTGTTACTGAAGAAAGCGAAAGGCAATTAATTAATTAACCCCGCCTTGGCGGGGTTAATTAATTAGGGTTTCATTTTATCGGATTTCGTGTATTTTAAGTATATGCGCGCGGTTATTTTAGCCGGAGGTTTTGGCACTCGCCTTCATCCGGTAACATTAGAGATCCCCAAGCCGCTTTTAACGGTACAACACAGGCCAATTTTAAATCATTTGGTGGATTTCTTTGTTAAGCATGGCATCAATGAGCCGACGATTTTAATCAATAAAAATCACCGACAGGATTACCATTGGTGGCGGAAACGCTATTCTTCCGAGCTTCCTAAAAAACTTTCTTTGAAAGTTGAGCCAAAACCTCTTGGCACTTTTGGCGGATTAAAGTATTTAAAAAACCAATTAACAACCACCTTTGTTTTATCTAACGGAGATGAGCTAAAGGATTTTGATTTACGCGCGATGATGAGCTTTCATCGTCGGCAAAAATCTTTAGCAACTATCGCGCTGGTGAAAGTAGAAAATCCCTCCGATTACGGAGTGCCGGTAATGAAGGGGTCAAAAATTAGGGAATTTTTAGAAAAACCGGCCAACCCGCCGTCAAAATATATTTCTTCCGGACTTTATATTTTAGAGCCGGAGGTTTTAGATCGCGCGGATTGGAAAAAAGGTTTTCTAATGGTGGAAAAGGATATTTTTCCGCGTTTGGCAGAGGAGGGGAAATTGGCGGGTTATAAAATAAAAAATGGCAAATGGTACGACTGCGGGACTTTTGAGCGTTGGGAGAAGGCAATTAAGGAATGGTAAGTGAACTCACTGATTCCGCGGGCTATCTTTCTTGCTCATTCTCGCTCGCCCAGCGGCTCGCTGCGAGGTTTTCGGCCTTTTCGGTTCCGATATCCATCGGAACACCATGCCGAAAAGGCCTCAAAATCCGCTCGTAAGATAGCCTGCGGATTTAAAACCTCATCATTATTAAAAAGGATTTAAGAGATTTTTAACCAACGCGCCTCTATTTTATTTTGGATAAGTAATATTGGATTTGCGGCCAGACACGGAGGCCGATCATTTTTCTAATTCGGTACCAGATTAAAATGTTGGTGATGAGTTGCGTAGTCACAGTGGAAATCGCCGCGCCTTCAATGCCGAATCTCGGGATTAAAAGAAAATTAAAAGCGACATTTCCCAGAGCGGCCACCAAGGTAAAAGTTATGAAATGTTTTTGTTGGTCAAAAGCAAAAATCGCGTTGCCTATGATTGTGGAAGGATAAACGATTAAAATGGTTAACATTAGAATTTGAAAAGTGGCGATTCCCGGAGCGTATTCCACGCCGAAAAGCAGATTCATAATGGGATTGGCTAATAAAACACCGGCAACAGTTATGGGAATAGCTATTAAAACTACGATCGCCAGCGCTTTTTCTAAAATATTTTTGACGATTTCCGGACTTAGTTTAGCGAGACGCGCTATCATTGGGAAGACGCTTGTGGCAAGGAGCGTCGGCAGGACATAAAGCAATTGAATCGGTTTTTGAGCGGCGGAATAATACCCGACTTCTTCTGATGAACGCAGCCAGCCCAGCATAATAATATCGGTATTGAGCATAATCACCCCCATTAAACCCATTAAACCGAATGGCCAGGCCGAAAAGAAAATCTCCTTCGCTAATTTAAGGTCAAAACCCGATAGTAGTCCCCGCAGGTGATTTTTGAGAGTAATAAAAATTGCTATTAAGCCGAGTCCGCTACCAACCGCGTAAGCGACGGCCAATGACCCAGCCGTTGGCTGGAGAGAGAGAAAAAGAAATCCAAGCACCACGATTGCTAAGTTGGTAAAAATTCCAATAGAGGCTTCAATCTCCATTTTTTCCAGCGCTCGGCTGATGGCCGAGCCCAATTCCCGAATGGTATCAAAAGAAAAAATCAAAACCGCGATTGGCATCAAAGCGATAGCTTCCGGAATTTTGGTTAAATAAGGGAAAGCAATAAGTGCTACCGCGGCTAAGATAATCAGTAGCCCAATCTTAGTGAAAAAAGCCGTAGAAATGTATTTTTCTTTACTCTCGGGTTCTCGAGCGGCGATTTTTGTCACTAAGGCGTTAATTCCGATATCGGAGAAAATGGTTAAAAAAGCGGCCACTCCCAATGCGTAAGAAAATGCTCCCCAGTTAGCCGCCCCCAAAAGACGAGCCGCGTAAATGACAATCGCCGCTCTAAGCAGGCGGCCGGATATTTGGCCGAAAAATAACCAAAAAGTATTTTTAGCAACAGTCTGGAAAGGATTTTTATTAAAGAATAAAAACTCTTGAAGCTTTCTAATCATTCCTATATTATACAAATAAATGAAATACATTGTTACCGGCGGAGCTGGATTCATCGGCTCTCATATCGTGGACGCGTTAATTGCCGAAGGGCATCAAGTGGTGGTTATTGATAACCTGGACACCGGCAAGAAAGAGAACTTAAACCCAAAAGCGGACTTCCATCAGCTGGAT
Source organism: uncultured Candidatus Saccharibacteria bacterium (assembly GCA_964360605.1). Taxonomy (GTDB): domain Bacteria; phylum Patescibacteriota; class Minisyncoccia; order UBA6257; family WO2-44-18; genus CAYHXN01. The sequence goes on along the minus strand of CAYHXN010000001.1, from coordinate 7,557 downwards.
ATTCGGGATTCAGAAAAAATAGACCCGCTTTTCAAGGGAGCCGACGGAGTTTTTCATACCGCGGCGTTGGCGAGGATCCAGCCGTCTTTTGAAAACCCCGAACTTTATTTTGACGTTAATGCCATCGGAACTCGGAACATCCTCGCGTCCGCGAAAAAGCACAAAGTTCGTCGTATAGTCTATTCGGCCTCCTCTTCGGCTTATGGGCCTCGCGAGGACCTGCCGTTGCGAGAAGAAGACAAGGTGGCTTCCCAGGCACTACATCCTTACGGTTCCACTAAGCGGATGGGGGAGATGTTGATGCGAGATATGGGGAAAATGACTGACGGAGCGGAAACTGTTTGCTTGCGTTATTTTAATGTTTACGGGCCTCGCCAAAATAATGCGAGCGACGGGCCTTACCCAACCGTTATCGGCTTATTCGCTGATTTTATTAAACAAGGAAAACCTTTATCCATCGTTCCTGATGGTCACCAAAAACGCGATTTTACTCATGTCTATGATGTAGTCCGCGCTAATCTTTTAGCAATGCGATCTTTGAAGGTTGGTAATGGCGAAATCATTAATATCGGTACAGCAACCAATTACTCTATTTGGGAAGTAGCTTCTATAATTTTGGGAATGCCGATAGAATCTAAGCCCGAAGATTTATTAAAAGCGGGAAAATGTGTTCTAGCCCCAGAAAGGCGAGGCGAAGTTCGGGCGACGCTAGCAGATATTACGAAGGCCAAAGAACTAATCGGTTGGGAACCAAATGTTGATCTGAAAGATGGTTTGCGTTTGTTTAGCGCAAAGTAATAAAGAACAAGCGTAAAGTTTTAATTAAAATAATTATATCTAAAACCAACGAACGGTTTTTGAGATAATATAAATCGTATTGGACTTTCTCGTAAGTATCTTCAATGGAAGCGCCGTAACGGTAATTAATTTGCGCCCATCCAGTGATTCCGGGCCGAACTAGGTGCCGTAAATCATAAAATGGCACTTCCTTTTTGAGTTGTTCTACGAACTCCGGTCTTTCTGGCCTGGGACCGACAAGCGAAGATTCGCCCCGAAAAATATTTATCAATTGAGGTAATTCATCAAGATGAGTGCGTCGCAAAAGCTTGCCAAACGGCGTAGGTCTTTTATCTTGGCCACCAGACCACTGCGGGCCGTTCTTTTCCGCGTCTTGGAGCATTGTTCGGAACTTATAAATAGTAAATGCTTTTCCGCCTTGGCCAATGCGGTCCTGTTTATAAATAACCGGCCCCTTGGAAGTAAGGCTTGTGAGAACGCTGATTAAAGCCATGAATGGTAAAAATAGAATACTTAAAACAACAGAACCAATCAATTCCACCGGTCTTTTAAAAAATTCATAAACTTTGTGGCTTTTAGCCAAGTTTTCTAAGAACCAAACTTCTTCCAATTCTGCCAACGGAACTTTAAGAAAAACCTTTTCGTAGAGTTCCGCGAGATCTATTACTTCAATTCCTAATAACAAATTTTTGTAAATACTGCGGGCGGCTTCCGAACTCTTTTTGATGTGAGCCGGAATCACAATCAGATTTATGCCGTTGGTTAGGATAATCTGGGAAAGATGTTCAAATTCTTTGTCTTGCAAACCCTCTTTCATCCAAAACTTTATTTCATAACCCAATTGTGGGGTATTAGAAAGTTTTTCCGATAGTTCTTCCGCCGTCCGGTTATAGCCAATTAAAAGTATTTTATTGGCAGGCCGGCCAGTGGTAAGAACGTTGTTGTAAGTGAACCTCCAAAGATAGAAAGCCAAACTAAAAAATATCAAAAATAAGAACAGGTTAGTTCTGGGCGTAATGCCTAAGCCCGGAGCAAGATAAAAAATGGCGACCGCTAAACCAGCTGCTAAAAAAAGAACAGAAAGAAAATTTTTAAAAAAGTCGGGCGAATTATTGAGCTGGCGAGGTTCATATAGGCCGGCGATGTAAAAGATCAAAATCCAAACTACTAATACCAGAGTGAACGGTAAAAAATGAAGTCCCCAGGCGTCATTTGAGAAATTACCATAACGAAGAAAGAGCGCGATAATCAAAGACAGATAAAAAATGCCGATGTCGCCAGCAAGTAGAATCCACTGTTTAAGCTTGACTAAAAATTCCATTACCCTCTATATTATAAGTAATATGGAGGGAAATCAAAGCAGTTCTCCGAAAAGTAATTTATTGCCTCTAAGCATTTTTGTGGCCGCCATTATTATTGGCGGAGCTTTGATTTATCGCGGTGGCACCGGAAATTTGCCTAATTCAGCTAATTTAAAGGATCAAATTAAATCTGATGATTCGGCGGCGTTGATTGATGACGATATAATTTTAGGCGATCCGAACGCGCCGGTGACAATTGTTGAGTTTGGAGATTATCAATGTCCGTTCTGCGGCCGGTTCTTTAGCGAGGTAGAGCCGTCTTTAAAAGACCAATACGTCAAAACCGGTAAGGTTAAATTAATTTATCGCGACTTTGCTTTTCTTGGGCCAGAATCTTTTATGGCGGCAATCGCTTCTCAATGCGCCGCCGATCAGGGAAAGTTCTGGGAGTATCATGACAAGCTTTTCCAAACCGAAATTTTAGATGGGCGTGAGAATAACGGCAATCTTTCGGCTAATTTCCTGAAATCCTTGGCGGGTCAGCTTAGCTTGAATCAGAAACAATTTGATTCTTGTCTGGATACCAGTAAATATCAGCAAGAAATTAATAAGGACTATGATGACGGGATAGTCTTGGGAGTAAACGGCACCCCAGCTACCTTTGTTAATGGTAAGTTGTTTAGCGGAGCCCAGTCTTTCAGGGTCTTCAAAGCGGCTATTGACAAGGAATTACAGAAGTAATAAAATAGTAATCACGTTTAGTCTAATTGAGCAAAGCAGTTAAGTTTTTCGTTTTGCTTCAAGACCACTAACGATAAAGGTCAAAAAATTTTTGAGGCAAAATGGAATTTAATAATCAAGGACCTCGGAAAATGTACCAGGGCAACTGGACCTGCAAAGGGTGCCAGGGACCGATAACGGAATTGCCGTTTGAACCGGACCCAGCTCGATTGGATCAATTGCTTTGCCGCAATTGCCATCGCGATCGGATGGGTAGCCGCCCTCGGAGAGATTTCCGAAACTAAGCCAAGTTTTACTTGGTAAAACAAAAACCGTCCCGATATTCATCGGGGCGGTTTTTGTTTAGAGTTCTAAAAACATGTATAATTTAAAAATGAAGAACATAAAAATTTACACAACCCCAACTTGCGTCTACTGCAAGATGACAAAGGAATTGTTTAAAAAAAACAACATTCAATATCAGGAAGCCGATGTCGCCGATGACGAAAAAGCGCGCGAAGAAATGGTGGAAAAGTCCGGGCAGTTAGGTGTTCCGGTTATTGACATTAATGGGGAAATTTTTGTAGGTTACAACGAACAATTACTCAAAGAAGCGCTGGGGTTAAAATAAATTTATGTACGATTTAGTAATAATCGGTGGGGGGCCAGCTGGTGTTGCCGCTGGCGTTTATGCCGCCAGAAAAAAAATTAACGTTACTTTGGTAACCGACGGTTTCGGCGGCCAATCTTTCGTGTCCGCGGACATTCAAAACTGGATAGGGACCAGATCGGTTTCCGGTTTTGATTTTGCTAAGATGCTGGAAGGGCATTTGCGGGCACAGGGAGATATTGAAGTAATCAATCCCGACTTAGCTGAAAAAACAGAAAAAACCAAGAGTGGTTTTACTATTTATTTAAAATCAGGGAAAGTTTTGGAAACCAAAAATATCTTAGTGACTACCGGCAGTCATCGTAAAAGGTTAGGTATCCCCGGAGAAGCAAAATTAGACGGCAAAGGGGTAGTTTATTGTTCTACTTGCGACGCCCCAATTTTTAAAGATAAAGCTGTCGCGGTTATCGGTGGCGGCAATGCCGGTTTGGAAGCTGCGGTAGACTTATTGCCATACGCGGCCGAAATTTATATTTTCTCAACCAGCGATAAATTAAAAGGCGATTTAGTTACACAGGATAAGATTAAAACCAGTCCCAAAGTAAAAATAATTTTTAAGGCTAAGACTTTGGAAATTTTAGGCGATAAATTTGTTAGCGGCTTAAAATACGAGGACCTGTCTGGCGGTGGAGTAAAAGAAATAAAACTTGAAGGTGTTTTTGTTGAAATCGGGGCTATTCCGAACACGGAATTTCTCAGTGGTTTAGTTGATTTGAATAAGTCCGGAGAAATTATTATAGACCACAAGACTCAGCAAACTTCCCAGAAAGGAATTTGGGCGGCAGGAGACGCCACGGATGTTTTATATAAGCAAAACAATATTTCTGCCGGAGACGCGGTAAAGGCGGTTTTAAATATTTACGATTATTTGAACTCTGGACGCTAGGTTGATACAATAGGCATATTCTTATGCCCATTTCTTTTTTCAAGACCGCGATTGTCGCGGGAGCGACAGTTTTTCTAATTCTTGGCGGTTTTTTATTCAAAGATCACATTCTTGGTTTAAATGACAACGTTACTCTAATTGCCACGGTGCCGCTTAACGGGGATCCAAAAATAGTCGGCAAGATACCGAATAACGACTCTCTAGAGCCGAAGCAGGAAGCTAGTTCAGCGAAAAATTCTTTAGAAACCGCGTCCGCCGTTGCCGTGCTTTCGCCGAATAATTCTCATGAACCGCCATTGCCTCCCATTATCCCGATTCCACCATTTTGTGATTTTTCCATATCGCAAACACCCTCGCGTAATCAGGTTGTTTTAAATGAAATCGCGTGGATGGGTTCGGCTGTTCGTACCCAAGACGAGTGGCTTGAGCTTAAAAATATCTCCGGTGTCACGGTTAATCTTTCTGGCTGGCAATTACTTGACCAGAAGAACCAGATACAAGTTCGTCTAACCGGAAAGATTCCTCCCGGTGGATTTTATATTTTAGAGAGGTCGCACGATGACGCAGTGCCCAATATTCCTGCTGATTTGATTTATGTTGGATCTATCGTTAACGGCGATGACGCTTTATTTTTATTCGCGCCAAAATGCGAACTCGCCGACGAAGCGCGCGCTAATCCTGATTGGACCGCGGGAACAGTTGAACCTAAACGGACAATGGAGCGCGCCAACGATCTTTCTTGGTACACCTCTAGCGCTTACGCTGGCACTCCGAAAGCGGAAAATTCTGTGCCAGTTACCATAGAAGCGCCAGTACCATCAGAAATACCAACATCAACAGCGCCATCTTCACCACCGCCACAACCATCATCCAGCGGCATTGCTGGTCATTTGCTCATCAGCGAAGTTTTATTTGACGCGGAGGGTTCGGACGGCGGCAAGGAATTTATTGAACTTTTTAATCCAACCGATCAAGTTTTGGATATTTCCGGATGGTCCATTCAGCACGTATCTAGTAGCGGCAGTACGAGTAAGAAAAATTTTGAAAGCACTGATGGGGTAGCGCCACACGGATTTTTTCTTGTTTGGTTAGGAAACGATCCTCGCGCGGATATGGTGTGGGCTAGCGGCAGTTTAAATAATACTTCCGCCACAATTTACTTAGTGAATGGGACGGTAGCGGTTTCTGGCCAAAATCCAGTGTCCGTGGACGCGTTTTCTTACAATATTGTTGATTGGAATGGTTTTGCGGCCGGAATGAGTTTGGAACGAAAGCCAGCAACCAACGGCGTGTGTTTTTCGGCTAGTGTTTCAGGGAACGGCTGTGATACGGATTCTGTCAGCGATTGGGAGGTTCGTTTAAGTCCGGAACCGCAGAACACCCAAAGCCCGTCCGAATAGCACTGGATTTTAAAGAAAGAAGCGACTATACTCTTAAATAAGTTTTTGGGTTGTTCTTTGTGAAAAAAATCAGCATCAGTGGAAGGACTTTCATTTTGTTCTTACTGTTGGTTTTGGCATCTATTTTTTTCTTTTTTTGGCCAATAACCCCGGCTTCCCTATTTTTGGAAGACGATGAAATAAGAATTTGCAATGCCAGTCCGGAACATTATGAAAAGATACACCGATATTTAGCCTTTCTTACTCCGGAAGTAAGATTTTCTATAAGAGGCATAACTATTGAGGAAACGGATTCGGAGGACTATTGGGGAAAGTGCAACCGGTTAAGAAAAATTAGAATTAAATCTTCCGCGCTTCTTTATAAACCGTCAAATATCTGGCACGAAGGAGCCCACGCTCACCATTATTATTTAGACGCAATTTGGTCGGGTTTTAGCAGCGAGTGGAAAAGTATTAATGGAGCTAAAATATTCCCCAATGACGCTGAAGAAGAGTATGAAGAGGACATTGCTTATTGGGTTCAGCATTGTTATCTGGCTTCTACCGGATTATACGGATTTTGGGACCTTAATATTTTTCTATTAATTTTTAAAAATGCTTCTTACTTGGATAAAGAGGGATGCAAGCAGAAACTGAATCTTTTGTTGAAATATAAGTTTATTGATTCGGCAGTTTACGAAAAAATTCGAAATGCCTATCCTGTAATTTTTAAATAACAAAAATCCCGCTATTGGTGCGGGTTTTTTTCTTTTAGGATTTGCGCCAAAATTTTTTGGACTTCAGCGGTGAATTCTTCCAGTGTTCCGTTGTTAACGATTTTAAAATCGGCTCTGGAGCTAATTTGAGATATCCATAGCTCTGTTTTCGCGCGCTCTTGCTCCATGAATTGTTCCAGAGTGGCGGTGTTCTCACCGGATTTATCGCCCCGATCTTTTGAGCGGTGGTATCGGTAGCTTAAGTCGGCAGTGATATAAATAAGGAAACAGTTATTAAAACTTCGTATTAGCTCCTCGTCCGACAGCCAGCGAACACCGTCTAGAATAACAACCGCGGCCGGCTTTCCACATTTGGCGCAAAGAGCATTTTCCGTTCTCGCTTTTACGGCCCGGGTGAGCGTTCCTTCTCCATAAGTTTGATTCATGGCCGGAGAAAGTTTTTGCAAATTTTCACGAGTGGTCGGAAGCGACCAAAGTTTTAAAGTTTCAAATAAAATATCCGAAAAACGAAGATCGGCCGTACAACTCTGTTCTTGTTTCACTATTTTCGTGAAAGTTCCTTTGCCGCCGCCTTTTTCGCCGACGAGTCCAATGACGAGCATCGTTTTTCTCCAGAAATAACTGTTTACATAATAGAGAAGTTAGAATAAATTTACAAATTTGACTTTCTTTCCCGGATTATAATAAAATAAAAGGGATTCTTTTGGAAATTGCGATGAGTTTAGAAAAAGCAAGGACTGCCAAGAAAAAATTTATTAAAAAATACAATTTAGAAAACCTAAAAGGTTTTAACGGCTGCGGTTTGAGCTCTAAAAATAGCAAATATGCACTAGAAGTTCGTTTTTTAAACGGAAGCCCGGATCCAAACTTACCTAAACGTTTTTTGGGGTTTACAGTGAACGTTGTTTTTCTTGATTTACCCAAGGCGCTTTAAGGAGCGCCTTTTTGTTTTATAATGTTAAACAAGTATGATAGTCATTCTTCATAACATCAGGAGTTTACACAATGTCGGTTCTATTTTTAGGACTGCTGACGCAGTAGGACTGGAAAAACTTTATTTATGCGG